>JAGCNZ010000024.1 GCA_017645655.1 Bacteroidaceae bacterium | reverse complement strand
GTCACCTGCACCGGTGATGTTACCAAGGACTGCACAATTCTTGAAGTATGTCTTCGCATTTGCCCATCCAGCAAAGCCGCCGACGCGAACGAATGGAGCACCAGTTGGCAGAGTGATGTTGCCTGCATAGATACAGTTCTCTACGGTCTTTTCCAAATCACCCATCCATCCGAAGAAGCCGCCGGCGGTGTTGTCGCCTGCGTTGGAAGACGTGATGTCAACGTCGGAATAGACGTTACGAACCAAGGCCATACGTGCTTCACCGACTATAGAACCCCAGCGTGTTCCGCTTGTTTCGATAGAACCGTGAACGATGAGGTTTTCCACGTTACCTGTCATCTCTGGGAAGAGGGCAGCCCTATCGCCCACGTCGGTCATGCCGATGGTGAAGGTGTGGCCTTGTCCGTTGAAGTTGCCGTCGATCCAGTCGCTATTATTAAAGATGTACTTTCCGGGTTCGGTGATGTACTCGATGTCGCTGGTCATCTTCATGTTGAGTCTGAAGCCGTTTGCTATACGGTTCCAGCCTTCGACCTTATCGATGTCGGTAACAGACCCTACGAGGACAGACATGTCGGTCTTGTCGAACTTTGTTTCATCTTCGAACTCGAACATGTGGAAGTCGAAGCAACCGCAAGTGGTGCAGACGCCGTACTTGTCGAAGGTGTGCTTTGCAGCCTGGTCGCTACCGCTGTTGGAGTAGGTGAGTGCTTCTTCGGTGAGGCCGTGGCAGTCGGTGCTGCCGGAAGCATAGACGCGTCCTGTGCCGAATGCTGCGGGCACGGGGAACGGGTCGGTGCCGATGGTCTGTACCCAAGCGATGCGGCTCTGGTCATTGTTCAGCTGATAGCAGATGCGTCCGTCGGCCAAGTCCTCGTATGGCACAACGGTTGTAGCCACGTTGTTGCCCCACTGGTTGGTGACGTAGTTGTTGTAGCAAGCACCTTGAGGACGGTTGGCGTAGGGATTTGCGTTGTAGGTATCAACGTCGATGACCTTCAGGTTGCCTGGGTTACGTGAGATGTTGCAGCTGAGACCTGTGGAGAGGTCGAGCGTACTGCCATCGGTAATGGCCAAGCAGTTCACGATGTTGGTACGCTTCTCAGCCCAGCCTACGACACCGCCACAGTTTTGGGTTCCTTCGCCCAGAATGGTAATTTTTGCCAGACAGTTCTCGACAGTTGTGCCACCAAAGCCACGACCTACGATACTGCCGTGAGTGGCATCGCCTGCTACGCTGCTCTTGATGGTGACGTCAACGTAGCAACCACGGATGATACCGCAGTTCTCACCAACAATAGCTGCGGCAAACTTTTTGCCTGTTGTGATGGTACCCTCCACCTTCAGGTTTTGGATGACACAACGATAACCCGTGTAGCGGAAGAGACCTGCAGTATCTTCCTCTGGGAACATGTTGATCTTGATGGTGTGCCCCTTGCCGTCGAAGAAGCCTTGGTACTTGTTGTCTGCAGTACCAATCATTGTACCACCAATGCCCCTGTCGATGTCTGCCGTCAGTTCGGCATTGGCATAGACCTGACCATCATTTACGAGTGCGGCGAACTCTTCGAGGTCAGCCGCCGAACCAATCTGATAGACTCCGCCCACATCCGAGAGAGCCCACGCAGCTGTGCCGACAACGCTAAGCAGCGCAGTCAAACACAGATTCAGTAGTCGTTTTCTCATAAGATTGATAATTAAGGTTAATAATAAAAGGAATTAATAATAGTTGTTTTGTCGATTTTCAACTCACGTCGTCCCACAAAGATACTTGTTTTTGAAATTGCCTCAAAACTTTTTTTCACTTTTCTTCATTTTTGAAAGAAATTTGTTAAAAAAGTGTAAGAGGGTGCTATTTTTTTCACGACAAACAACATGTTTGCCCGCAAGAAAGCCTGCGACGGCATACACGGCACGCTGTGACGGCCGTCTGCGCACTAAAAAGCGCGACTTGATGCTGAGGCATCCAAGGAACGTGGCTCGTAGTGCTTTCAATTCCCCCTGAGGGAAGTTAGGGGGTCTTCACGGGATGTAAAAAATTTACCCACGGGATAAATCCATTTTACCCACGTGATATTTGAAATATTCCACGTGATAATTTCATTTTACCCACGTGATGTTTTCAGTCGTCACGTGGTGCGTCTCAAAAAAGGCTATGGGAGGAAGGGCGAAATGTCGTGCCCGAAGTGCGCAAGCTCCCTGACAACGGAGCTGCTGAGGCTGGCCAGCTCAGGGCTGGCAGGCAGCAAGACAGTCTCGATGCCCGAGAGCCGGCGGTTGACGTCGGCCAGCTGCATCTCGTACTCGAAGTCGGCCGTCGAGCGTACACCGCGGACGATGACGCCGATGCCCTGATGCCTGGCAAAGTCGACCGTCAGGCCCGAATAGCTCTCCACCCTGACGCGCGGCTCGTCCTTGTACAGCATGCTTATAGACAATATACGCTCCTCGATGGGCATCCAGCCACTCTTCTGCTCGTTGCAGCCGACCGCGATGACCACCTCGCCGAACAGCTCCAGCGCCCGCCGCACGATATCAGCATGCCCCAGGGTAAACGGATCGAACGACCCGGGGAAGAGGACCGGCCCCCTCATGCTTCGACCTCCTCTTCCTCGGCCAGGTCCTCCTCGATGACAAGGTTGTCGATGATGAAGTTCTGGCGGTCCATGGTGTTGTCGCCCATGTAGAAGTCCAGCAGCTCAGCCACCTGGTCGGACTTGTGGAGAGTCACCTGGTCGAGGCGTATGTCGGGGCCGATGAAGTTGCGGAACTCCTCGGGACTGATTTCGCCCAAGCCTTTGAAGCGCGTTATCTCAGGCTCCGGACCGAGGTCGTCGATGGCTTGCTGGCGCTCCTCCTCCGAGTAGCAGTACTGCGTCACGAAGTCCTTCGAGAGGCTAAGGTGGCGTGGACGCTTGCCGTCGCTGTAGTCAGCCTCCTCTGTAGCGTTCTCGCGAGCCTCCAGCTCCTTCTCGATGGCGCCGACCTTGGCTTTTCCAATCTTCGTCTTCTTGCCTCGCACACGGAAAAGCGGCGTCTGCAGAATGAAGACGTGCCCCTTCTTCACGAGCTCCGGAAAGAACTTGAGAAAGAAGGTAAGCATCAAGAGGCGGATGTGCATGCCATCGTCGTCGGCATCGGTCGCCACAATGACCTTGTTGTATCGCAGCCCCTCAAGCCCGTCCTCAATGTTGAGGGCAGCCTGCAAGAGGTTGAACTCTTCGTTCTCATACACGACTTTCTTGGAGAGCTTGTAGCAGTTGAGCGGCTTTCCTCGCAGCGAGAAGACCGCTTGCGTATTGACGTCGCGGCTCTTGGTGATGCTTCCGCTGGCAGAGTCGCCCTCGGTGATGAAGATGCTACTCTCTTCCTGCAAGTCGCCTTTGGAGTCGTTGAGATGAATCCTGCAGTCTCTCAGCTTGCGGTTATGCAGGCTTGCCTTCTTCGACATCTCGCGCGCCTTCTTTGCCACGCCAGCCATCTCCTTGCGGAGCTTCTCGCTCTCCGAGACCTTCTGCAAGATGACGTCGGCCACATCGGTGTTCTTGTGCAGATAGTTGTCCACTTGCTCCTTGACGAAGTCGCCAATGAACTTGTCTATCGAGATGCCTCCGTTGGGCTCCGTCATCGTGCTGCCGAGCTTCACCTTAGTCTGGCTCTCGAACATCGGCTCCTGTATGTTGATGCTGATAGCAGCGACCATACCGTTTCTGATGTCCGCATATTCATAGTTCTTGCCACTGTAGTCCTTGATGACCTCAGCGATGTACTTCTTGAAAGCTGCCTGATGCGTGCCGCCCAGCGTGGTGTTCTGTCCGTTGACGAACGAGTAGTACTCCTCACCATTCTGCTTAGTATGGGTGAAAGCTAACTCGATGTCGTCTCCCTTAAGGTGCACTATCGGGTAGAGCGGCTCGTAGTCCATGCGGTCGGAAAGCAGGTCGGAGAGTCCGTCTCGCGAGAGGATACGCCGTCCGTTGAACATGATGGTGAGTCCCGTGTTGAGGTAAGTGTAGTTGCGCAGCATAACCTCTACGAACTCGCCACGGAAGGCGTAGTGTTTGAAGAGACTTGCATCGGGCTCGAAGAAGACGCATGTACCGTTCTCGTCGGCAGTCGCCTCGGTGACGTCCTCGTCCAGTATGCCTTTGCTGAATACGGCGCGACGTGTCTGCCCGTCGCGGAAGCTTTGCACTTCGAAGCGTGTGCTGAGTGCGTTGACTGCTTTGAGTCCGACGCCGTTCAGTCCGACGCTTTTCTGGAACGCCTTGCTGTCGTACTTTCCTCCCGTGTTAAGCATGGAGACGGCCTCAACGAGTTTGCCCAGCGGAATGCCTCGTCCGTAGTCGCGCACCGTGATGCGGAGGTTGTCTTCTATGTCCACCTCGATGCGTTTTCCCACGCCCATCTTGAACTCGTCGATGCTGTTGTCGATTACTTCTTTGAGCAGTACATAGATGCCATCCTCGGCTTGCGAGCCGTCGCCCAGTCGTCCGATGTACATGCCGGGACGTGTGCGGATGTGCTCCATGTCGGAGAGATGTCGGATATTGCCTTCGTCGTATTGTGTTGAAATCATAGTCTTTGTTGTCTAAGGATGCCTGGATTGCTCAGGAATGCTTAGGAAAGGTTTTTCAGGAACACGGCTCTGCGCTTGTGGACGCTGCAGTCGAGGTTTTTCCACTGCATTTGGCTGGCCATGTTGTCTTCGAGCTGGGGGTGTGTCTCTGCCCATTCGTAGCCTTGTCCGATGCCTTGCGGGATGAGGTCGGCAAAGAAGAGTGCGTTTGCGCCCTTGTCTTGATACTCGGGCAGCACGCCTACGAGCAGCATGTCGAGTATTTGATGTTTCTTCTTGAGCCAGAGTTCTTGTGCGATATACCGCCATCCGAAGGGGAAGAGCTTGCCTTTGGCTTTCTGCACGGCGCGGCTCATGCTGGGCATGCATACGCCGACGCCGATGATTTCGCCTTCTTTGTTTTCCACGATAGTGAGGAAGCGGCGGTCGAGCATCAAGAGGAAGCGCTTTGCGTACCAGTGCATCTGCTGCTCGTCAAGCTCGCTGTAGCCGTAGAGGTCGGCATAGGCGCGATTGATTACTCCCAGCACTTTTTCGATGTAACCGCCTTCGCGGATTTCTTTCTTGCTGTGGAAGTGGCGGAGGCGGAAGCCGTAGCGCTGCTCGGCCATTTGTGCCACGCGGAAGTACCTGGCGTTGTTGGCTTCGTGTCCTTCCTTGGGAATGAATACTTTCCGCTCTACCCAGCCTGTTTCCCTCTCGAGCCCGAGTTGCTTCATGTGCTCGGGGTAGTAGGGATAGTTGTAGATGGTGCAGAGTGTCGAGAGCTGGTCGAAGCCTTCGGTGAGCATGCCTTCCGGGTCGAGGTCGGTGAAGCCGAGTGGTCCCACCATGCTTTGCATTCCGCGTTCTCGCCCCCAATGTTCTACGGCGTCGAGTAGTGCGCGACTCACTTCGATGTCGTTAACGAAGTCGATCCACCCGAAGCGGACGTCTTTCCTGCCCCATCGCTCGTTGGCTCGTGTATTGATGATTGCTGCCACGCGCCCCACGATGCGCCCTTCCCTGCGAGCCAGGAAATAGGCTGCCTGGCAGAAGCGGAAGGCTGGATTGGAGCGTGCATCGAGCGTGTCGAGCGTGTCTTCGAGCAAGTCGGGCACGGCGTACTCGCAGTCCTTATACAGCAAGTAGTTGAAGCGGACGAATGCCCGCATCTCTTTCGCTGTGCTGACTTGGCTGACGGTTACTGTGCTCATGCTCGTTTTAGTTTCCTTTTAAGGCATATTTATCGTGCAAAGATAATACTTTTTGCCGAGAATATTGACCAATGAGGCGCAAATTTCTGCAAAAAACAACATTTTTTAATTTTTGAGTACGCTGGCATCGAAAAGGACTCCAGCGAGCCGCGAAAAAGGACACTGCACGTGAGGTTTGAAATTTACCCACGTGATAAATCAATTTTACCCACGTGATATTTGAAATATTCCACGTGATATTTTCATTTTACCCACGTGATGTTTATAATTCCCCCTAAAGGGGGTTAGGGGGTCTCCACGTGATGTTTGAAATTCCCCCTAAAGGGGGTTAGGGGGTCTTCACGTGATGTTTGAAATTCCCCCTAAAGGGGGTTAGGGGGTCTCCACGTGATGTTTCCAGACCTTACTCGGCGAGGACGCTGAATTCGGCTCCTGAAGCGAAGTCTGCGCCGTTCTGGCTGCTGAGTGCAGTGAAGCGGAGATAGCGGGCCCGCTGCGGCTCGGCGAGCATCACTTTCTTTTCTTTCGACGAGCCATCGAAGTTGCCTTCGCTGACGGGGTCAGTCCAGGTCTGTCCGTCGGCACTGAGTTGCACTTTGTACGACTTGATGCTGCCGTTAGGACTGCCGTCTTGTCGAGGCAAATAGACGAAGCCTTTTATGAGTTTCTCCTCGCCGCAGTCGAAGTCGACCCAGTGCGGGTACTTCGGCACGGTGATGCTGTACATCGTGTGCCAAATGGTGTTCGGGTCGCCGTCCACAAGGTTCCTGGCGTACTCTCTGCCCGGTCCTTCCTCGCTACTTGCGTAAACGACGGTCACGGGCACATTCTCGATGCGCTCGAAGGTTGCCGAGGTCGTCCGTTTGCTGTCGCTTTCATAGCTTGCATAGACCGTTCCGCCGTCGCGCAAGTCGAAGGGCCCGGTGTATTTCTGCTGCTTGCCTTTGCCTATACGATAGCAGATGGGCAGGTGCTCGAGGTAGGTCGTCGGGTCGCCTACAATGGTGACTTTGCCGACTTTGTCGCGGAGGATGACGAGCGGGAAGAGCGTTGCGCCGTCCACCTTTGCGCGAGCCGAGAGGTCGTCGCTGGCAGAGGCCGGACGGATGATGAGCATCATATGGTGGAGGGCGCCGAGGACTCGGTCTTTCCTCAACGGTCCGCCCTGTCCGCAACTGTTGCCGCCCAGGCCGTTCACCGCGCAGTCGAGGTGGAGGTAGGTGCCGTCGGAAGCCGGAAGTTCGTGCGGATGCTGTGCCTTCGTCATTTGCAGTGCGCTCCAGGGCAATGCCGAGGTGCTCATCGTGCCGTATCCGCAGATAAACTGCAGGCCGTCGCCGCTGCCGTCTTGCAATGCGCACCAAAGCACGTCCTCGCGGTTTCCCATGCTCTGAGGCTTGGGGAAGGGCACGAACTGCTCTGCCACAGTGCTCCGGTACAGCCCGATGAATGAGCCCGTCTTGCGGTCGTTGTAGTTGTTCAGGGGACCCCGTCCGTAGTAACTATACTGGTCGAATCGGCTGGGCATCCTTATCTCGTAACCCAACCTGGGCAGCGGCAAATCGGGATCACTCGTGACGATGCTGCTCGCCAGGACTACCGAACCGTCGGGATAGACTTTGTAGGTCTGCCTTGTCGTGAAGCTTACTGTCTCGCCCTCGCCAGTCGCATCGGCAACCGACTCGTAGGGCTGTCCGGCTTTCCCCGGGCGATGCTTGGCGTCGCCCCTGCCCTTAGCTTGGCTCACGACGGTGTAGGTGATGACTACCGGCCCTTCCTGATTCCTGATGACGTCAGGCTCCCCCACAACCTTGTGCTGCAAGTCGTACAGTCCATGCTTGAACCATTGGTCCCTGGCCCAGTTGTCGTTATCCACAGGAGCACGGAACGCCGACAGCAGCAGCGGGGAGTTCTCGAAGACGACCTTGCCTCCGCACTGCATCGCGCACAGGCTGCCGGTCTCGTTGTCGAAGGTGACCGAGAAGTCCTTGCCGCCCACGACGAACTTGCTGCCCTTGTTCTCGAACTTCAGACCGCCTTTCTTATAGGAAGGCATCTCAGTGTACTTGCTGATGTCGGCGAGCGTCAACTGCTCGGCCATCTGCACGTAGCCCTTCTTGGCCCACGGCATGTCCCTCTTCAAGCGGAACTCCACATTCAGGAAGTACTCGCCTGGTTCGTCCATCTCCACAGGACAGACGATGCTCGCATCCATTCGCGGCAGCACGTCCTCCGGCAGGGAGCAGGGTATCTCCTGCGTCACAATTCCGTCCTTGACGAGGCACGCCACAATGTCGTACGTATCGGAAGTGATTGGCTCGAAGTAGTTCTTGTTGAAGATGGTGAAGGTAGCTTGCTTCTTTCCCTCAACCTCCTTGAACTCGTTCAGCGACACGCCGACATTCTGATAGACCTTCTTCACCTCGAAGTACTGAGGTTTGGGCGTGAGGTCGGGCAGCATGATGCCGTTCATGCAGAACATGCCGTCGTTGGGCCAGTCGCCGTGGTCGCCGCCATAACCCATGTACTTCGTTCCGTCGTCAGCCCTATATGTGTCGATAGCCTGGTCAACCCAGTCCCAGATGGCAGCGCCGCAGAAGAAGTTCGTGCTCTCTATCGCCTTCCAATAGTCAATAAGATTGCCCATGGAATTGCCCATGGAGTGCGCATACTCCGAGATGTGATAGGGATATTTAATGCCTGTGCTGGTGCCCTTGACTGCCTGTCGAACCCAATCAACCGAGGGATATTGGTTCGAACCCATGTCCACGATGTCGTTGTTACGCTCGTACTGCACCGGACGCGACGTGTCGAAATCCTTGATGGCCCTGTAGGCTGCAACAAAGTTGGCACCCGGTCCTGCCTCATTACCCAGGCTCCAGATGACGATGCTGGGATGGTTCACGTGCGCCCTGACTGCCTCCATCACCCTCGCCACATGGGCTGCCCGCCATTCCACGGGATGGGAAAGACTCGCCTCGCCATAGTAGTATTCATGACTTTCAATGTTTGCCTCGTCCTCGAGGTACAGGCCGTACTTGTCTGCAAGGTAATAGAAGTACGGATCGTTGCTGTAGTGAGAGAGACGGACGTGGTTGATGTTGCCTCGCTTCATGAGCATCACCTCCTCTTTCATCTGCTCGCGGGTGATGGCGTGACCTGTCGTAGGATTCGTCTCATGCCGGTTCACGCCCTTCAGCTTCACGGGTTTTCCGTTGATGTAGAAGTATCTGCCAGCCAACTTAAACTCGTCCTCCTCGGCTTTCGTCTCGCGAATCTCGACGGTTCGGATGCCGAAGTAGGTCGATGTGCAGTCCAGGAGGCGGCCTTTCTTGTCTTTGAGTTCAGCCACGAGGACATATCTGTTGGGCTTTTCAGCACTCCAGAGCAGCGGATTCTCCACTTCGAAACGCATCAGCCAATTCCTTGCCTCGCCTTTCTTCAATGGCTCGGAATCAACCGTAAACTGCTTGACCGACTCGCCTGTCCTGTCAGAATAAAGCTCTACAGGGTAGATGTTATAGGTGACCGTCAGCCCTTTCTGTGCTTTTCGGCTGAGGTTGCTGAGCCTTCTATACAGCACGATGACGGCTTTCTCCTTGTTTAATTGCGTTTGCATCACTGCCAGGTCGCTTATCTGAACCTTCGGGAACGCCGTGAGATATGTGCTGCGGAAGATGCCGGGCAAGCGGAACATATCTTGGGCCTCGAGGAACGAGCCGTCGCTATTTCTGTAGACTTCCACAGCGACACTGTTCTCGCCGTCTTGGATGAAGGAACTGATGTCGAAGCTTGCCGTGTTTCGGCTGTTCTTGCTGAAGCCCACGTAATGTCCGTTTATCCAAAGGTAGAAGAAGCTGTCCACGCCGTCGAAGTTGATGATGATTTGCCTGCCTTGCCAGTCGGCGGGCACAGTGAAGGTGCGTCGGTAGGAACCCACTTCGTTGCGATACGCGTAGGTTGTCCAGCGCTTGTCCTTCGGTTCGCGCATCACGCCGTCACGCCAGTCGTCCGGCTTCACCTCGTGATAGAAGATGACGGGCTGATTGACGTAGATTGGCACGCCGTATTTCATTTCACCATGTGCCCCGAGACCTTGCACGTTCCAGCAGCCTGGCACCTTTATCTCATCCCATCCCGACACATCGTACGACGGGTCTGCAAACTCTTCGGGACGTTGTTCGGGAGTCGGGCACCAATGGAATTTCCATGTTCCGTCGAGGCTTAGGAAATACTTGCTGCCGTCGGGCAAGACCTGCCGTGCCTCGTCGGCACTGGCGAAGGGAAAGGTGTGGGCACGCGGCTGAAGCTTGTTCAGCGCCAGACGCTCCGGGCTTTGCCACTCGTTGCCGTCAGGTGCAGAGGCTTGTTCGTAGAGGAATCCTTCCAGTTTATCTTCGCCACAAATGCTGAGTGCGAATGCGAAGAGGATTAGAGAGGTGAGTTTTTTCATGGGTTATGATGTGTGTGATGATTTTACTTAATACGAAGGGAACTGTCGGCAGAGATGTAGTTCTCGGTGCTGCGGCAAGTTTCGCCGGCAAATTTGCAAGCGGTGGCGACCAGCCGTTGCCAGTCGTCGTGCCCGAGGTGGGGAATGTCTTCTGGCATGATGCCCCTCCAGATGAGTGCGCATGCAAAGCCGGCATTGAAGCTGTCGCCTGCTCCCACGGTGCTCACGATGTCGTCGATGGTCGGAGCCAGGAAGTCGTGACAGCCGGTTGGGGTGCAGATGGTGATGCGGTCGGCGCCCGACGTGCAGATGAAGAACTTGCAATGTTCGGCTATATACCTATTATATATTACGCGCGCGTCGCGCGAGGAGAACATGACATCAAAGTCGTCTGCGCTGCCGCGTACTATCGTGCTGAGCCGCAGGTTCTGCTGTATGACGGGCAGGAGCGAGTCGAGTTCGTCCTGATGGCTGCGCCGGAAGTTGATGTCGTAGTAGGTGATGGCTTTGGCATCCGAGGCGCGCTGGAGCACTTGGCTGACGAGTGGACGCATTCCGGCGCACGCTGCGTAGTATGATCCGTAGAGAAGGACGTCGCCGTGGGACATCTGGGGCAGAGTCCAAGTGTCCGACACATGCGGAGGCTCCTTGTAGAAGAGGTAGTTGGCATCGCCATTGTCGGCGATAAACGCGAGGCTCAGGGCACTCTTTTCGCCGGTTCGGACCTGGAAATGGGCAGTGTCCACACCATTCTCTTGCAGGAAGCGTATGGTTTGCTCGCCCACGATGTCGGCTCCCGAATAACCCACGAATGTGCAGGGCACCCCGGCTCGCCCGACGCTGATGATGCTGTTGAAGCTGCTTCCGCCGTGCACTGCTGCCTGTGGCTGCCCGCCGCGGAACAGGATGTCGAGCACCGTCTCGCCCACCCCGACTACTTTTCTTTTCTTCTCCATGATGCGATACTTGCACTGCAAAGGTAGCAAAAAATACTTTCCGACGCAAATCTGCCGGTTGTTTTCTGCACCTTTTTGTTTTATTTCATTCGTCTTCGCACCTTTTGTTTAATTTTTTACGCGATTTTCTTGCGAGTTTTGTGTTTTTGTGTTACCTTTGTATTCGAAATTAAAACAAAAGGTTATGACAATAGAAGAAAAGATAGGAGTACTGGTGGAGCGTTTCTGCCGCAACCGCTCGCACTTGGCCGACATGATCGGCGTCACGCCGCAGGCTGTGAACAACTGGGTTTATCGCGACCACATCCCCCGCAAGGGCATCGAGGCCATCATGGCGCGCTTCCCGCAGGTGGACGAGGAGTGGCTGCGCGGAGCGAGTGTGCCCCTCTCGGGAGGTGCGATGCCGCTGCCCGACGAGGATGACGAGGACGACGAGGTGATGCGCCTGGGGCCTGCTGCCGACACGCTGCAGCGGGTGGAGGAGCGGCCTGCGGACAGCGTCCAGGGCAGCCGAAGCGCTGCACATTTCGTGTCGGGACTGCAACCCTCGCTGGGCGACGAGCCTCAGCCAGACACGCGCGAGGGGCTGATACCGCTGCAGATGCCGCGCAAGGACGTGAGGTACGTCTTCCAGTGTCACGGGGATAGTATGCTGCCACGCATTCAGGACGGAGACTACGTGGGCGTAGGCGAGGCCTTGGGCAGGTACGAAGCTTTCCGAAGGGGGGTGCCTTACTTGGTCCAGACGACTGACGGCAGGCTCATGGTTAAAATGGTGGAAGACCCGGGGCCCAACTCTCCGTTCCTGCTCCTCAGCACCGAAAACCCCAATTATCAGCTGGCTGACGGGGGCCGACTGGCTAAGAGCGAGTTCCGCGCCGCATACCGCGTCATCATGATCATGAGGGACATATAGATTATTTACGATTTGACTATCTACTATTTACTGTTTAATGATTACAAACGACCCACGTGATAAATTGATTTTACCCACGTGATATTTGAAATATTCCACGTGATATTTTCATTTTACCCACGTGACGTTTTCAAACTCACCCTGCGACATCGATTGCCATGAAGACACTTATTCAAGTTACCGGCGTGAGATACGCTTGCGAACAGGACAACATACTGGCCGTGATGGCGGCCTTGGAGGAGCAGAAACCCGAGGTGCTCCTCGTCACGGAACACACGCACGACTTCGGCATCATCGTGCGTGCGCTCATCGGCACGCAGTATCGGGGAGTGGTGAGCCGATTCGACCTGGAACACGTGCTCGCCATGATGCGGCACGACAGCACGTCGGTGCTCGTGGGACAACTCGAGGAGACGTCGCCCGAAGGACTCTGCTACACCGTCGGCATCACGGGCGACTACCCTACCCCGGACATCCCGAACGACACCCCGGCCTGCGTCTGGACAGACTGGAACTGGACAGGCGCACCGCTCATGGACGTCAGCCCAGACGACCGACGACTCGACATCAGCCTGAAGGTCGCGCTGGCAGAACTCAGAAACGCTGGCAGGATGAACAAGCAGACGCTCCTGGAGCACCTCGACATCGTGATGAGGCTGGCCAGATGGGACGTCAGCAAGGAGACTCAGGAACAACTCAGCGAACTGCGCAGGCTGGTGGGACAGCACGCAGACAACGACATCCGGGCCCTCGCTCCGCAACTGCGGCACACACTCACCGCCCTGGGCAGCAAAAAGCGAGGCAGAGAGTTCGCAGACACCTACTGGCCGGAACTCCTGCGGAGCAGCGAGGCAGAACAGATGCGACGACTCTGGAGCAACCTGCACAAAGCCGAACTGAGCGACATCAAAGAGTGGCAACCCGCCATCACACGACAGTTGGATGCCATCGACGACGCCCTGATGAGCCTGCCTGCCGACCTCTGCTACCAGAAAGACCACTTCGAAAGCCTCATGCACCGGCTCCTCTACCTCGACATCCCCCGCCGGAAACTGCTCATGCTCCTCTCCGCACTGGTGCTCAGACAACTTTTGCGCAACTGGCTCGGGCTGTCGGAAGACGACACGACAAACAGCGACCGGGAGGACGAGCGACGCCTCATCGTGCGGCTCGCCCCCATCTTCTACGGCAACACGGACAGCGTGCGGGAGTTCCTGCTGCTCGCCAAAGGCAAAAAGAACCTGGACATCATCTTCCTGACAAACCTTTGGATCAGGGACAAACGCATTTGCTCCGACCACTGCCACCGCCCGCTCTGGACAGCACTCCACGACGCAGGCATCTACACTGCCACCGAATCGAATTGGAACAGCCTGCTCAACGTCCGCAGAAACCGTTGCTGAAAAAGAGCCTCAACATGCCCTCAGCACCGAACCGTCCAGGATAATCTCACCATCAGAGCGCATACGGTCGATGACGCCCTCAAGCAAACTGGCATCCATGCCGGCAAGGTCGAGCTCATACACCCTGCGAGGCGACTCCTGCAACTGAGTCAGGATGTGCCGCCTCAAAGCCTCCTTCTCATCCTCCGGCTGCGGCTGCGCACCCTTGCGAAGGCAGACATCGCAACACCCACAGTCCTGCTCCGCCTCCTCACCAAAGTAGCGCAAGAGCATGCGGCTGCGGCACTCCGTGCTCTCGGCATACGCATATTGCAGCATCGCCTCGATGCGGCGCTCGTAGTGGCTCCGTCTCTCCTCGTAGATGCCGTGCGGCAAGACAATGTCCTCCTTGTCTATGCGACGGGTGCGGAACGTGACGCAAGGCAAATGCTTGCGCGGAATGAACGAAATGAGGTGCATTTGGGAGAGACGCAGAAAGGTCTGGTAGATGCTGTCAGCAGTAAGCCCCGTCTCGCGCATCAGTATGTCCTCGTCAATGTAAACGTAGTCCACGAAGACGCCTCCGTAGCGACGCAACACAGACAGCACGAGGCGCTCCTCGGAGGGGAACAGGGCGCGGAGCAACTCGTCGCGCGACACATCAATCCTCAACCTGCTGGAAGCATCGTCCTCGCTGCGAAACTCGATGTAGCCAGCTTTGTCCAAGAGGTCGAGCGCCCCGACGAGCGACGTCGGGAAAAAGCCATAGGTCACACAAAACCTGTCGATGTTCAACTCACGCGTCACGAACAAGCCGTCGTCCATGGCAATGCCGAGGAAACAGCAAAGCAGTTCATAGACGTTGCGCACATAGTCGAGCGTAGGAAATTGCTGTGCCAGCCGGCGCGACGACACCAGCCGCTCCTTGCCGTCCGTCAGTAGAATGGCATAAGCGCGCTTACCGTCGCGACCCGCTCGCCCTGCCTCCTGAAAGTAAGCCTCAATGGAATCCGGGATGTCGACATGCAGCACAAGACGCACATCAGGCTTGTCGATGCCCATGCCAAAAGCGCTTGTCGCCACCATGATGCGTATCTCGTCACGTCGCCAACGCTCCTGATGCTCGCTCTTCTTCAGCCCAGGCAAGCCCGCATGATAGTACGTGGCAGCATACCCCATGTCGTTCAACTGCTTGGCCAGCTCGTAGCACTTCCTCCTGCTCCTCGCATATATAATGCATGAACCCGAGACTGAATCGAGTTCGCGAAGCATGCCGTCGAAGATGTTGTCCTCCCGTCTCACCAAATACGACAGGTTCCTCCGCTCGAAACTCATCGACAAAACGTTCCGCTCGCCGAAGCAAAGCACACGCTGTATCTCGTCGACGACGCTGGGAGTGGCTGTCGCAGTAAGTGCCAAGACAGGCCTGTCGGGAAAGAACTCCCTGATTTTCGCGATGTCGAGGTACGAGGGACGGAAGTCGTAACCCCACTGGCAAATGCAGTGCGCCTCGTCGACCGTGATGAAACTCACCTTTATGCGGCGCAACTTCTCGAGGAAGACTCGGCTCGAAAGCCTTTCGGGAGAGATGTACAGGAACTTGTAGGCACCAAAGATGCTGTTCTCCAAAACCGTCAGCACCTCCTCGTGCTCCATGTGGCTATTGATGAAGGCAGCCTTGATGCCATGCTTCTTGAGGCCCTCCACCTGGTCCTTCATGAGCGAGATGAGCGGCGTAAAGACAATGCAGACACCCTTCATGGCAAGTGCCGGCACCTGAAACGTGATGCTCTTGCCGCCGCCGGTCGGCATCAGGGCAAGCGTGTCGCGCCCAGCACCAATGCTCTCGATGACCTCGCGCTGTATCCCGCGAAAGTCATCGAAACCCCAATTCTGCTGAAGGATTGAGCGATACTCCATCTCTCCTAATGTAATGAATCACTTCTCGCCCTTCGGGTGAGCAGACAGAGCGAGCATCACTCTCTTGTCTTGATGTCCTCAATCTGCAACTGAACTTCCCCGCGCTTGTGACTATTCTCTTCGATATGGTAAACGATGTCAAAGGCGCGCTTCGTCTTGATGTATCTGGCTTGCGAACTCTGCCCGAAAGCAATGCCGTTCATCACAACGTTGCTCTTCGAATCGACCAGTTCGAGCTTGATGTGCTCCTGGTCTCGACCCACGACTTTGCTCGTGCCGTAGTCATAAACCTGATGCGTGCAGAAGAGCGGCTTCTGGTTGTCCGGGCCGTAAGGGGCAAAGCGCTTGATGTCTGACGCCATCCTGCGATTGATGTCACGGAAGTCTAACTCGGCATCAATGCACAAGACGGCATTCACCTGTTCAGGCTGAATGTGCTCTTTCACATAGCTTTCAAAGCGATGACGGAACTCGGGAATGTTCTGCGCAGGCAAACTAAGCCCCGCTGCATAAGTGTGACCGCCGAAGTTCACGAGCAGGTCGGCACAGCTTTCGATAGCCTTGTACACATCGAAACCCGGGACGCTTCGCGCAGAGCCGGTCGCCATGCCGTCCTCGTTGCAAGTGAGCACCACGCTTGGCTTATAGAAGACTTCGGTCAGGCGGGACGCCACGATGCCGATGATGCCACGGTGCCACTCCTCGTTGAACAGGACGATGGACTTGTGTTCGTGTTGATGCTCCAGTGTCTTGACGATGCGGTTCGCCTCTTCCGTCATTGTCTTGTCGAGGTCTTTGCGCTGCTCGTTGTACTCGTTAATCTGCTCCGCCAGCATCTTTGCCTTTTTAGGATCCTTCTCGATGAGCAGGGCGACGGCTTCGTTGCCAGTCTGCATTCGTCCGGATGCATTGATGCGCGGACCGATTTTGAATATGATGTCGCCCAACGAGATTTCCTTATTCTTCAGTCCACATATTTCCATCAAGGCTTTGACGCCTGTGCTGGGAGAACTGTTGAGCTGTCGCAGGCCGTGATATGCCAGGATGCGATTCTCTCCCATGATGGGCACGAGGTCTGCCGCGATACTGATGGCGCAGAGGTCGAGCAGGGGTATGAGGCTTGAAAACTCTATTCCGTTGCTGAGGGCAAAAGCCTGCATCAGTTTGAATCCCACGCCGCAACCGCAAAGATGCTCATATGGATAGGTATTGTCGAAACGTTTCGCATTGAGGACAGCCACGGCTGGAGGCAGTTCGTCGCCTGGCACGTGGTGGTCGCAGATGATGAAGTCGATGCCTTTTTCCTTGGCGTAGGCAACTTCCTCGGTTGCCTTGATGCCACAATCAAGCACGATAACAAGGCCGACGCCGCTCTCTTGAGCATAGTCCACTCCCTTTCGTGATACCCCGTAACCATCTTCGTTGCGGTCGGGGATATAGTAGTCGATGTTGCTATAGAACTGCTGAAGGAAGCGATAGACTAATGCTACGGCAGTGCATCCGTCTACGTCGTAGTCGCCGTATACCAGGATGCGTTCCTTTCGTCCGAGTGCTTCGTTGAGGCGTGTCACAGCCTTCTGCATGTCCTGAAACAGGAAGGGGTCGTGCAGGTCGGGCAGCTGGGGACGGAAGAACTTGCGTGCTTCCGGCACGTTGTCGATGCCTCGGGTGATGAGCACACGGGCAAGGACAGGGCTTATCTTCAGCTCTGCCGCCATCTCCCCCGCGAGCTTCAGCTCTGCATTGGAAGGCGGATTATAGCTCCACTCGTAGTTCATTATGTATAATGATGCGTTGGAGCTTACTTTATATACTCTGAGAAGTCGGTGAGGTGCATGTCGCCCTTGCGCAGGAAGGTGTCGTGCATGGCGAATGCGGCAGCCAGTTCATGGTGTGTATGGCCGCTGCGTTTCTCTGCGAACTTGAGGTAGTCCTGCAGCATGGGACGGTAGTCGGGGTGTGCCACCTTGATGAGTTCCTGTGCTTTCTGCATGTCGCTCTTATGCCTAAGGTCGGCCACGCCGTATTCTGTAATGACTGCGTCGATGTAGTGGTTGGTGTGGTCGATGTGGCTGGCGAAGGGAACGATGCTTGATATCGCGCCGCCTTTGGTGGTGGAACCGCATGTGAAGATGGTCAGATAAGCGTTGGCAGCGAAGTCTGCCGAGCCTCCGATGCCGTTCATCATCTTTGTGCCGCATATCTTTGTGCTGTTCACGTGTCCGTAGAGGTCGCATTCGATGGCTGTGTTCAAGGCGCAGACGCCCAGTCGTGCAATGACTTCGGGGCAGTTGCTTATCTCTGAGGGACGCAGCACGAGCTTGTCCTTGAAGAAGTCTATGTTGTCGTAGATGTCGAGCAGGCACTCGTTGGTGACTGTCAGGGAGCATGCCGATGCCGAGAGGACGCGGCCTTGCTTCATGAGGCCTACTGGTGCGTCCTGCAACACCTCGGTATATATGTTGAAGTTAGGCACTTCTGGGCACTGTCCGAGGGCGCCGAGCACGGCATTTGCACCGCTGCCTACGCCGCTTTGCAGGTTGAGGAAGGTCTTCGGGATGAGGCCCTTCTTGAGGTTGAGCAGCAGGAAGTCTGCCACGTTCTGTCCTATCTGAGTGGTGATGGGGTCTGGGTCTTTGAAGCTGCGGGCCTCGTCTGGGACGTTGCATTCCACTACGCCTTTGATGCGGTCGGCGTCCACTTCGACGTAGGGTTTGCCGATGCGGTCGCTGGCTTTGGTAATCATGATGGGTGTGCGGAAGGGGTGGTCTTCTATCTCATACACGTCGTGAATGCCTTTGCTGTTGGGGCTGTGGAATGCGTTGAGCTCGATGATGATGCCTTCCGTAGCGAGTCGGCAGACTGTGGGGCTGATGCCTCCGGCTGCCGTGAGGTAGATGCGTGCCTTGTTTCCCACTTTCTCCAGGGCGCAGGCCTCAATGATGGCCCAGTTCACCTCTCCGAGATATCCCTGACGAATCTGGGTTGCCATGTTCGAGAGGTTGAGATCGGAGTAGTTCAGGGTGTTCTGGTTGACGTTCTTACGGAAGTCGGGATTGGTGGTGTAGGGTGCGCGGAAGTCGATGGCGAGTGCGTTCGAGAGGTCGCCGTCGCAGCTTTGTCCGGTGCTGGCACCTGTGAAGATGCTGATTTTGAAGGGTCGTCCTGCAGCATGTTCTGCGACTGCCTTCTTGGCAAGCTCTGCCGTTGTACACTTTGCGACGCCTGCGGGCGTGAAGCCGCTCAGGCCGATTGTCTGTCCGTTCTGGACGAGGGCTGCTGCTTCGGCAGCGGTAATTCTATTGAAGTCCATGATTTGATGTGTTAAATTTTGCGCACAAAGATACGAAATAATTCTTAATTATGAATTATGAATTATGAATTATTAGTCCCTTTATAAGCCTTTTTAACACACCGGGACTGCGTTTTAAGTCTGATTAGGCTCTTTTCGGAAGAAAGTGCGATAGTTTTCGAGCATCATTTTGGCCAGTTCCGTCACCTCGAGCCCCCTTTCGCGTGCCGCATTTTCATATAAATGTGCGATATCTTGCACGTGGTCGGTGTCTGTTTCGAGCAACAGCCTGCTGGCCGGACAGATGCGTAGGCTCTCCTCGTTGTGCTGGTAGCCGAAGCCGACGAAGAGTCCCGCGTCGATGAGCGAGCGCAGTTGCTGGGGCTTGCCTCGGAAGCCGTGGAGCATCCAGGGCTGGCAGGGGTGCTCGCGACGCAGGCGGAGCAGCCTGTCGAGGGCCTTCACGCAATGGATGATGAGCGGTTTGCCCAGTTCCTCGCTCAGCCTGACTTGGCGGACGAAGACTGCCTCCTGCACCTCCATCGCAGGTCCGCGCAGGGCATCGAGGCCGCACTCTCCGATGGCCAGCCGCGTCGAGAGGTCGGGGACGACGAACTCCGCGTCCGCCCGCCACGGGTGAACGCCCCAGGTGTCGCGGCCGTCTACGACGGCTACAACGTCCTGTCTGCCGGGAACCTGGTGGGTATGGAAATCAACGTAGAGCATCTGTCTGAATCGTCGGGCGTGGGAAGTCGGAAAACATCACGTGGGTAAAATCAATTTATCACGTGGGTAAAATCAATTTATCACGTGGAATATTTGAAATATCACGTGGGTAAAATCAATTTATCACGTGGGTCGTTTGAAA
Source organism: Bacteroidaceae bacterium (assembly GCA_017645655.1). Classification (GTDB taxonomy): domain Bacteria; phylum Bacteroidota; class Bacteroidia; order Bacteroidales; family Bacteroidaceae; genus Physcousia. Next base: position 49,686 of record JAGCNZ010000024.1, on the reverse strand, counting down.
TCATCATGTGCCGTGTCGGGAAACCAGGCTTGCCGCACCAGCGAATTATGAATTGCGAATTGTGAATCATGACTTGCTACGGCACCGGGTCATACCCGCTTCCGCCCCAGGGATGGCACCTGAGCAGGCGCTTCACGGCGAGCCACAGCCCCTTCAGCGGGCCGTACTTCTGCAACGCCTCGACTGCATACTGGCTGCACGTGGGCGTGAATCGGCACGATGGCGGCGTCAGGGGGGAGATGAAACGCTGGTAGAAGCGTATCGGCAAGATGAGCAGTTTGGTCAGCATCAGGCTTATAACTATGGGCTACGGACTATGGACTATGAACTGAGGACCACGCTCTCACGGATGCGTTGCAGTATGTTCTGCACCTTCCTCTGCACCTTCTCCGAGGGCAGCATCTCGTCGGAAGTCCAGAGCAGGGCAATGTCGAGCCCGCCCTCGAGCGGCTGGAGCAGGTCCTTCTGCAGCCGGTACGCCTCGCGAAGCTGTCGCTTGATGCGGTTCCTCTTGACCGCCCGCTTGAAGTATCGCTTGCTGACCGAGACGAGCACACGCACCGTTCCGACCTCGTTGGGCATAAAGACGGCACGGACAGGAAAGGCGGAAACGGACTGGCGACCGCCGCCGAAGAGCTCCTCCAAAGCCTTGCGGCTGCACAGACGCTCCTCTTTCGGAAACGTGTGGAGAGCGACGTCAGCCATTTGCCTTGCGCAGATGGTCGTCGATGGCCGAGGATATGCTGGGATACTGAGGGGAGGGAGCCTCGATGTCGAGGCGCAGACCGGCATCGCGGACCGCCTTCGCCGTCGTGGGACCAAGGGTGCCTATCACGATGTCGCCTTGCTTGAACTTCGGAAAGTTCTTCTTCAACGACTGCACACCGCTGGGGCTGAAGAAGATGAGCATGTCGTAGTCGAACGGCTCACCCTCCTGGAAATCATTGCTCACCGTGCGATACATGACAGCGTCGGAGTGCATGATGTTCTTGCTGTCCAGCAGCTCCGTGAAGACAGGGTTGTGAACATCGCTCAAGGGAATGAAGTAGCGCTCCGACTTATGCTTAAGCATCAGCGGAATCAGGTCGTCTACCTTGCCGGTGGAACCATAGAAAACTTTACGCTTTCTGTATTGCACATACTTCTGTATGTACTGTGCAACGGTCTCGGTGATGCAGAAGTACTTCATGTTCTCGGGGATGGGAATGCGCATCTCCTTGGCGAGAAGGAAGAAATTGTCAATCGAGAGACGCGACGTAAAGACTATCGCCGTATGTTCCAGAATGGAAATCTTCTGAGCGCGAAACTCCTTGGGAGTCAACGGCTCGACCTTGATGAACGGACGGAACACAATCTCCACATTATGACGCTTCGCGATTTCATAGTACGGAGAGTTAGCCGACGTCGGCTCCGGCTGGGAAATAAGTATCTTCTTTATCATCGTCTGTCGTAATTTTTCTGCTAAAGTTTTATCACCGAAAGAGTCTCCATATATGCCAAAGCCTGCCACAAAACAAGCAACGGCATGATTTCGAGTGTGCAAAAGTACACAATTAAATGCAAAGTGCCATACATTTTCGGAAAAAATATCTGGTATGTCTTGAAAAGTAATACAGTCTTGACAAAAATGACAAGACAAAGTGACAAAATCAGCACCTCGTCATGAGGAACCGGCAGAAACGCAACAACCAGAGCAAGCATGAGCGAAAGCAACGCCTCAGCCACGTAGATGAACGTATAGACCCTGTGCATTGTAAAGATTTTTTCACTCCGGAAGAACACCCAATTCACGAAGCCCGACATCATACGCTTCAGCAGGAAATAGCCCATCCAAAGCAAGAAAAGGGCGCCAAGCAGGATGTAGGGCGTCTCGGGAAACAGGTAGAAACCCACCTCGTGCTGGGTGTAGGTGAAGGTCACCACGGCAGCCGTGAGCGAGAGAAGCACGACGGCAACAACCCTGGTGGAGTAGCGCAGCGGGTCATCCACGATGGGCTCCTCCTTCTTCCCAGGTATGGGAAAGAACACGCCTCGCAGCAACTCCTTGAACTTCCTGCTGAGCCGCATCACCAGGCTGGCGGCGAGCAACAGGCAGACAAGCAGCAACAGCCCGCTCCACGCATCCTGGCGCAGACGGAAAGGCGTCGCCTCCACTCCAAAACCGTAGGGCCGGTAGGGCTGCTCCGCGTGAAGCAGAGAGTCGTCGCTGAAGAAGTTGCAATCATCGAAACTGAGCAACTCATCGACAACCGTGTCCTGCGGCTCCGCCTGGCAGAGCGTGTCGGCAGCCTGAGGCTGTTCCTGCGATAAAGAATCTACCGTATCCATGCTTCTCCGGGCTCCATCGTCGGGGAGCTAAATGTCGCTAAATCTTTGCAAAACGACGGATGCTTGTGTCCCAAAGCGGCGTCTCAAGTGCCATCTTGAGTGCCGCTTCAGGTGTCGGCGCAACCTGCCAGATGTCAGCATGCACGGGACGCATGAAGTTCTCGGCAATCGCCTGGTGCAACGTGTTGAGCATAGAGTCGAAGTATCCCTTGGTGTTGAGCAGGATGATGGGCTTGAGATAGAGTCCCAACTGCTTCCACACGATGAGTTCCATCAGCTCTGCAAAGGTGCCGCAACCGCCCGGAAGGAAAATCCCGGCGTCCGTTATCTCCGCCATCCTTGCCTGACGTTCGTGCATGTCGGCAGTCTCGATGACCTCCGTCATGCCGTCGTGGCACCAGCCTTCGCGTATCATGAAGGTTGGTATGACACCGATTGCCTGCCCTCCACACTCGAGACAACCATTAGCGCTCTCTGCCATGAGGCCCATGTTGCCAGCCCCGTTCACCAATGTTATGCCTTGCCCAGCCATGAGTTGACCAAGCTTGCGTGCATCCTGAAAGTACCTGTCGTCTATCTGCGTGCTGCTTGCACAATAGACGGCTATCTTCTTGTTTGTATTTATATCCATGATTGACGTTTGACGTTAAAGCCCGAAGGCCTCCTTTATCTGCTCCACGTAGTCGAGTTTCTCCCATGTGAAGAGCTCGACAGTCACTTCCTTCGTGTCCTGATAGAGTGACTCGAATCGTTTCGTGACGATGCGCGGCTCCCGTCCCATATGGCCGTAAGCGGCGGTTTCCTCGTAGATGGGATTGCGCAACTTGAGCCGCTGTTCGATGGCATACGGGGTGAGCGAGAAGATGTCCTTTATCTTGCGGGCAATCTCGCCGTCGGTCATGCCCACGTGACTCTTGCCGTAGGTATCAACGTAGATGCTGACGGGCTCTGCCACACCGATAGCATAACTGAGTTGCACCAGCATTTCGTCGGCCACGCCTGCTGCCACCATGTTCTTCGCGATGTGGCGTGCGGCATAAGCAGCCGAGCGATCGACCTTCGAAGGGTCTTTTCCGCTGAATGCTCCGCCACCGTGTGCGCCCTTTCCTCCGTAGGTGTCGACAATGATTTTGCGTCCCGTGAGGCCCGTATCGCCGTGCGGTCCGCCGATGACGAACTTGCCTGTCGGGTTGACGTAATACTTTATGTTGTCCGACTCGGCGAAGAGCGTGCGAATGCGTTCCGAGCGAACACTCTGGAGCATGCGCGGCACGAGGATTTCCTTGACGTCGCGAGCGATACGACTTTGCATGGCGTCATCGCTGTCGAACTCGTCGTGCTGAGTGCTCACGACGATGGTGTCGATGCGTTGCGGCACGCCTGCGTCGCTATACTCGATAGTGACCTGGCTCTTTGCATCCGGCCTGAGATAGTTCATGACCTTGCCCTCGCGGCGTATCTCGGCGAGCGTCAGGAGCAAACGATGCGCGAGGTCGAGGCTCAGAGGCATGTAGTTGTCGGTCTCGTTAGTAGCGTAACCGAACATCATACCCTGGTCTCCGGCGCCTTGAAGGGTGCGGTCGCTTTTGTCCACGCCTCGGTTGATGTCGGCACTCTGCTCGTGTATGGCAGAGAGCACGCCGCAGCTGTTGCCCTCGAACATGTACTCGCTCTTGGTGTATCCAATGCGGTTGATGACCTCTCGGGCAATGCGCTGCAGGTCGACGTATGCTTTCGTCTTGATTTCTCCAGCCAGCACCACCTGTCCTGTCGTGACGAGAGTTTCGCACGCCACCTTCGAATCGGAATCGAAGGCAAGCAGTTTGTCGAGCACAGCATCGCTGATTTGATCGGCCACCTTGTCGGGATGGCCTTCGGAGACAGACTCCGATGTAAACAAATAACCCATAGTAAAATTAATCCTTTAATATAATTAATAATGTATGGGGAAAGATCCGCGACTGTAATCGCGTCTTGCTGCCAAAGCATGCAAGAAGTCGGGCACAAATGCATGAGGGGTCCCGTGGTGTCCTCCTTTTAGCATTTTTTTCTGTGGTTGCAAGCAGCCCAAATCTATCCACATTTCGTTTTTGGTGTTGCAAGGACAGCGCAAACCGAAAGCAGAGAATAATGTTCTTTGCTGAGGTGCAGCCTGTCCTCGCATGTGCGATTTCTCAAACCGCGCTGCAAAGGTACGACAAAAAAGTGAAAAGTGAGAAGTGAAAAGTGAAAAATATTTGCTCATTGCAGGAAAAGTAGTAACTTTGCAGGCGAAATGAGGAAACAAGACATAGAAATCATGGCGCCGGTGGGCTCGCCGGAGTGTTTGGCGGCTGCCATCAGAGCCGGTGCCGACAGCATCTACTTTGGTATCGAGAACCTGAACATGCGTGCGCACTCGGCCAGCACGTTCTCCATCGACGACCTCAAGCGGATTGCCGAGGAGACGCGGCGCTTCGGCATCAAGAGTTACCTGACCGTCAACACCATCATCTACGGGGAGGACCTGGAGTTGATGCGCTCCATCCTGGACGCCGCGAAAGCCGCCGGCATCTCGGCAGTCATTGCGAGCGACGTGGCGGTGATGCTCTACTGCCGCGAGATAGGACAGGAGGTGCACCTGAGCACGCAGTTGAACATCAGCAACATCGAGGCGCTGCGGTTCTACGCTCAGTTTGCTGACGTGGTGGTTCTGGCGCGAGAGTTGAACATGGAGCAAGTTGCAAAAATCCACGATTCCATCGAGCAAAACAGCATCTGCGGGCCAAGCGGTCAGCCGGTGCGCATCGAGATGTTCTGCCACGGTGCTCTCTGCATGGCCATCAGCGGCAAGTGCTACCTGAGCCAAAGCAACTGGGGTCGCTCTGCAAACCGCGGCGAGTGCATGCAGCTCTGCCGTCGCCGCTACACGGTGCAGGACGTGGAAACTGGCACTGAACTCGACATCGAGAATAAGTACATTATGTCTCCGAAAGACCTCAAAACCATCCATTTCATCGACAAGATGCTGGATGCCGGAGTTCGCGTGTTCAAGATAGAGGGACGGGCTCGCGGACCGGAATACGTCGATACCGTCGTGAGGTGTTATCGCGAGGCCATCGACACGCTGACCGACTCCGAACAGGGCCGCGAGGCGTTCCTGCAGAGGCTCGACGAATGGGATGAGCGGCTGGCGAAGGTCTTCAACCGCGGCTTCTGGGACGGCTATTACCTGGGCCGGACCATTGCTGAGTGGAACGACTGCCATGGTTCGAAGGCGACGGAGCGCAAGGTCTATTGCGGACGCACCGTGCGCTACTACTCGAAGCTGCAGGTTGCGGAGTTCAAGATTGAGGCATGCGAGCTCAATGTAGGCGATGAGATATTGGTGACCGGCCCCACCACTGGCGCCCTCCGAGCCACGGTGAGCGAGATTCGCTACGACCTCAAGCCCGTCCAGACGGCACAGCAGGGCTGGCACATCAGCATCCCGCTCGAGACGAAAGTCCGCAGGAACGACAAACTTTTCATTATCAAGAATTTGTCAGACAGCACGTCGTGACTGCAAACGTCGCACGTGTCGTTTTCAAATGATCCACGTGATAATTTCATTTTACCCACGTGATATTTTAAATATTCCACGTGATAAATTCATTTTACCCACGTGATAATTTCGTTTTATCCACGTGACAATTTCTGGCGCAGCAGGCGACGACTATAAACGCGACCTGCTGCGCTTGCTTTTTATTCGTGCCGCGCTTGCTCTTGATTAGCGCTTCGTTTACATGGCTTGTACAAATACTTGTACGACTTGCAATTCTTTCCTCCTCCGCACAAAAGGCCGTACCTTTGCTTTCGAATTCAAAAGTCAAGGACAGCCGGCTGTCTCATTTTCAATTTTAACCCATTTCATCGAATAAAATGAGACAAAATGTTCAGCAAAACGAGGTGGCAGCCCTCGCAAGACAACTGCCCGAAAAGTGTAACAAACGCCTGTGCGAACTCACCGACGACTTGCGCCTGCTCGTCGTCAGCCACATGCCGCTGGCCTACGCGATGGCCTGGCGCATGAAAGATTGCAACCTGGAGCTGGACGACCTGCGGCAGGAGGGGCTGCTCGGTCTGTGCGAAGCCGCCTTGCGCTACAACGAGCAGACAGGCTCCACCTTCGCGACGTATGCCAGCCATTGGTGCCGCAAGATGATGCTCCTCGCTATCCATCGGCAGAGAATTGCAGGAGCAGAGGCCGACAAGCCGCTCCAGGAGCAGGCTGACGACGAGGAGGACCTGCTGCACACGGCGCAACGCTATCGCATCGACAAAGCCTTGGAATGCCTCAGCAACAGGGAGCAACAGGTCGTCACGCAGTTCTACGGACTCAACGGCAAACGCCTGGATATCATGGAGATAGCGAACCGTTTGGGCATCAGCCGAACCATAGCATCCAAGTTGCACCAGCGCGCGCTCCGCAAACTCGAGGCGGCCCTCCGGGACCGACCGCTCGTGGATTACCTCACGCCCTGGCTCGAGTAGCAGCAAGCAGGGCTGTCCGACACAACCGGACAGCCCTGCTGACCTTATAAAACACCCTTTTTCGTCCCTTTCTGCTCAAAACGACCATAATTCTTCAATCCTGTGGCACCATTCTTCATTTATTTTTAGTACCTTTGCAACTGAACTGAGAACAAATCTGCATTGAGCAAGAAAGGAACAAAGAAGCGACACCCCCTGATGCGACTCCTGGCAGGACTGCCCCTGGGCTTCCTCTATCTGCTGAGCGACATAGCCTACCCTATTATATATTATATAATAAGGTATAGGCGGCGACTGGTCCGGGAAAACCTCACATGCTCCTTCCCCGAGAAGAGCAAAAGGGAGATTCAGCGCATAGAAAAGGCGTTCTACAGAAACCTGTGCGACGTCTTCATCGAAGCCTTCAAGTGCCTCAACATCTCGGACCAGGAGATGCGACGCCGCGTGGAAGTGCTCAACTGCGAACTGCCCGAGCGAATCGCATCCGAGGGAAAGAACATCTTTATGCTCCTGGGCCACCTGGGATGCTGGGAATGGTACCAGGAAGTGAGCGTTCGCTACAGGCTGCCCAGGAAAGGTGGCGAGATATACAAGCACATCGAAAACGCCTACTTTTCCTCCCTCATGCATGAGATACGCAGCCGATGGCAGACTACACAGATCGAAATGAAGCAGACGGTACGCACCATGCTCAGCTGGAACGCACTGGGCGAGCCGTTCCTCTGCGGATTCATCAGCGACCAAAGACCCGACACGAAAGCGAAGGACTTCGTCACATTCCTGAACCAACAGACGTGGTACGCACCCGGCGCAGAAGAACTGGCACGGAAAGTCAACACAGAACTCGTGTACCTCGACGTAGAAAAGACTGCCAGGGGACACTACAGGCTTACCTTCAAGGAACTGAAACCCACAGAGCAGGAGAGCGCCAGCCCCTTCCCGCTCTCACGAGCCTTCTGGCACATGCTCGAACAGAACATTTGCCGTCAGCCCGAGCTATGGCTCTGGTCGCACAACAGATGGTATAAGTTCGAGCTGACAAAGTAGCCACAACACATCATGATATCTGTCGTCGTACCCATCTTCAATGCCGAGGCGTACCTTCGCAGGGCGCTTGACAGCATTCTCTCGCAGACCTGCAAGGACTGGGAAGCCATCCTCGTGGACGACGGCAGCACGGACAGCAGTGGCCACATCGCTCAGGAATATGCCCAACGCGACACGCGTTTCAAGGTCATACACAAGCAGAACAGTGGCCAGTCAGACGCGCGAAATCTGGGAATGCAACACATTGCGGGAGAGTTCCTCCTCTTCCTCGATGCCGACGACTTCCTGCATCCGCAACTCATAACGCTCTGCATGGAAGCAATGCAAAGAGACGGCTCCGACATGGTCTGCTTTACGTACGACCGCTCTTACCGCACGATGGCACTCGTCAAGCAATTCCTGCACCTCGATGCCCCCAAACCGCACTACAAGTTCTACAAAGAGCCGCCATACATCACGACAGACGACATCTTCCTCTACGCCACAGAACATTCCCATCCCAAAGGCATCAAAGAGCGCTGGGCAGTGAAGCACTGTCAGGCTTGGCGCTGCATGTACAAGACGTATGCGGTGCGCGACATCAAGTTCATCCCAGGCATCATCTACGAAGACTTCCCGTGGTGGAGCGAAGTGCTGCTCAGAGTGGGACGTTGCACCATACTGAACCTTCCCCTCTACTTCTACTCTCCCAACCCTTCGAGCGACATCCTCTCTACCAGTCAGGAACACAAGATAGAAAGTCTCAGGAAAGCAATCGAAGCAGCAAAAAGTGTCTACGCAGATGCCCCGGCACAGAAACGAAAGACTTGGGAACGCCATTTCCTGGCTCCATTCGAGCAGAAACTCAGGAAGAAAGAAGCAAGACTATAAGCATGGCACACGACATCTCCGTCATCATACCTATATATAATGTAGAGAAGTACCTGCGGCGGGCACTGGACAGCCTGCTTGCTCAGACACATGAGAGCTGGGAAGCCATCCTCGTCGACGATGGAAGCCCCGACTCCTGCGGTGCCATAGCCGACGACTACGCTGCCCGAGACAGCCGCTTCAAGGTTTTCCATCAGACGAATCAAGGCGTGTCGGCAGCCAGGAACCTCGGCATGGAACAGGCATCTGGGCAGTACGTGCTGTTCCTCGACCCCGACGACTTCTTCCATCCTCAACTGATGGAACTGTGCCTTCAGGCAGCCGAAAAGGCAGCCGCCGACATGGTCACCTTCACTTATCACCATTTCTATCGCACGGCGAACAAGGTCAGGCATTTCCTGCACCTGCCCGACAGCAAGCCCCGCTTCAAGAAATATGGCAAAACAAAATACGTTACGACGGACAACGTCTTTGACTTCGCCACCGAATACTCCCACCCCCGCGACATCGACCGACGCTTTGCGATAAAGCACTGCCAACCCTGCTTCAGGATGTACCGCACGTCGCTCGTCAAGACAATACCCTTCATAGTGGGCATCCGCTTTGAGGATTTCCCGTGGTGGAGCGAGGTGCTGCTGCACGTGGGGCGTTGCGTGATTCTTGGCTTGCCACTTTATTATTACTATCCAAACCCGAAAAGTTTCCTGCTTTCCTCAGACTCAGAAAAGCAGGCACTGCATCTGGAACTCAGCATCGAAGCGGCACAAAAGGTTTACGAAAATGCTCCGGAAGACAAAAGACTGCTTTGGGAAAAGCGTTTTCTTGCTCCCTTCGAACATTATCTGGAGAAGAAAAGAAAACAGAGATAAGCGAATTGCCTGTACTTTTTCAGAGCACATTATCGAATCTGTCAGGAATCCTGACGACAATCCTCATCTCAAACATTGCAGGTTTATTAAGGGCGTAAGGTGGACGGCACCACGTCTGGCAGATGCGGGCAAACCGAGTCCATCGGTCGAAGTAACGCGCCTTCTTTTCCGTAGCATACTTGATGGTGCGGCTGCGCTTGTAGATGTGGTTCTTCCAACCTTGAGCCACACGGTCAGCATCACCAAGTCTTTCTTCCAGAATTTTGCTGTCCGCATATCCGAAGTGGAGGAGGTAGAGGTCGGGGGCGATGTGGAAGTTGTGGCCTTTGACGCGATGGAAACCGCTCCCCCATCGGCAGGGTTTAGCTATGATAGACGGCTTCGTATAGCGAGTTCCTATCTGAGCATAATGTCTTTGAGAGAGAAATGTCTCTTCAAAGGATAAGTCACCTTCTTCGTCAATTTTCTGACCGAAGTCAAGCCCCAAGGGAGAAAGACACACATCTATATCTTTTTTAGACAAGAACTCCCTAAGACCTATGCCAAGTCTAGGGTCAACTACGATATATTCATCAGCATCAACTCCGATAACCAAGTCATATCCTTTGGCAAAAAGTTCTGCAGCCTTCTCTGAGAGGAACTTCATACGTCCCTTTTCAGCAGCAACCACCTGAGTGCCTATTTTAGGATGCACAAATGCATTCGTCCCTTGACAGAAATCATCAATACCTTGGTCTACACCGTCATAGTAGATATACAGATTCTCCTGTCCGAGTTCACGTCCATAGTATTCTACCCACTTGCGCAGGAAGAATTCATCGTTGCGAACCATTGTGAGGACAGCTATCTTTTTCAAATCATCACTTTTTACAGCACAAAGATAGAAAAAAAAACAATAATAAGCAAATAAAAGCATTCAATATATGCCTTGTCTATGAAAATTATGTATCTTTGTACCAAACAAACAACTTAGCATGGAAACAACAGCTAACAACATCTGCACACAATTAGGAGATTTAATAAAGACAACGCTTGCACCGTCGGTAAAAGGCGATTATATCTACTTGGATTTACCTTATCATAGTAACATCGGCGACATACTTATATGGTTAGGAACTGAGGAATTCCTAAAGAATCTACCTGGAAAATGTCTTGGCAGGCATAGCAAAGAGACCTTTAATTTTCGACCTTTACCTAAGGACGTAACCATCTTTTTACATGGTGGCGGAAACTTTGGTGACATCTGGCGTCAACATCAGGAATTCCGTCTTCAGGTCATTCAACGATATCCCGAAAACCATATCATTGTCCTTCCACAGACAATCCATTATGATTCAGACGTTGTCTTTGCGCAAGATGTGAAAACGATGAACATGCATCGCCACCTTACTATTTGTGTTCGTGACACACACTCGGCAGAGTTACTAAAAGAACAGAACTTCACGGGATATCTGCTGACTCTGCCTGACATGGCTTTCTGCATCAACACAAAAGAACTTATGGCAGATATGACAGAAACTTCCCAGAAAAGTCTTCTTCTGCTTCGCGATGACAAGGAAATGAAAGAACCGCAATTGGCAAACAAATACCTTAGTTATTCCTTGTCCGACTGGCCGCAAATGCAGGAATCTGGAGTTCTGGCTTCTCAATTTATCCTGACCCATAAAAAAGAAGAGGCTGACACCTTCTTTATCCATAAGTTTTTTCCCAAGCTGATTAAAGAAGGAGTTGAATTTGCCTCGTCGTACAAAGACATTTGCTCTACACGACTGCATGTTGTCATCTTACGATTACTTTTAGGTCTGCCAGTGAAGATGATTGACAACTCTTACGGAAAGAATCTTAACTTCTACAACACATGGCTAAAAGATTCCGAACTTACCAGCATACCCAATGAAGAAGAACTGAAAGCCATTTACATGACTTTCTTTCTCCACAAGAAAGAAGAGGCACAAAAGAAAGAATACGAAACAGAAAAAGAAAAAGAACTACATGAAATAGAAAACCATTATTTAGGTATAATTCACATTCAGGAAGAGAAAATCCAACAACTTCAACAGGAGGCAGATTGGGAGTCGAGTAAGCACAAAAAATACAAGAAACTGTTTAATGTAGCTGCGATAGCCATCTCTGTGCTTGTTTTCCTTTTACTATTAACCCTTATTCTCCAATAACAACAATATGAATAATAGCATTCCGCTCGTATCGGTAATCGTCCCGACGTACAATGTCGACCGATACATCAAGAAGTGTCTGAACTCGCTAATGTCACAAACACTTAAAGAATTAGAATTCCTGTGTGTTGATGATGGTTCGACAGATGCCTCGGGAAGAATTCTTGATGATTATGCTGCAAAGGACAGCCGCTTCAAGGTGGTGCATCAGGAAAACCAAGGTGCAGCTGCTGCAAGGAATGTCGGGTTGAATATGGCCACTGGTGAATGGGTTGCTTTTATGGACCCTGATGACTTCTACCCCACGGATGATACTTTGCAGGTGATGTACGAGAATGCTATTCGTCACGATGTCAAGATTTGCGGAGGCAGTATGACGATTATCAATCGAAGGGGACGAGTAGTGAAGAGAAAGCATATCGGCGACTACGAGGGCTATAATTTTGCGAAGGACGGCATGATGTCTTTCAAGGACTATCAGTTTGATTATGGCTACACGCGCTTTATCTACAACCGCAACTTCATAGAAGAGCATCATCTGCGATTTCCTCTCGTACGTCAGTTCGAAGACCCACCTTTCTTTGTGCGTGCACTCTCGCTTGCCGGTTCTTTCTACAAGCTTCACCGTCCGACATACACTTATCTTGGTGGAAACGGATGGGAAAAAACAGACTGGCTTGCTAACAATTACCAAAAGGCACGCGACATGCTTTCGGGAATGGCGCAAGTTTGCGAGATAGCAGAAACCAATAATCTTGAAAAATTACGTTTGCGTCGTCTTCGTTTCCTGTATTATGGAGCAGGAGAAATCTTCCAGCGAGAGGAGGTATTAGCTGGCATAAAAGGAGACTATGCAAGAGTTCTGAAGCAACATACGCCGTTGGTTTCCGTCGTTGTTCCCGTTTATAATGACGAAAAATATATAGGCGAATGCCTGGACAGCATTTTGACTCAATCCTATAGAAACATTGAGATCATCTGCGTCAATGATGGTTCCACCGATAACTCGCCGTCTATACTGAAACAATATGCTCAGAAGTCTGATGATTTCTTCAGCATAAAGATTGTCGACCGAGAGAACGGCGGATTGTCTGCTGCACGAAACTCTGGCATGAACTGCGCGACTGGCAAGTACATTTATTTCCTCGACTCGGACGACATGCTGAACTACGATAACGCCATCCTCGAGATGGTTCTTCTTGCGGAAGAGAACCGTCTTGACCAGCTCATCTTTGCCTGTAGGCTGTTCTCCGACGGCAAGGGAGGCGAGCTGGCCCGCCGCGTGAAGGCAGAAGAGGAGTACCACAGGGTATATCCTCCGCTTAAGGACACCGTGCTCAGCGGGACGGAACTGTTCACCGAACTGGAGAGAAACGGGCGTTTCTTCGCCACACAGCAAACGAGGTTCTACCTTTTAAGTTCACTCACGAACTACAATCTCTCCTATCCCGAGGGTCTTTTGCACGAGGACAATTACATGGCGCCCCTCAGCCTTCGCTTCGCAGAACGTGCGATGATTGTGGGTCAACCATTCCTTGCCCGCCGAATCAGGGCAGGGTCTATTGTCACAAAGACTGGAGATATGTCGAAAAGGTTCAAGGGTGTCTGGGGTATCGTGCAGATGCTTTGCCAGGACAAACGCCTTTGGGATGCACCGGAAGATTTCAAGGATATGTTAAGGAAGTACATCCATGAACGAATTGAAGATATGTACTGGCTGGCACAAGACACGCATGATGAAACTCTCTTTGCCCAGAAGATGTTTGCCCTGTCGTGCATCAGGAATGACGGACAGGCTGAGGCGCTTAAGACGAAGCGCGGCCTGCTGAGAAAGCTCTTTTCCTCATGGCGGAAACATTAGTTTCTTTCATTGTTCCTGTCTTCAATGTCAGGGAATACGTGACTGAATGCCTGGCTTCCATTGCAGATCAGACATTGACACAGGGCGTAGAGTGCCTCCTTGTGGACGATTGTGGGACGGACGACAGCATGGTGCTGGTTGAGGATTTCCTGAGCCTTTACGGGGGTGACATACTCTTCCGCATTATTAGGCACGAGCATAACAGGGGACTTTCGGCTGCTCGCAACACTGGCATTGAGAATGCCAGCGGAAAGTATGTGTTGTTCGTCGACAGCGACGACACCATTACGCCTGATGCTTTGCGACATTTCATGGAGGTGGCGGGCAAGCATCCCGAGGCGGAAATGATTGTTGCAGGAGCCAAGACGAACTGGAAAGGCTATGAGAAGGCCTTTACGATGGAGAAGCCATTCCCCGATTATGCAAACAATCCAGCGTGGATAGCTAGGACAATCCTCATGCGTGGTGGGAAGCACGGCATTCCCGTGACAGCCTGGAACCGCTTTGTCAGGCGCGACTTCTTGTTGCATCACAGGCTTTTTTTCCGTGAAGGTGTGCTGCACGAGGATGAGTTGTGGAACTTCATGCTAGCCCAAAAGTTGAGCCGCATTGCTTTCTGCAAGCACGATACCTACTTCTATCGGATACGCCCGAAGAGCATCATGACGGGATTCGGAAGTCGTGACGAACAGGCCATTGCCTGCTTACCGGTATGGAGGGAGATGCTCGACCACTTCACACCCGCTTTGGAAAAGGAACAGACACACTCCTTGTGGCTGTCCGTCAACGATGCCAGCCCCGACTGCCGCGACCCTTACGTGCGGAAAGAAGTGCGTGGATTGCTATGGAAGCTGGTGAAGAAAGGTTGCTGGCCTACGTCCTTCCTTATTTTTCTTTACATGCTGCCCTTCGTTTTCTATATTAAGTTCATAAGGAAGCTGTTGCCCAAGATGTCGGGAATCAGTGTGGCGGGCTACAGTTGCTGCATGTCGTAGAGGCGTTTGTAGTAGCCGTCCTTGGCGATGAGGTCGTCGTGGAGGCCGCTTTCCACTATTTCGCCTTCGTAGAGGACGTGTATGATGTCGGCGTTCTTGATGGTGGAGAGGCGGTGGGCTATGGCTATTGTGGTGCGGGACTTCATGAGTCGGTCGAGTGCTTCCTGGACGAGGTGTTCGCTTTCCGTGTCGAGTGCGGATGTGGCTTCGTCGAGGATGAGTATCGGGGGGTTCTTGAGGATGGCTCGTGCGATGCTGACGCGTTGTCGCTGTCCGCCTGAGAGCCTTCCTCCTCTGTCGCCTATGACTGTGTTATAGCCGTTCTCTGTCTCCATGATGAAGTCGTGGGCGTTTGCTATCTTTGCGGCTTCGATGACTTGTTCCATGGTGGCATTCTCGACGCCGAATGTGATGTTTGCCAGGAAGGTGTCGTTGAAGAGGATGGCTTCCTGGTTGACGTTGCCGATGAGGGCGCGCAGGTCGTGTATCTTGACGTCGCGTATGTCCTTGCCATCTATGAGTATCTGCCCGTCGCATACGTCGTGGTAGCGCGGTATGAGGTCGACGAGTGTGGATTTTCCCGAGCCTGACTGTCCGACGAGTGCAACGGTCTTGCCTTTCGGAACACGGAGGTTGATGTGACGGAGCACGTTGCGACCTTCGATGTAGCTGAAGGTGACGTCCTTGAGTTCCACTTCGTGTTCGAAACTGTCGAGTGGTTCGGGCTCAGCTTTCTCTTTGATGGGGTTCTCTGCCTTCAGGATATAGTCGATGCGCTCCATCGAGGTGAGGCCGAGTGGAATCATGTATGCTTGCCTTGTCAGGTCTTTGATTGGGTTGATGACGCTGTAGAGGATGACCATGTAGAAGATAAACGTCGATGCGTCTATGAAGCCTTGTCCTTCGAGTATCAACCAGCCGCCGAAGAGCAACACGATGACGATGATGATGGTTCCCATGGTTTCCGAGACGGGATGGGCTGCGTTGATGCGCATCATCATGCTTATCATGCCTTTGCGGAACTCGTTGTTGATATAGTTGAAGCGCTTCGCCATCTTGTCTTCTGCGATGAATGCCTTGACGATTCGCAGGCCGCTGAGCGTTTCCTCTATCTGTGCCATGATTTCCGAGAGACCTGCCTGCACGCTTGCCGACTGGTTCTTGAGGCGTTTGGTCACTGTTCCCATGAGCCACGCGGCTGGTGGTGTGACGACGAGGACGAAGACGGTGAGCTGCCAGCTTACCGTGAAGAGTGTGATGAAACAGATGATGATGGCGATGGGCTGCTGGATGAGTGTGGAGATGGCGGAGGTGACGGAGTTCTCCACTATCTGTATGTCTGTGCTCATCCGGACGATGATGTCGCCCTTTCGCTCAGCCGAGAAGAAGCTCAGGGGCAGGCGCATCACCTTGTTGTACATGTCCATTCGGATGTCGCGCACTACGCCGGTGGAGAGCGGCATCATGATGTTGGCTGCTCCCCAGTAGCCGATGCACTTCAGGCAGGTCATGAAGACGAGTATTCCGCCCATAAGGCAGAGTGTGAGGAACGCGCCGTTCGTGGTGATTTGCTCTTGCACCCAGGCGTATGCGTTGTTGACGATGAGGTCTTTATTCAGGGTGCTCCAGGTCCAGTCCCTGTAGTTATAGACATTTGTGTCTATCTTGAAGAGGATATTCAGGATGGGTATAAGCACTACGAAGGAGAAGACGTTGAGCCACTGTGCGATAAAATTCAGCACGATAGACCAGCCTATGTACATCTTGTAGGGCTTGAAGTAGCGTCTTACTATGTCGAGAAATTGCTTAATCATTTCGTTTCATTGTTTCGTTCTTGCGGTTGCGTTGGAAAACGTCACGTGGGTAAATTGAAATTATCACGTGGGTAAATTGAAATTATCACGTGGAATATTTTAAATATTACGTGGGTAAATTGCATTTTACCCGTGGGTTGTTTTCCATCATGGCGTGCCGCGTTTTCGTTGCAACCCTGCCAGGCCGTCGTAACTGGTTTGCAGTATTGCTTTGGCTCGCATGGTGCGCAGGCCGTCGTCGGCTGGCTGTTCTGTCATCACGGCATCGCCCTCGATGTCGTATATGCTGATGCCGGTGCTGTCGGCAAACAGCACGCCGGCCGGGTAGTTACAGTAGGCGAAGGGATATGTATAGGTGCGGCTCAGCACGTTACGGCTCCAGGGATACTCGTCGTGCCGGATGCCCATCTGGGATAACAGCGTGGCGGCGATGTCGCTCTGGTTCATGATGACCTGCATCCTACGCGGCTCGCGTATGGCTCCGCCGGTCCAAAGCATCGGGGCACGGAAGAAGCCGGGGTCTTTGTAACTCTGCCTGTAGAGGTATCCGTGGTCGGGAATCATGATGACGAGCAGGTTGTCCCACTGCGGGAGCAGCCTCAGCGAGTCGATCATGCAGGCGATGCTGTAGTCGGTATAGGCAAAGGCATTGAGCCTCTCGTCCTCCAGGCGGTGATAGGGCACGTCCCAAGGCTCGTGGCTCGACAGCGTCTGCGCCACCAGGAAGTGGTGTCCGCCCTCGAAATTCTCGATGAAATGGCGTGTTTTTTGTAAAACGGTACTGTCCGGGATGCCCCAGGAGCCAGTCTTCTGCTCATCCCTGAAGGCCGTATCATCATAGAGATTGGCGAACTCCATGTCATCCAGGTACTGACGCTTGCCCATGTTCGTCATCGCGCCGCCGTAGATGTAGCTCGTCTCGTAACCCTCTTTCGCCAAGGACTTCGCGAGAGAAGGGAGCGCGTCATGCATCTCTGTATGCCTCATCAAACCGATGTCGGCGTAGCTCAACCAGCCGCTGAAGGCGCTGACGGTGCCTCTGTCGGTTCGGAACGAGTTGCTGAAATAGTTTTCCCAAAAGATGCCCTCGGGGATGAGACGGCTCCAGCCAGGCGCCACGTCGGGCAATCCGCCCAGTTCCTCCACGAAACGACTGCCGAAGCCCTCAATGAAAACGACCAGGATGTCGGGCCGCGAGGTCAGGAGCAGCGTGTCCCGGATGTCGTCGGCGGGCGCAGGATAGAGCCCTTTGAACAGGTCTGCCCGGTCCTCCTCGGACATGAAGTTATAGCGCGCGGCGTAGTTGTCGGTCAAACGTATGCTGCCGACAAAGGCATAGACGGGATTGACGGCAGCATGGTCGGCAAGCTGCGTGGGATAAGGCTTCTGCGTATAGACGTCGCCCTGACGCATCCAGAGAACCCCCGAGACGAGCAGAAACGTCCAGATAATGCTGATGTTGCGCATCCAGAGGCGCGCGCCGGTACCCGTCGGCAAGTGCTTCGGCGTCAACCATATGCAGGGAATCATGGTCCACAAAGCGAGCAGCAGGAACAGTCCTAACCGCATTAGAAGGAAGGAAAGACTCACGCTGTTGGTTGCCCCTTCGGGCGATGCCGCATAACTCAGCATGACTGTACCGAGCTTGAACTGCCAGTACTCGTACATCACGGCATCAGCCACAATGATAGCAGCAACGGCCAAGCCCATCAGGACATAGTAAGGAGTGAGCCACAAGCGCAGCCTCAACCCGGAAAACCTCAAGGCAAGCAGCCCAACGAGCCAGGGCACGACGAGCAACCAGGCTGCCACCATGAGGTCGTGCCCCACGAAGCCGCGCCAACAAGCACTCGCCGCATCGGCAAACGAAAGCTGCTCCACGCACCGATTGTTCAAGACGAACCCTACCCTGCCTATCAGGAAAACGATAAGCAAATGACAGTAAAGATACTCGAGAAAGTGGATGCTTCGCTTCATCTCACATTTACCATTTAATCATTTACCATTTTCTTTTTATTTACAAAGGCTCTCCCCTTTGGGGGAGCGGGGAGAGGGGCTACTTCTTTCGCCCAAAGTCGGCAGGTATCTCGCCCCATTCCTCCGTGTTCCATTTCAGCACTTCGGCATGCTTGGGATTCGCCCAAAGCCAGTTCTCGGCACGGATGACGAGGTCGAGCACCTGCGCTGTCTGCTCGTCGCGCTTCAGCGTGGTCTTCGCTTTCTTGTTTCGCACCCACGCCATTCCGCTGATGCTGTCGCTATAGACCTTCATCTGCCAGCCGTTCTTCTTGATGAGCGCCAGGGCATGAACAATGGCAAGGAACTCGCCGATATTGTTCGTGCCGGGTATCGGACCGAAGTGAAACAGCCGTTGCTCGTTGCCGAGATAGACGCCTTGATACTCCATCGCGCCCGGGTTGCCACTGCAGCCGGCATCGACAGCAATGGCGTTGAAGTCGACCTTGTCCTTCAGCAATTCATAATTCATAATTCACAATTCATAATTTCATGGCAGACGACTTTTCCTTCTCCCTTGGGGGAGGACAGGCGAGGGGTCTTACATCCGCTCCGGCACCTCGATGCCAAGCAAGCCCATGCCGTTCTTGACGACCTGACTGACTGCCGCCGAGAGCATGAGTCGCACTTGACGTTTGGCTTCGTCCTCTTCCTTGAGCACGCTGAAGTCGTGGTAGAACTGGTTGTATTCCTTGACGAGGTCGTAGCAATAGTTGGCGATGCAGCTCGGGTTGTAGTCCTGTCCTGCCTGACGCACCGCAGCCTCGAAGCCTTGCAGGCGTTGGATGAGGCTGATTTCCTTTTCTGCGAGTCCCACTTCGAAAGCCTTCTCGTCCAGAGTTATCACGTCGTTCCACTTCCTCAGGATGCTTCTGATGCGTGCGTAGGTGTATTGTATGAACGGTCCTGTATTGCCGTTGAAGTCGATACTCTCAGCGGGATTGAACAACATGTTCTTTCGCGCGTCCACTTTCAGGATGAAATACTTGAGTGCGCCCATGCCCACGATGCGTGCTATCTCCTGTGCCTCCTGCTCGGTAATGCCTTCGAGCTTGTTGACTTTGTCTGCCGAGAGCTCCTTCGCATCCTGTATCATCGTGGCAATCAGGTCGTCGGCATCCACGACGGTGCCTTCCCTGCTCTTCATCTTGCCGTTTGGCAGTTCCACCATACCGTAGGAGAAATGCACGAGGTCCTTGCCCCACTTGAATCCCAACTTGTCGAGCAAAATCGAGAGCACCTGGAAATGATAGTTCTGCTCATTGCCCACGACGTATATCATCTTGTCGATAGGATAGTCCTGAAAGCGCAGTTTGGCGGTGCCGATGTCTTGCGTCATATACACGCTTGTGCCGTCGGAACGGAGAAGGAGCTTCTCGTCGAGGCCTTCTTTGGTGAGGTCTGCCCAGACGCTTCCGTCGTCGCGACGATAGAAGAAGCCTTTTGCGAGGCCTTCTTCGACCTTTTCCTTGCCCTCGAGATACGTTTCGCTTTCGTAATATATCTTGTCGAAGCTGACTCCCAAGGCTTTGTATGTCTCGTCGAATCCTGCATATACCCATTCGTTCATCTTCTTCCAGAGACCACGCACTTCAGGGTCGTTCTGCTCCCACTTGACGAGCATCTCGTGTGCCTCCTTGATGAGCGGCGCCTCCTGCTTGGCCTGCTCCTCGTCCATGCCCTGAGCCACGAGTTCTTTCACCTCTTCGCGATAGTGCTTGTCGAACGCCACATAGTAGTCGCCGATGAGGTGGTCGCCCTTTTTGCCTGAGGACTCCGGCGTCTCACCATTGCCCCACTTGAGCCAGGCCAACATCGACTTGCAGATGTGGATGCCCCTGTCGTTCACGATGTTTGTCTTAACCACCTTGTTTCCATTGGCCTCCATGACTTGCGCCAAAGCCCAGCCCAGCAGGTTATTGCGGACGTGGCCGAGGTGCAGGGGTTTGTTGGTGTTGGGCGACGAGTATTCTATCATGACGAGCGGGCTGTCGTCCGTGACGGGCAGGAAGCCGAACTTTGGATTCTCGTAAATGTCCTGCAGCAAACTTATCCACTGACGGGAGCTGATGCTGAGGTTGAGGAAGCCCTTCACGGCATTGTATGCGCTGACGACCTCCGGCAGTCGCTCCACAAGACGCTCGCCTATCTCCTGCGCCGTAGCGTCCGGAGCCTTATGGCTCATCTTGGTGAACGGAAAAACAACAAGGGTTATCTGCCCCTCGAACTCGGGTCTCGTCTGCTGCAACTGCACCATGCTGTCGGGCACCTGCTGACCATAAAGCTCCTCCACAATGGCCTTCACGGCCTCTGTTATCTTTGTTTCAATCTTCATATTCCACTCCTTATTAGATATAATATGCGGGTGCAAAGATACAAAAACCTTTTCGGAAAAGCAAAAAAAGCAGAGGGAAATAGGCGTTATAGGCAAACTATACAGCTTTACCGCCGACTTACCGAGGGCAACGAACCGAGCCTGGAAGGCTGTACTTTGACGTCACGAGGGTTCGCCTGGCAAGCCTGGAACCTCCAGCCCTAACAAGAAAAAAAGAAATTCAAAGTATCGTGTGATAAAACGTCACGTGGGTAAAACAAAATTATCACGTGGGTAAAACAAAATTATCACGTGGGTAAAATCAATTTATCACGTGGAATATTTTAAATATCACGTGGGTAAAATCAATTTATCACGTGGGTCGTTTCATTTCCTCCCATTAAGGGAGAGTCAGAGGAGGCTTGGGTTAAGGGAGTTTCCCCGCTCCTATTTCTCCACCACCATGTCGAATTGGCAGACGGAATCAGTCTGATGAGCCAAGTGTTTAGTCATCGGCGAGACACCAAACAAAGGGCTGTAGGTCGAAGCCTTAATGGTCTTGCCGTCCGGCATGAACTCCAACAGGCGGAGCCACCCGTCGCCACCGTTGCCGCCACCCAGGTTTTGGACGTTGAACATCATCTGGTGCACGTCCCTCCCCACACTGTTCTTGTCGCAGCGATACGCATTGTTCACCTCATGATCGTAGCTGCTGCCGGTCTCTTTACCATCGTCGGCAGCCGCATGTCCTGTATGTCCACACACACATAACCTGATGTTTTTGCTGGGATAAAGCAGCTTGTCCCATATTTCCTTACCGAAGTTACGCGGCTGTATCTTGTAGTTCTCGTTGTCGGTATACTTCGCAGTGCGTGCCCTAAGCAGGGAATGCGTGAGGAAGATGGCTGTGTGGTTCTGGTACTTCTCACTGTTGCAAAGCTCGCGTGCCCAGTCGAGAACCTCGTCGCGAGGCGCCCACTCGGTGCCGATGACGAGGAGTTTGCCCCAATTCCGGTCGCTGAACTCCCAGATGGCATTCTCCAGGGAAGCCTTCCCCTCGCGGTTCGGGAACGTGGCAACCAGGTGCTTAGCGGTCAAGGGGTTGCGTTCGTAGGTGTAGTACTCAGGGTAATGCGTGAAAGCCTCATCGCCTCGAGTGTAACCATACTCATGATTGCCGGCTGCGATGATGTAGGGCACGTGCCCGTCAAGCCTTTCGAGGCAGTGACTGGACCACTCCCACATCTGCCTGCTCGACTGGTCCACCGACCCTCGTCCCGGCACGATGTACTCGTTGCGCTGTATGAGGTCGCCCGTGAAAAGCACCGCCTTGATGTTGAGATTCTCGACGTTGTCGGCCACCCAGGCAGTGCAGAGTTCGTAGATGGGCTGGTAGATGCTGCGCTTCGTGTAGTTCTGCACGTCGCCGAACACCACGACGGTGAACGATTCGGGGTTGTTCAGATGCTGGCGGTCCACCCTGCTCTGAGCCAAAACGACCGATGAAATGGCGCAAAATGAGAGCAGCAGGAGAAGTTTTTTCATGGTACGGCAGGTATTTAGGAATGGTCTTATTGCTTACGCGTCAGCTTGAACTTGGTTTTCTCGTCCATCTCGCCATACAAGTACTTGCCGTCCTCGGAGAGAGTAAGCGTGTCGCGATCCTTACCGTCGATGCAGATAACGAGGTTGTCCTTGACGATGTACTGCATCTTCTGCGTGGTTGGCATCAGTGCTATGGCTGCCTTGATTGCCTTACGCTTTGCCCAGCTGATGCCGGCATTCTTCAATGCTTCGTCGTCCATCTGCAGTTTCATTTGCATCGACACCTCTTTATCCGACTTGAAGGTCACAGTGACGGCAGTCTTCGTGCCCTTGATCAGTGCCTCGGCCATCTCGTGTGCTTCCTTGGCTTTCTGCTTCACCTGAGCCTGTTCTTCTGCCGTCAGGGCGCGACCTTTCTTTTTTTCTGCCTTGGCGACCTCTTCCTTGATGGTCTCGTCGAGCTTCGAATCAATCTCTTTTTGCTTTTTGTTCATCTCTTCGGCCATGATGTTGGGATGGTGATAGACGCGCCCCACGAGGCTTTTCTGCGCGCTGGCAATGGCGAAGAAACCTGCTGCCAGCAGAAACGTGATAAACAATCTTTTCATATCTGTTCAGCTATATTAGTCTATTTGTCGAGTATCTGAGCTGCGTGCTCCTTGGTGTTAATCTGCTTGCCGGCAAGGATTTGCTCGATGATGCCGTTTTCATCGATGATGAACGTCGTGCGTATGGTGCCCATGGTCTTCTTTCCGTACATTGTCTTCTCGCCCCACGCGCCCATTTCTTCCAAGAGGGTTTTGTCGACGTCGGCAATCAGGGGGAAAGGCAGGGCGTGCTTCTCCTTGAACTTCTGGTGCGAGGCTGCGGAGTCTTTGCTCACGCCGACCACCTCGTAGCCAGCACCTTGCAGCTCGCCATATCTGTCGCGCAGGCTGCAAGCCTCAGCCGTACAGCCGCTCGTGTTGTCCTTCGGATAGAAATAGAGCACGAGTTTGCGGCCTTTGTAGTCGCTCAGGCGGATGTCCCGTCCGTTCTCATCTTTGCCCAGCACCTCGGGTGCGCGGTCTCCAATCTTCATAGTCTTAGTCGTTCTTATTGCCTTATCGGGGACAAAGATACTGCTTTTTTTTGAACGGACAAGAGTCGGGAGGCAATTTTTCGCGAGACGGCTACACTTATTATATATATAATGTGCGCGTGGGCTTCTCCCCTACCCCACGGTTACATCAAGGTAAAGCCTGCCGCTCTTAACGCGAGAAACAAGAGTTCCAAGTACCATGTGACGAAACCAGACGTGCTTGGTTTGAAAACGTCACGTGGGTAAAATGAAATTATTACGTGGGTAAAATGAAATTATCACGTGGAATATTTCAAATATTACGTGGGTAAAATCAATTTATCCCACGTGATGTTTGAGAAGTTGGCTGCCGTCGAGACAAAACCAAGCGAAAGATGTCATCACGGGAACTTGCCGAGGAACGGGGAAGACTAATCCCACGACGGATGCAAAGACATTAAATAATCTTAATCCTTACAGCCCAAACCGCTGACTTTCCAACTTTATTTCTTATCTTTGCACCTGCAAATGGTATTAACTTAAAACAAGACTCGATGAAAAGGTTCTTTTTGATGAGCACATTGCTGCTCGCCACAATGCTTGTCAGCGCTCAGACAAAAATTGCTCCTAAAATGAAGAAGGGCATGAAGAAGGTGTACGTGACGGAAGCCAAGATTGGTGCTCCTTCGAAACCAACAACGACTGTCACTGCGGAGACGGTGTACGAGGTGACCGACGAAACAGCCGACGGATACATCCTGGACGTTTATGTGACCGACGTGAAGAGTGATGCGAAGGACGACGAAAGCCGCATCTACTCCATCGCCACCGAGATGCTGAAGGACGTGCACGTAGAATACTTGACCGACAAGGAAGGCAAGGTGATGAAGATTCTCAATGCGGAAGAGAGAATAAAACACATCAGCAAGATGCTCGACAATGTGCTCGCCGAGACGCCTACGCTTGATAAGGAGAAGGTGAACGACATCAGGAAACAACTCACCGGCAGCATCAGCGATGAGTCGTTGCTGGAGAGCGTACAGACCACCACCAGCCCGCTGACGCTGAACGGCAAGACCATCAGCACGGGCACCGAGGAGGAATACAACACCGGGCAGGGCATCAAGATGATGCGAACGTACACCGTGGCCGACAAGAGCAAGATTCAAAGCTCAGCAATCATCAACATGAACGCCGACGACATGAAGCAGATGGTGACGGGACTCGTGGAGAAAATCTTCCCCAACCAGTCCGACAATCTCATGGACATGTTCGGCTCGATGATAAGCAACCTGAAGATAGACGCCTCGGAAAACGCCACCTATACCTTCCAAAAGGATGGCTGGATAAAGAGCATCACGTCGGAAAACTCCTACAGCACCATGGGGGTGTCGTTCCAGATGAGCACCAAAGTCAGTCTGAAGTAAGGGCCTTGTCCACGCTGCCACGTTCGAGCAGGCGCTCTTGCGCTTCGTCGTAGCTCAGCCCGAGCGACTCCTGAATCATCCTGGTGCCCCTGTCCACCAGTTTCGCATTGGTAAGCTGCATCTTCACCATGCGGTTGCCTTCCACCCTGCCCAGTCGAATCATCAACGACGTCGAGATCATATTGAGCACCATCTTCTGTGCGGTGCCACTCTTCATGCGGCTCGAGCCCGTGACAAACTCGGGACCGACGATGGTCTCTATGGCGAAGTCGGCTGCGGCAGCCAGGGGCGTATGCGGATTGCTCGTGATGCAAGCCGTCAGCAGACCTTGCCGCCCTGCCTCCGCGACGGCTCCCAAGACGTAAGGCGTTGTGCCAGAAGCGGCGATGCCGAGCACGGTGTCGTCCTTCGTAGGCAAGAACGTCAGCAAGTCCTCCCAGCCTTTCTCAGGGTAATCCTCAGCATTCTCTACTGCCGAGCGCAGGGCCGTATCGCCTCCGGCAATGAGACCAATCACCATGTCGGCAGGCACGCCAAACGTCGGAGGCAGTTCGCTGGCATCGAGCACCCCGAGCCGGCCGCTTGTGCCTGCTCCCACATAAAACAGCCTGCCGCCCCGCTTCATCCTTGGCTCCACGGCTTCCACAAAGGCCTCAATCGTCGGGATGACCTTCCCTACTGCCTCCGCCACCAGCCGGTCCTCGTCGTTGATGTGCCGCAGGAGTTCGCCGACGCGCATCTTCTCCAGGTGCTCATAGTGCGACGGCTGCTCTGTTATCTTGTCTTTTGCTTCCACGCTGCAAATTTACATCTTTTTTCGAAACAAACAAAGCGTCCTTGCAAACATTTGCAAACTGCCCGCGCAACTGCAAATTATTGCAAACAAAAAAGCTTGCAGCATTCCGCATTTTATCTTAACTTTGCACTCGAAAGCTGACGAACATGAACGAATTGATGACCATAATGACCCAGAGAGAGTGGTTTCTCATTATTCTCGGAACCGCTATCTACATCGTGCTCTTCATCGTGACGGTGCAGAACAGCCGCCGCAAAATCCTTTCTCTGCAAGAACGATTGGATAAGGTACGCGCCATGCAAGAGCAATACGACATCCCAGCCAACATGCAGAAGATGGCGGAACTGGAGAGCCTCATCAAGAAGCTTGGCGACGAGAACTCGATGCTCCGCCTTGAATTGGAAGAGAAGAAGCTGGCGCTGGACTATAATAATAAGGTAGCAATCATCGAAAACGCGAAACGCGAACAGGCAGAGACTGTCATCTTCTCGTCCGAGGTGTATCGTCGCCTGCAGGAATGCCTGAATACAGGGAAGAGCCTGAACTTCGAGGACTGGGGCGAACTGACCCGCATGCTCAATAGCATCTACTCTGGTTTCACGGAGAAGCTCTTCAGCCTCTATCCCATGAGCGAGCACGAGATGCACGTCAGCCTGCTCATCAAGATGCGGCAACAGCCCAAGGACATCGCCATGCTGACCGCCCATTCCAAAGAGAGCATTGCTACAACGCGAAGCCGACTCTATTCGAAGGTGTTCGGAAGGAAGGGCTCGTCGAAAGATTGGGATGATTTCGTCCTTTCTCTCTGACAAGAATTCGTCATAACGAAATAACGAAATAACGTCATAACGAAAGATAAATAACCATTAAACCAGTTAAATAACTATGCTTGACTACTTAACTTCACATCTGTGGCAGGTTTGGGCCATCATGTCCGTAGTCTGCCTTATTCTTGAACTCACGGCTGGCGACTTCTTCATTATCTGTTTCTCAATTGGTGCGGCATTTGCGTGCCTGACGGACGCCTTGGGTGGAGGCATCGTGCTGCAGCTCATCGTGTTTGCTGTCTTCACTTTGGCCAGCCTGTTTTTCGTGCGACCTTTTGCCGTGCGCTTCCTTCACAAGGGTGAGTCGAACCGCGTCAGCAATGCCGATGCCCTGCTTGGCAGGAAAGGCAGAGTCGTCGAGACGGTGAAAGCCGACAGCTTCGGTCGCGTACAAATCGATGGTGACATCTGGAAGGCGGTCACGAACGAGCCGAACGACATTCCCGAGGGCAGCAACGTCCGCGTCCTCTCCAGGGAGAGCACCATCATCACGGTAGAACAGATTCCCTGAGGCAAAGGCTGCCTACAAATTACTAAATGGCCAATCGGTAAATAAATAGTAAACAGAAAATCGTTAAATCGTAAATAAATAATAAATAGTAAATCGTTAAATCGTTAATTATTATGACTTACTTTCTTATTGCAATCGTCGTTTTGGTAGTGCTCTTTGCCAAGATGGCGCTGGTGATTATCCCTCAGTCGGAAACCAAAATCGTGGAGCGACTCGGCCGTTACTATGCCACGCTGCAGCCGGGCATCAACATCATCATTCCCTTCATCGACAGGGCAAAGTCGATTGTAGTGCTCAATCACGGACGTTACATGTATTCCACGACCATCGACCTTCGCGAACAAGTCTATGATTTCCCGAAGCAGAACGTCATCACGAAGGACAACGTGCAGACTGAAATCAACGCTCTTCTCTATTTCCAAATCGTAGATCCCTTCAAGGCGACGTACGAAATCAACAACCTGCCGAACGCCATCGAGAAGCTGACGCAGACGACGCTCCGTAACATCATCGGCGAACTGGAACTCGACGAGACCCTGACAAGCCGCGATACCATCAACAAGAAACTCTCCGCAGTCCTCGACGACGCTACCGACAAGTGGGGCGTCAAGGTGAATCGCGTCGAGCTGCAGGACATCACGCCTCCCGACAGCGTGTTGACCGCCATGGAGAAACAGATGCAGGCAGAGCGTAACAAGCGTGCTCAGATACTCACCTCCGAAGGTCAGAAGGCTGCCGAAATCCTGGCATCCGAAGGCGAACGCACTGCCATCGTCAACAAGGCAGAAGCCGCCAAGCAGGAGGCAATCCTGCAGGCTGAGGGCGAGGCACAGGCCCGCATCCGCGTGGCAGAAGCCGAGGCAAAAGCCATCGAGCTGATTACCGAGGCAGTCGGCAAGTCCACCAACCCCGCCAACTACCTCCTCGCGCAGAAGTACATCCAGATGATGCAGGAACTGGCCGAGGGCGACAAGACGAAGACCGTCTATCTGCCCTACGAAGCCACCAACCTGCTGGGCTCCATCGGCGGCATCAAGGACCTCTTCAAGACTGCCGAATAGCCCCTCCGGAAAACAAGGCTCCAAGGTACGAATCAGGGCACCGCAGAAACCACTCCGCGATGCCCTGACTCTTTCTATATGATGATTCCCGCTTCGCCACGAGCGAAGGCATTGCCCCGAAAACACCCCGATTTCATCTATGCCGCAGCGTGATGACAAACCTCACGTGGGTAAAATCAAAATATCACGTGGAATATTTCAAATATCACGTGGGTAAAATTGATTTATCACGTGGGTAAAAATCAAATGACCCACGCGACGCTTGTCAACCACCTCAGTCGTAGCCCCCTCCCCGGGCATAAACAAAAAGGGAACTCCCATACTTCCATAGGAATTCCCTTATTTAATAATGAAAATGGTCTGCGATGAAATCGCAACAATATGTGTCTACTATTTTATCTTAGTATAAATGATGTCGTCATCGAAATCAGGTAATACCAATTTTTTTCCATCAGTGATGGTAAACTTGGAACCACTAGATTCGCCATTACTCCAATAGATAAACACATAATTACCATCTATCTTATACTTTCCACTATCGAAATCACCCAGTTCACCCGTCTTAACATCGTATTCCTTGTAAGTCATAGTGAGGTCCTTCTTAAATGTTATCTCTGCATATGAAATATGTCCCTTTTCTTCTACTTCAGCACGCCAAGTTCCTATCAATGGGTTGGATGGTGTGTCATCGCTATCATTACTACACGATACTAAGCCAATACTAAGGGCTGCAAAAATAATCGTCATCAAATACAATAAGTTCTTTTTCATAATAATAAATAATAAAGGCGGAACCATTCAATGCTTATTAGGACTCCGGTTACCGCCAAGTGACCTGCACACCAACAAGCACGGATAGTTCACGCCTTCTAGCGTGAACTTCTTCAACTTGTTCTTGATGTGCGAAAATTGGCGGTATTCGAGTCCAGAGAACAAGAGCGAGAAGTTCTATTCTATTTATAAGAATCGAACGGAAACGCTGGTTAATGATTTTGTTTGTTAATTAAATCCTGTGGCCCTGCGAGGCTGAGCCTCACCATGTGAGCCGAATAGCGTCACTCGTCCTTTTTACTTCATTGGCAATTACGTTTTTATCAATTCTACTTTCTTAAGTTTCTTGCCTAAATCATAGACAATAATATCTATCTCATCTTTTCCGCTTATCTTCTCTTGAACGTAGTGGATTCGTCGTCATCGGGGAAGCCGTACAGCTTGAGTTTCTTGGTGGTCAAGGTCTTCACTTGAACATCAAAGTAGGTGAAACCCGGCACCTTCAAGACTCCTGTCTGAGGATTGAATGTGTAGGTAGAAGTCATTGTCTCTGGATAACCTTCATCGTCAATTTCTGTGTACACAGCCTCACCTTGCGTCAGAGACCCTGTGAAAGTCAGGACATCAGCTTCACCTATTCCATCTTCATGAATCCATTCACCCACGATGGTTGCACCTTCATCGATTCCACCATCGTCTTTGCAAGAAGACAAGCTTACACTCAGCATTGCGACCATAGCAAAGGCCAGCAAGCTCCAAAAATACTTTTTCATCTTTGTACCTTAAACTTAAGTTGTTATTATAAATTAAAGTGACTCCACCTCGCCAAGGACGAACCCCGACGAAGTGGAGTATTAAGAGATTAGTCTGCGAGCTTAGCGCAGATGAACTCGCGGTTGAGGCGGGCGATGTTCGAGATGGTCTCGCACTTCGGGCAGACAGCCTCGCAGGCACGAGTGTTCGTGCAGTTGCCGAAGCCCAGCTCGTCCATCTTCGCTACCATTGCCTTTGCACGCTTGGCTGCCTCTACCTTACCTTGAGGAAGCAGAGCAAGCTGGCTCACCTTCGAGCTGACGAAGAGCATTGCAGAGCCGTTCTTGCAGGCTGCCACGCAAGCTCCGCAACCGATGCAGCTGGCGCAATCCATCGCTTCGTCGGCATCTTCCTTCGGAATCAGGATGGCGTTTGCATCCTGAGCCTGACCTGTGCGAACGGTGGTATAACCGCCTGCCTGCATAATCTTGTCGAAGGCATTGCGGTCCACCATGCAGTCCTTGATAACGGGGAAACCAGCCGAGCGCCAAGGCTCAACGGTGATGGTCTCGCCGTCCTTGAACTTACGCATGTAGAGCTGACAGGTTGTAGCGCCGCGCTCGGTCTTTCCGTGCGGCGTGCCGTTGATGTAGAGCGAGCACATGCCGCAGATGCCTTCGCGGCAGTCGTGGTCGAACACGAAAGGCTCCCTGCCCTCGCCTATAAGCTCCTCGTTCATGATGTCGAGCGCCTCGAGGAAGGAGGTGTCGTCAGGAATGTTCTTCAACTCGTGCGTGTCGAAGTGACCTTTGTCCTTCGGCCCGTTCTGCTTCCAGAACTTTATCGTAACACTTATATTCTTAGCCATGATTGTTAATTCTTATAGTTACGCTGTTGTACCTTGATTATCTCATAGTTGAGGGGCTCTTTGACGAGTTCGGGGGCTTTGTCGTCGCTGCCTTGATAGTCCCAGCAGCCGACGTAGAAGAAGTTCTCGTCGTCGCGCTTTGCCTCGCCTTCCTCTGTCTGGTGCTCTTCGCGGAAGTGGCCGCCACAGCTCTCTTCGCGATGCAGGGCGTCGTAAGCCACAAGCTCGCCCATCAGGATGAAGTCGCGCAGATGGATTGCCTTGTCGAGCTCGACGTTCAAGCCTTCCTTGCTTCCAGGAATGAAGAGGTTCGTGTCGAACTCCTGGCGCAGTGCCTTGAGGAGCTTGAGGCCTTCCTCGAGGCCTTCCTTCGTGCGACCCATGCCGACGTGTTCCCACATGATGTGGCCGAGCTCCTTGTGTATGGAGTCGACAGAGCGCTTGCCCTTGATATTCATCAGGCGGTCAATCTCCTTCTCGACTGCCTGTTCTGTTGCTTCGAACTCAGGCAGGTCTGTGGAGAGGCGAGGCCAGATGGCTTGGTCGGCAAGGTAGTTCTGTATGGTGTAAGGCAGCACGAAGTAGCCGTCGGCAAGACCTTACATGAGGGCAGACGCGCCGAGGCGGTTGGCGCCATGGTCGGAGAAGTTGCATTCGCCGATGGCAAAGAGACCGGGAATCGTGGTCTGCAGTTCGTAGTCAACCCAGACGCCGCCCATCGTGTAGTGGATAGCGGGGAAGATCATCATGGGATAGTAATAGTCGACGCCGTCTCTTGAGCAAGCCTTCTCGCCCGGGTTGACGTCGGTAATCTCCTCGTACATGTCGAAGAGGTTGCCATAACGCTGGCGAATCTCGTCGATGCCGAGGCGCTGGATGCTCTCAGAGAAGTCGAGGAACACGGCGAGACCGGTGTTGTTCACGCCGAAGCCCTTGTCGCAACGCTCTTTAGCTGCACGACTTGCTACGTCGCGAGGCACGAGGTTGCCGAATGCGGGATAGCGACGCTCCAGGTAGTAGTCGCGGTCTTCCTCAGGTATCTCATAGCCTTGCTTGGTGCCTTCTTGCAATGCCTTTGCGTCCTCCAGCTTCTTTGGAACCCAGATGCGGCCGTCGTTACGCAGCGACTCGGACATCAGGGTGAGCTTCGACTGCTTGTCGCCATGCACGGGAATACAAGTCGGGTGTATCTGAACGTACGATGGATTAGCCATCATTGCGCCCTTGCGGAAGCATTGAACGGCGGCGGTGCAGTTGCAACCCATTGCGTTGGTGCTAAGGAAGTATGTGTTTCCGTAGCCGCCAGTAGCGATGACAACAGCGTTTGCGCTGAAGCGCTCCAGCTTGCCGGTCACGAGGTTCTTGGCGATGATACCGCGAGCACGGCCGTCGACAATAACCACATCTTCCATCTCATAACGTGTGAACAGCTTTACTTTGCCGCGCTGCACTTCTTTGCTCAACGAGGAATAAGCACCAAGCAGAAGTTGCTGGCCGGTCTGTCCCTTGGCATAGAACGTACGGCTTACCTGTGCGCCACCGAACGAGCGGTTGGCCAACATGCCGCCGTACTCACGAGCGAAGGGCACGCCTTGTGCCACGCACTGGTCGATGATGTTGTTCGACACTTCTGCCAGACGATAGACATTGGCTTCGCGAGCACGATAGTCACCGCCTTTCACTGTATCATAAAAGAGACGATAGACGCTGTCGCCGTCGTTCTGATAGTTCTTGGCTGCATTGATACCGCCCTGTGCTGCGATGGAGTGAGCGCGACGGGGTGAGTCCTGAATGCAGAAGTTGTATACGTTGAAGCCCATCTCCGCGAGAGAAGCGGCAGCACTTGCGCCGGCAAGACCTGTGCCGACCACGATGACGTCGAGCTTCAGCTTGTTCTTCGGGTTCACCAGACGTTGGTGAGCTTTATATTCTTTCCATTTCTCAGGCACTGGACCTGCGGGAATCTTCGAATCTAATACTTTTGCCATAATATCATTTACCATTTAATGATTTTACCATTTACCATTTGTTCAAGCTCCACAACTGCCGCAGCAGCCCATGCCCTGTATGGCAAACACAATAACAACAGCGGCGAACATCAGCACAACGATGGTTGCGTAGATGTTGCCAATGCAACGCCAGCGGTTGAACCACACCTTGCCGCTCACGCCAAGCGTCTGCATAGCGCTCCAAATGCCGTGTGTCAGGTGGAACCACAGTGCTGCGAGCCACACGAGATAGAGGCAAGAGTAAACGGGACAAGAGAAGGTTTTCTTGATCCAGTACACGCCGTTTGCTGCGTTCTCAGCAGCCTCGCCGTCGATAAGCTCTGCTGCCATCATGTGCCACCAGAAGTTGTAGAGGTGCAGGCACAGTCCCAGGCAGATGATGATGCCGAGAGCAAGCATGTTCTGGCTCGCCCACTCTACCTTCTCGGGCTTGTCGGTCACCTCATACTTGTTGTTGCCGCGAGCCTTCCAGTTCTGGAAAGTCAGCCAGAAAGCGTAGATGAAATGAATGAGCACAAGGCCTGCCAAAGCCACGGTCGCCGCTACGGCATACCAGTTGGCGCCCAGCATCTCGCAAATCCAGTTGTAGCCTTCCTCACTAAAGAGAGCTACGACGTTCATGCAGGCATGGAACGTCAGGAACAGGACAAGCGCGACACCGGTGACCGACATCACTACTTTCCTGCCGATTGAAGAGTTAATTAACCACATAGAATAATGAATTTAGTTATGTTTAGTGTTGTTTTATGTGCGCACGTACCTTAATTTAAGTATAATACGAAGGCAAAAGTATACAAAAAAGGTTAATTATGCAACTTTTTCGAGGAAATGTTATATAAAATGACTACTTTTGTACCTAAATTAGATGTAAGACAGGACAGATGGAGTTCAAATATGACGTCATAGTTGTCGGTGCTGGCCATGCCGGATGCGAGGCTGCAACGGCTGCCGCAAAACTCGGTGCCAAGACTTGTCTCATTACGATGGACATGAACAAGATTGCGCAAATGTCGTGCAACCCAGCCATCGGAGGCATTGCCAAAGGGCAGATTGTGCGCGAGATAGATGCCTTGGGCGGACACACGGGCGAGGTGACGGACCAGACAGCCATACAGTTCCGCATGCTCAACCGTTCGAAAGGACCCGCCATGTGGAGTCCCAGAGCACAATGCGACCGCGCAAAATTCATCTGGACCTGGCGAGAAATACTCGAGAACACTGCGAACCTATCCATCTGGCAAGACCAAGTCGAGGAACTACTCACGGAGAAAAACAAAACATCACACGTGAAAAATAAAATATCACACGTGATAATTCAAAATATCACACGTGATAATTCAAAACATCACGTGTGTGG
Organism: Bacteroidaceae bacterium; assembly: GCA_017645655.1. Lineage (GTDB taxonomy): Bacteria > Bacteroidota > Bacteroidia > Bacteroidales > Bacteroidaceae > Physcousia. The sequence continues at coordinate 15,901 of JAGCNZ010000024.1, read as the reverse complement.
TTTGCGAACTATGCAGGGAGTGATTTTCAGAGCCCCCTGTGTCATCATCACAGCCGGCACGTTCCTCAACGGACTGATGCACGTCGGACGCACCAAAATTCCAGGCGGACGCTGCGCCGAACTGCCGAGCCTCCACCTCTCGGAGAGCATCGCAGCATGCGGCATCACAGTAGGCCGAATGAAGACGGGCACGCCGGTTCGCATCGACGGACGTTCCGTGGACTTCTCCCTCATGCAGCGTCAGGACGGAGAGACCGACTTCCACAAGTTCTCGTACATGGGCGAACCGCGTCAGTTGCCACAGCTGCCCTGCTGGATTACCTACACAAACGAGGCGGTGCACGACAGGCTTCGCGCTGCCCTACCCGATTCCCCGCTCTACAACGGGCAGATTCAAAGCATCGGACCACGCTACTGTCCAAGCATCGAAACGAAGCTCGTCACCTTTGCCGAACGCACTGAGCATCAGCTTTTTCTGGAGCCGGAAGGCAGCAACACGCAGGAACTCTACCTGAACGGCTTTTCGAGTTCGCTACCCATCGACGCGCAGATTGAAGCCCTGAAACTGATTCCCGCCTTCCGCAACCTGCAAATCTACCGTCCAGGCTATGCCATCGAGTACGATTACTTTGACCCTACGCAGCTTCGTCACTCGCTCGAATCGAAGATTGTGGACGGACTGTTCCTCGCCGGACAAGTAAACGGCACGACGGGCTACGAGGAGGCTGCGGGTCAGGGACTGGTGGCAGGCGTCAACGCGGCACGCAAGATTGCCGGACTCGAGCCGTTCGTCATGCGAAGGGACGAGTCGTACATCGGCGTCCTGATTGACGATCTCGTGACGAAAGGCGTGGATGAACCCTATCGCATGTTCACTTCGAGGGCCGAATACCGCATCCTGCTTCGCCAGGACGACGCGGATGCCCGACTCACGGAGCGCGCTTATGAGATGGGGTTGGCGACGCACGAACGCTACGAACACTGGCTTCGTAAGAAACAGACTATCAGCGAGATAGAAGACTTCTGCAGCAATTTCAGCGTGAAAGCCGCGCTTATCAATCCAGGCCTGAGGGCGTTGGGAAGTGAGGAGCTGCAGCGCGGTTGCAAACTCATCGACCTTGTGATGCGCCCGCAGCTCACGCTGTCTAATCTCGCAACACTCATCCCTGCCCTATCCGACAAGCTAAGCAGCATCGCAGACCGTAGGGAAGAAATCATCGAGGCTGCCGAAGTGCGCATGAAGTACAGCGGCTACATCCGTCGGGAAAAGGAAATAGCGGAGAAAATCCAGCGCCTGGAAAACATCCGCATCCGCGGACGATTCAACTACGAGGACATCAAATCGCTCAGCACGGAAGCCCGTCAGAAGCTCTCTCGCATAGATCCCGAGACCATGGCACAGGCGAGCCGTATCCCCGGCGTCAGTCCCAGCGACATAAACGTCCTGCTTGTCATGATGAATCGATAAGTTTCACGTGAAACAATCACATCGGATGAAATGGTAAATGGCAAATCATTTAATGGTAAATATAAAGAATGAACAACGAACTATTACTGAAAAACCTTCGAAATGTGCCCGACTTTCCGGTTCCCGGCATACAGTTCAAGGACGTCAGCACGCTGTATAAGAATCCTAAGTGCCTGAAGATAATGGTCAACGAACTGTATGAACTCTACAAAGACAAAGGCATTACAAAGGTGGTGGGCATCGAGAGCCGTGGCTTCGTGGTTGGCGCCGCTCTTGCAGTAAAGCTGGGTGCCGGCTTCGTGATGTGTCGCAAACCAGGTAAGCTGCCTGCCGAAACGCGCAAGGAAAGCTACATGAAAGAGTACGGCAAGGACACAATAGAGATCCACACGGATGCCATCAACGAGAAGGACGTAGTGCTCCTCCACGACGACCTCCTCGCCACAGGAGGCAGCATGAAAGCGGCCTACAACCTCGTCAAGCAGTTCAATCCCAAAAAGATTTACATCAACTTCATCATCGAACTCACCATCGAGGGACTGGACGGCAGGGCTGCATTCGACAAAGACGTGGAGTTGACAACACTCCTGAAGATATAAAAAAGGAATTATGCCTGGGGATGAATGAAAACGTCGCACGTGATGTTTGAAATTATTCCACGTTATATTTTAAATATTCCACGTTATAATTTCATTTTACCCACGTGATAATTTCAATCAACCCACGCGATAATTTCAATCAACCCACGCGACGTTTGACGATGCGACACTGAACAACGAATGGAAAAGCCAGAAAAAGAAAGGCTCAGAGCCTATCTAATGGGAATTGTAAGCAATTTGCCAGAATGCCCGGGATGCTACCAGTATCTCGACGACACTGGCACCATTATCTATGTGGGCAAGGCAAAAAACCTGAAGCGACGCGTCTATTCATATTTTTCGAAAGAGCACGACAGCCGAAAGACCGCGATTCTCGTGTCTAAGATACGAGATATCAAGTACATAGTTGTCAAGACGGAAGAGGATGCGCTGCTGCTCGAAAACAACCTCATCAAACAGTGGTCACCCCGTTATAACATTCTTCTAAAGGATGGGAAGACTTATCCGAGCATCATCGTCACCAATGAATATCTGCCACGCATCTACCAAACCCGGAAAATAGACAAGCGTTTGGGCACTTACTTCGGACCGTATAGTCACGTTCCAACCATGTATCTCTTGCTCGAACTTATCGGAAAGCTCTATCCCTTAAGGCGTTGCAGAGAATCAATAACCGCGGATTCCATCGCAAAACACAAGCATAAAGAATGCCTCGAATACCACATAAAGAACTGTAAAGCCCCGTGTACGTTGCGCCAGAGCCACGACGAGTATATGCGAGACATCGCGGAAGCAAAGGAAATTCTAAAGGGGAACACAGCTCAGTTGGAACGTGAAATGATGCAACGAATGCAGGAGTATGCAGCAAAACTACAGTTCGAAGAGGCTGAAGCAATCAAGCGAAAATACCTTCTTCTCGAGAATTATCGAAACAAGAGTGAGGTCGTGAGCAGCACTTTACACAACATAGATGTCTTCAACATCGAGAATAATGAGAAGGTGGCCTACATTAACTATCTTCACGTCACGAATGGATGCATCACTCAAGCCTTTACATTCGAGTATGCGAAACGTCTCGACGAGACTGACGAGGAACTTCTCGCTGCTGGAATCATCGAGATGCGACAACGATACAACAGTGAAAGTAAAGAAGTTATCGCACCGTTCCCCGTGAAACATCTCGGTGTGGAACTGCTCGTGACGGTGCCTCAAAAAGGCGACAAAAAGAAGTTGCTCGAGCTTTCTAAGCTGAATGTTCTGCAATATAAAAAGGATAGGATAAGCCAAAGCGACAAGCTAAATCCTGAACAAAAGCAGGTGCGTCTGATGAAAGAACTGCAGGAAGCACTCAAGCTCCCTACCCTGCCGATGCATATTGAATGCTTTGATAACTCTAATATCAGTGGTGCGGATGCAGTTGCGGGCTGCGTAGTCTTCAAGAAATGCAAGCCAAGCAAGCAGGATTACCGTAAATACATCATAAAAACTGTGAGCGGTCCGGACGATTATGCCAGCATGCAGGAGGTCGTGAGGCGTCGCTACAAACGAATGATGGAAGAAGACGCTACCCTACCAGACCTGATAATTACGGACGGTGGACGTGGTCAGATGGAAGTTGTGAGACAGGTTGTAGAGGACGAACTGCAGCTGTCCATACCGATTGCGGGTCTTGCGAAGGACGACAAACACAGGACAAACGAACTACTCTTTGGCTTTCCACCGCAAACGATAGCAATGAAGACGGATTCTCCGCTGTTTCGTTTGCTCACTCAAATACAGGATGAAGTGCACAGATACGCTATCACGTTTCATCGTGACAAACGCAGCAAGCACCAGGTTGCCAGCGCGCTGGACAACATTCAGGGCATCGGACCGAAGACAAAGGCGTTGCTCCTTCGCAAATGGCACAGCGTGAAGCGCATCAAGGAGGCAGACGAGAGTGAACTCGCAGCAGTAGTCGGAGCCACGAAAGCAAAGATTTTGAAGGAAAAACTTGCAGAAGCGAATGGAAATTCGTAGCTTTGCACAATATATAATAATGTAGGAAGACAACTAAAAAGGAACACATAAAAAGCAAGCGCGAGGAGATATGAGAACCGTCATCCAAAGGGTAAAGAAGGCAAGCGTCAGGGTAGGGGAGACGACGACTGCTGCGATAGGGCAGGGGCTGCTGTTGCTGCTCGGCATAGAAGCCACGGATACTGAGGAAGACATCCAGTGGTTGTGCCGTAAAGTATTGAGCCTGAGAATCTTCGACGACGAGCAAGGTGTGATGAACAGGAGCATCATGGACGTCGGCGGCGAAGCCATCGTGGTCAGCCAATTCACATTGATGGCGAGCTACAAGAAGGGAAACCGGCCCAGTTGGATACGTGCTGCAGGGCATGAACACGCGGTGCCGATGTACGAGAGGTTCGTCGAGGTGCTCAGCGAAGGACTTGGGAAAAGCGTTGGAACCGGCGTGTTCGGTGCGGAGATGCAGGTCGAACTCATTAATGACGGACCCGTCACCATCTGCATGGACACGAAGAATAAGGAGTAGAATTAAGGAATAAGGAATAAAGATTAAGGTGAGATGACGATACGAGAAGCACAAGAACGTGTAGATCAATGGATTAAGACGTATGGTGTACGCTATTTCAACGAGTTGACAAACATGGCATGTCTGACCGAAGAGGTAGGAGAGTTGGCGCGTGTGATAGCCCGAAAGTATGGTGAGCAGTCGTTCAAAGAGGGTGAGAACCAAGATGTTAGCGAAGAGATGGCTGACGTGCTTTGGGTGCTTATCTGCCTTGCGAACCAGACGGGGGTCGATTTGACGACTGCTTTGGAAGCCAGCATCGAGAAGAAGACCAAGCGAGACAAGGACAGACACAAGGACAACATAAAACTCAAATAACTATATAAATGTTAAGAAACCTGCATGGCATTAAACTGCTGGAACGGTAAAACAGTCTAAACTGCGGGACAACATAAAACTCAAATAACATGGAAACAATCGAAAAAAGCAAGTACGAGCAAATGCTCGGGCAGTATAATACTGCATTGAAAGACAGCGAGGTAGCTGCCAAGGTAGCCGAAATCATCGAGAAGAAAGTGCCAGAGAACGACACACTGGCAGTGAAGAAGTTCCTGATGGGCAGCGTGGAGCTCACGACACTCAAGACGACAGACTCGGAGGAGAGTGTGTTGGCATTCACCGAAAGAGTGAATCAGTTCGAGGATGCATACCCCGAGTTGCCTCACATCGCGACCATCTGCGTCTATCCATGCTTTGCGAAGATAGTGAGTCAAAGTCTTGAGGTAGAAGGCGTTGAAGTGGCTTGCGTGAGTGGCAGCTTCCCATCTTCGCAAGCGCTCATCGAGATCAAGACTGTCGAGACTGCCCTCGCTTTGAAAGACGGCGCGACGGAGATAGACATAGTCATGAGCGTGGGCAAGTACTTGAGCGGTGACTACGAGACTCTTTGCGATGAGATAAGCGAGCTGAAGGCAATCTGCGGCGAGCGGAAGATGAAGGTCATCCTGGAGACAGGCTTGCTGCCGAGCGCTTCGGACATCAAGAAGGCGAGCCTGCTGGCGATGTACGCAGGTGCTGACTACATTAAGACGAGCACGGGCAAGGAGAAGCCGGCAGCCACTCCGGAAGCCGCCTACGTGATGTGTCAAGCGATAAAAGAGTATTACGAGCGTACCGGAATACAGATTGGCTTCAAGCCCGCTGGCGGCCTGAACACGGTGCACGATGCGCTGATTTACTACACGATTGTGAAAGAGGTGCTTGGCGAGAAGTGGCTTACCAACCAGTGGTTGCGACTGGGCACAAGCAGGTTGGCCAACTTGCTGTTGAGCGAGGTGGTTGGCGAAGAGGTAAAGTTCTTCTGACAACGAGCCGGAATTTGAGAAGGTGCGAATGAGCGGAACATATTTTGCTGGAAAAGCACGATTTTGACCGCGTGAGAATCGAAATTTTGTAGCCTCCCGGTCGGTCGCGCGAAAAGAATCGATTCTCAGAGGCCCGTTTTTCGCTTAAGCTCCTGACTCAGTGCGAATTAAATCATAAAATGGCGAACAAGAAATTTCACGAAATAGAAAAAGAAATGAAGAAACGTAGTATTTTGATGCTTGGAGTGGCATGTTTGTTGCTCTCATCTTGCGTGGTTAGCAAAAAGAAGTTCGAGATTGCCGAAGCCGGCAGGTTGGCAGCCCTCTACAGCCGCGACAGCCTGGCCGAGTTGCTTGGCATGACTCGCAGTGACTACTCGATTCTCGACGATTTGCGGGCTGGCTTGGAGGCCGACACGGCTCAGCTCAGGAGCAGCATCCGCAACTATCAGCAGTTGCTGGCCACGGGTCAGAACGAGAATCAGAAGCTGAATGCGAACCTCGCGCAGAAGATCAGCGAGCTGCAGGACCGCGAGAAGACGATTGCGGAGCTGCAGAAGATGATTGCCCAGCAGAACAAGAAGGTGAAGGACTTGCTGGGGAGCGTGAAGGATGCGCTGCTCGGCTTCAGCAGCGACGAGCTGACGGTCCGCGAGGAGGGCGGCAAGGTCTATGTGGCGATGAGTGACAAGTTGCTCTTCGAGTCGGGCAAGGCCATCGTGAACGAGCAGGGTAGGGAAGCGCTGGGCAAGCTGGCGGGCGTGCTCAACAAGCAGACCGACATCGACGTCTACATTGAGGGACACACGGACAACGTGCCCATCAAGACCGCCGTCTTCCAGGACAACTGGGACCTGAGCGTGATACGTGCCACGAGCGTGGTGCGCATCCTGACCGAGACGTATGGCGTGAATCCTCTCCAGATACAGCCATGCGGCCGCGGAGAGTTCAAGCCGGTGGACGTCAACACGACTCCCGAGGGCAAGGCTCGCAACCGTCGCACGGAAATCATCATGGCGCCGCGCCTCGACAAGCTGTTCAAGATGCTCGAGGAGAGCAAGTAATAACGTCCTGCTTATCAGCGGGTTCGGACAATCGTAGCACGCCCTTCTGCCAGGATGGGCGTGCTCTATTTGTGAAGGCAGCACGTGAGGACCGCATACTAACAAGTAAGCCAGAAGGCTCTGCTGCTGAGTAAACGTCGACTAACGCTAAGCTGGGAAGGGTTGATTCCAGAGCAGTAAATCCTTCCAGACTTTGCCGGTTTCCAAACATCACGTGGGTAAATTCAAAATATCACGTGGGTAAATTCAAAATATCACGTGTAATATTTCAAATATCACGTGGGTAAATTGAATTTATCACGTGGGTTGTTTTTCAACTTGACTGGGGTCGAGCGAAAGCGTCGCGTGCAAAGTTTGATAACGGAGCCTGCAGCGCTGGGAAACAAAGCTTTTTGCGTACTTTTTCGCATCGCGCATCGGTATGTCGAAAAAAAAGCGTACCTTTGCAGTCATAAACTACATTATTCATAATATAGCTCTCACTTTTATGAAAAGACCCATATTGGCAATCATCGCTCTGCTCGTCGCAACGAGCCTGCCGGCACAGTGGCGCTTCGGCAATCAGCCGGTGCAGAAACAAACGGAAAGCGACTTGGAGAAGAACTTGCAGAAGCTCGTCATGGCAAGCTTCATGATAAACAACTTCTACGTGGACAGCGTGGACTCGAAGAAACTGACGGAAGACGCCATCAACGGCATCCTCTCGAAGCTCGACCCGCACTCGGCCTACACCAACGCGGCTGACACCAAGAAGTTCACCGAGCCGCTGGAAGGCTCGTTCGAGGGCATCGGCGTACAGTTCAACATGCTCGAAGACACCCTGCTCGTCATTCAGCCCGTGCCGAAGGGACCCAGCGAGCGAGTGGGCATCCTGGCAGGCGACCGCATCGTCAGCGTGGCAGACACAGCCATTGCCGGCGTCAAGATGAGTCGCGAGGAAATCATGCACCGCCTGCGCGGCAAGAAGGGAACCATCGCACACCTCGGCATCGTACGCCGAGGCATCAAGGACACGCTCTACTTCGACGTCAAGCGCGACCGCATACCGGTCAACTCGGTGGATGCAGCCTACATGGTCACGCCCACCATCGGCCTGATACGATTCAACAACTTCGCGCAGACAACACACAACGAGGTGGTGCAAGCCATCCAGAAACTCAAGGGTCAGGGCATGACGGACCTCATCATCGACCTGCAGCAGAACAGCGGCGGCTTCCTGCAAGCCGCGGCAGACATCGCCAGCGAATTCCTTCCGAAAGGCGACATGATAGTCTACACGAAGGGACGCAGCGTGCCAAGCCAAGAGTTCAGAAGCACCGGCGGAGGCGCCTTCCAAGAGGGCAAAGTCGCCGTACTCATCGATGAATACAGCGCCTCGGCAGCCGAAATACTCTCCGGAGCCATCCAAGACCAGGACCGCGGCATCGTAGTCGGACGACGCTCCTTCGGCAAAGGACTCGTCCAAAGACCCTTCGACATGCCCGACGGCAGCATGATACGACTCACGACGGCTCGATACTACACGCCCAGCGGACGCAGCATACAGAAACCCTACGAGAAAGGAAAGGGACTGGACTACGCCCGCGACGTCATCAACCGCTACAACAAGGGCGAACTCACCAACGCCGACAGCATACACTTCCCTGACTCCCTCCGCTATCAAACCCTGCGAAAAGGACGAACGGTCTACGGCGGAGGAGGCATCATGCCAGACTGCTTCGTGCCACTTGACACGACACGTTATGCAAAATGCTACCGCGAGCTGTCCGCCAAAAGCATCGTCATCAACGCAAATCTCAAGTACATGGACAAGAACAGAAAGAAGTTGGCGAAAGCCTATCCCAGCTTCGAACAGTTCAAAACCCAGTACCAAGTGCCGCAAGAACTCATCGACGGCATCTTCGCAGAAGGCGAAAAGCAGGACATCAAGCCGAAGGACGACGACGAACGACAGAAGACGACCGACAACATACGCTTCATCGTCAAGGCACTCGTAGCGCGAGACCTGTGGGACATGAGCGAGTACTTCGCCCTCATCTATGCCGACGACGAGGTAGTCCGCAAGGCAGTCGAACTCCTTCAGGCAGAATGATCACATATAACACGCAAGGAACGGCAATGCCGGACATCGTCGAGGCAGACATCTCGGCATGGGTCAAGAGCACAGCAGCCACATATAATAAGGTGGTGGGCGACGTCAACTACATCTTCGTCGACGACGAAACGATGCTCGACATCAACCGTCGGCACCTCGGACACGACTACTACACAGACCACATCGGCTTCGACTACAGCAATGGCGACTCGCTGAGCGGCGACATATACATCAGCATCGACACCGTCAGGACGAATGCCGAACTCTACAACGTCAGCCCAGAAGAGGAACTACGGCGCATCATCATACACGGCCTGCTGCACCTCTGCGGCCTCCGCGACAAGACAGACGAGGAAAGACAACTGATGCAACAAGCCGAAGACCGTGCCCTGACCCATCTAATCCATTAACCCTATTAACCCCATCAACAAGTGGAAGATTTCGACATAAGACAAGAAGGCAGGCAAAAGGAAAAGGACTTCGAGAACGCGCTACGGCCGTTGTGCTTCGAGGACTTCAGCGGACAGCAGAAAGTCGTCGAGAACCTGCGCATCTTCGTCGAGGCTGCGAAGTATCGCGGAGAACCCCTCGACCACACACTTCTGCACGGACCACCGGGCTTGGGAAAGACGACGCTCTCCAACATCATTGCCAACGAGCTCGGAGTTGGCTTTAAGCTCACAAGCGGACCGGTGCTCGACAAGCCCGGCGACCTTGCCGGTCTCCTCACTTCCCTCGAGCCGAACGACGTGCTCTTCATCGACGAGATACATCGCCTCTCGCCCATCGTGGAGGAATATCTCTACTCGGCCATGGAGGATTACCGTATCGACATCATGATCGACAAAGGTCCCTCGGCACGTTCGATACAGATAGACTTGGCGCCGTTTACGCTCGTGGGAGCCACCACACGCAGCGGCCTGCTCACGGCTCCCCTGCGAGCTCGCTTCGGCATCAACATGCATCTGGAGTACTACGATGCCGACACGTTGCAGAAGATCGTGATGCGCTCGTCGAGCATACTGGGCGTGCCCATCGACTTCGAAGCCGCCGGCGAGATTGCCAGCCGCAGTCGAGGCACACCGCGAATCGCCAACGCACTGCTCCGACGCGTCCGCGACTTCGCTCAAGTCAAGGGAAACGGCCGCATCGACCTCGACATAGCACGCATCGCCCTTGAGGCTCTCAACATAGATCGCTATGGTCTCGACGAGATTGACAACAAGATACTGACCACCATCATCAATAAGTTCCAGGGCGGTCCCGTGGGAATCAACACGATAGCCACTGCCATCGGCGAAGACGCAGGCACAGTCGAGGAGGTCTACGAGCCGTTCCTCATCAAGGAAGGCTTCATCAAACGCACGCCCAGAGGCCGCGAAGTGACCGAACTTGCCTATAGGCATCTGCACATTTCACCTTCTAAAGACGGCTACATACAGGGCGACCTCTTCGGATGAGGCGTCCTTTTAGGCTGCATGTAATAAATAGTAAATGGTTTAATGATTAAATGGTAAATGTAAGATGGTACTGAATTACATCTGGATAGGCTTTTTCCTCATTGCGTTTCTCATCGCTACAGTGCAACTCTTCATGGGCAACACCGACGTTTTTCCCGCGATAATGAACAGCACATTCGACAATGCGAAGACCGCTTTCGAGATTTCCATCGGCCTGACAGGCGTGTTATCGTTGTGGATGGGCATCATGAAAATAGGTGAGAAAAGCGGTCTGGTACATGTCATAGCGCGTTGGTTGTCGCCGCTCATGGTACGCCTCTTCCCCGAAATACCTGCAGGACACCCGGTCTTCGGGCACATCTTCATGAACTTCAGCGCCAACATGCTGGGGCTCGACAACGCGGCTACTCCACTGGGACTCAAGGCGATGGAGGGCATGCAGGAACTCAACAAGCAGAAGGACACCGCGACGAACGCCATGATTATGTTCCTCGTGTTGAACACCAGCGGCTTGACGCTCATCCCTGTCGGCGTGATGGTTTACCGTGCACAAATGGGTGCGGCACAGCCCACGGACGTGTTCATTCCCATACTTATCGCGACTGCCATTGCCACACTGGCAGGCATGATTATCACCAGCCTGTACCAGCGCATCAACCTCTTCAACCGAGCCATCATGACATTCGTGCTTGGCATCTGCGCCGTCGTGAGCGGCGTCATCTGGATTGGCACGCAGGTGGACCAGGAGACCATGAACAAATGGAGCACCGTGGTTGCCAACATCTTGCTTTTCAGCATTATAATGGCATTTCTCTGGGCAGGCATACGCAAGAAGGTGAACGTCTACGAGGCCTTCGTAGAAGGGGCAAAAGGTGGCTTTGAAACTGCCATACGCATCATTCCCTACTTAGTCGCAATCCTCGTAGCCATCGGTATTTTCCGTGCTTCGGGAGCGATGGACTTCATCGTGGGCGGTCTGGGCAGATTCGTCGAGTGGTGTGGCGGCAACGCCGACTACGTGGCAGCACTTCCCACAGCCATCATGAAGCCCCTTTCGGGCAGCGGAGCACGCGGCATGATGGTCGATGCGATGCAGCAGTACGGAGCCGATTCCTTCGTCGGACGCCTGTCGTGCATCTTCCAGGGAGCCACCGACACGACTTTCTACATACTGGCCGTCTACTTCGGCAGCGTAGGTGTCCGCAAGACGCGCCACGCCGTCATGGCAGGCCTGCTGACCGACATCTGCGGCGTCATAGCGGCTATCGGAGTCGCAGCCATATTCTTCGGATAAGACACCCGGGCGACGAAGAAAAACGTCGCCAGCCAGAATGTCAAACGTCACGTGGGTAAATTCAAATTATCACGTGGGTAAATTCAAATTATCACGTGGAATATTTTAAATATCACGTGGAATATTTTCATTTATCACGTGGAATATTTTCATTTATCACGTGCCACGTTTTCAAATGCAGGCAGTGATGTCGTCCGTCGGAACGTTTTCCCACTTGAAAAGCGGCAGCAAATCTTGGGGCTTCATGGGAGTGGGGGAGGGCAGAATTCCAGCCCAAAAAGCTAAAAAACCAACGATTTCATCGGGAGTTTTGTGTTTTTCTCGGAGTACAGAAAGGTCGAGAGATTTGTCGCGCTTGCAGAGTCGCTGGCCGTTTTCGTTGATTAAAAGGGGATGATGAATGTAGGTTGGCTCCTGCAGGCCCAGCGTTCGGAAGAGATGCAACTGTTGCGGAGTACTCAACAAAAGGTCCCGTCCTCGCACTACCTCCGTGATGCCCATCAAAGCGTCGTCAACCACAACAGCCAGCTGATAAGCCCATGCTCCGTCTTTTCGCCTGAGGATGTAGTCGCCGCAATGCTTCGTCAGGTTCACCTCTTGCACGCCATAATGCCCGTCGCAGAACGTTATAATTTCGTCCGGCACCATAAGTCTCGTGGCATGAGGCGTGTTTTTGCCCATTTCATCGAGAGTTTTGCCCCTGCATGTGCCGGCATAGACGATGCGACCATCCGTCTCGTGAGGCGCCTGAGTGGCCATGATGTCGGCCCGCGTGCAGTAGCAAGGGTAGGTGAGACCCGCGTCCTGTAGCTGATTCAGGTAGTGCTCGTAGATGTCCGAACGCTGGCTCTGCCACACAACCTCGCCGTCCCAAGGCAGCCCGAGCCACTGCAAGTCGTCCATCAATTGCAGGGCAAAGTCGCGTCGAGAGCGGTCGGGGTCGAGGTCCTCTATGCGCAGGCGCCACGCTCCGCCCTTGCTCTTGGCAGATAGCCACGAGAGTAGGGCGCAAAACACGTTGCCCAAATGCATGCGGCCGGTAGGGGAGGGAGCAAAACGAGAAACCACAAATCTTTTTGTTACAACGGATTAAATGGATTATACGGACACTTTGTTAGACTTTCCACCACATATTTCACGAATTTCACGAACTGAAAAACGCCTTTGCCAGCGAGAATAATTAGTGCAATTCGTGTAACTCGTGGTAAGAAAGAACATGGATAACTATAAAGTTATGTTTGTTATCAAAAGACACGCTCCGCGACGAAAGAGGCGAGCAGGTGCAGCGCTTCGGTAATTGAGGCGTCGCGCGTATCGTCGATCAGGCCGTCTGCCATGCCCTGCATGTCTTTCATGTGCCACGCCGCATAGTCCAGTCCGCCCTCGCTTATCGTGAAGTCGATGAGCTTTTGAATCTCGTCGGCAGTCGCCTCACGATGCCGCACCTTCATGGCCAACTCGTGCATCGATGTGTCGTCGCTGTGCTTGACGGCATAAATGGCTGGCAATGTGAGCTTTCCCTCCTTCATGTCGTTGCCCACGGGCTTGCCTATCTCGGCCGTCCCATAGTCGAATACATCGTCGCGCAACTGGAAGCAGATGCCGATGAGCTTGCCGAACTGTGCCAAGCGTTCCGCGTCGGCATCGGCACCGCCTGCTGCCAGGGCACCGAGTCTGGCACAGACCGAAAACAGACTTGCCGTTTTGCGAGAGATGATGTCGAAGTAGACGGCTTCGGACAAAACGTCGGAATCCTTGTTCTCAAGCTGCCTTAGTTCGCCGTCGGCAAGCGATTGCCCGAGCTGCGCAATGTGGCGAACCACCCGTACATCACCAGTCTGGGCAGCACATTCGAGTGCCTTGCTCAGGATGAAATCCCCGGCGAGAACGGCAGCTTGATTGCCCAGGAAAGCATTCATGGAAGGCAGTCCGCGCCTGCGATCGCTTTCGTCCACCACATCGTCGTGCACCAGGGAAGCCGTGTGAAGCATTTCCAGCGCCAAAGCAACCTGGATGACTTTATCGTCGACCTGGCCCATCATCCTGGCCGAAAGCAGGACCAAGAGCGGACGAAGCTGCTTGCCAGGACCTTTCAGCAAGTGTTCGACGGCTTGTTCCAGCAGCGGATTGTCACTATATAGCGTGCGGCGAAAAGCCTCGCCAAATTGTTCCAATTCTGTCGCAACTGGTGCCTTTATCTTATCAAGTACGTCCATTTATCTCATCTTTAGAGTGCAAAATTACATAAAAAAGTGTTTCTTTCATATTTTTTCCGTACTTTTACAACATAAAAGACAAGAAAAAGATGCAGAAACTCTATTTACTGGATGCTTACGCACTGATTTATCGCGCTTATTACGCCTTTATAAAGAACCCGCGCATCAACTCGAGGGGAGAGAACACGTCGGCAATTCTCGGCTTCCTCAACACGCTGGAGGAGGTGATTCAAAAGGAGTCGCCGACGCACTTGGGCGTTGCCTTCGACCCTCACGGCGGCACGTTCCGCCACGAGGCCTACCCCGAGTATAAAGCCCAACGCGAGGAAACGCCCGAAGCCATCAGGTTTGCCGTGCCAATCATCAAGGACATACTGGCTGCGTATCGCATTCCCGTGCTCGAAGTACCCGGGTTTGAGGCGGACGATGTCATCGGCACGTTGGCTCACCAGGCTGACCTGAAAGGCATCGACACCTTTATGATGACGCCAGATAAGGACTTCGGACAGCTCGTGACAGAACGGGTGAAGCAGTACCGACCTGCAGTGGGAAGGAACAGCGAGGCAGAGATACTGGGCATCGAGGAAGTGAAGAAGAAGTGGGGACTCGAGTCGCCCCGGCAAGTCATCGACATGTTGGGACTGATGGGCGACAGCGTCGACAACATTCCCGGCTGCCCAGGAGTGGGCGAGAAGACGGCGCAGAAGCTCATCGAGGAGTTCGGAAGCATCGAGAATCTGCTGTCGTCGACGGACAAACTAAAGGGCGCGCTGAAGGACAAGGTTGAGCAGAACGTCGAGAAAATCAAGCAGAGCAAGTGGTTGGCCACTATCAGCATGGAGGTTCCCATCAGTCTCGACATGGACCTTTTGCAGTTGCGCGAGCCCGACAGGGACAAGTTGCAGGAAATCTTCAAACGCCTGGAGTTCCGCAGAAACCTGTTCCCGACCCCTCCAAAGGCAGAGGAGAAGGAGCCCGCTCCACAGAAGAATGCCGACGGCTCCACGCAGCTCGACCTCTTCAACACTGCCAGCCCCAGTCCCGCTCCTGCCGCTGCC
This sequence comes from Bacteroidaceae bacterium, assembly GCA_017645655.1. Classification (GTDB taxonomy): domain Bacteria; phylum Bacteroidota; class Bacteroidia; order Bacteroidales; family Bacteroidaceae; genus Physcousia. The sequence continues at coordinate 762 of JAGCNZ010000024.1, read as the reverse complement.
AAGAAAAATGAGCAGCCGCTTCAGCTCGATCTCTTCAGCACGATGCCCGACACAAAGTCCCTTCCGGTCTCACACAAAGAGGCAGAGCAGGCGGAGCCCTTCTTCGTAATCCCCGCCAAGGAAGGGGAAGACGGGCAAGGCACCGTGGTCGGCCACAACCTGAAGGCTCATTGGAAGGAGCTCAAGGCACGGCATCTCACCGAACTACCCATGTTCGACACGGAGATTGCGCACTATATCCTGCATCCCGAAATGCGCCATTACCTGGACTATCTGCTGTCCATCTACGGTTGCGAGGGCGTTTGCGAGCTCAGGCAAAGCCTTGAAAGAGAGTTGAAAGAGGAGGGTTTGTGGAGTCTCTTCACTGACATCGAGATGCCACTTATGCCGGTCCTCGCGGAGATGGAGGAGGCTGGAGTAATGATTGACACTGAAGGACTGAAGGAGACCAGCAGGCTCTTCACGGAGCAGATGCTGGCGTTGGAGCAGGAGATACACAGCCTGGCTGGCCATAACTTCAATATAAGCAGCCCGAAGCAGGTGGGCGAAGTGCTCTTCGACACACTCAAACTCGACTCGAAAGCCAAGAAGACGAAGACGGGGCAATACGTCACGAACGAGGAGGTGCTTGAGGCCTTGAGGCAAAAACACCCGATTGTCGGCAAAATACTGGACTACAGAGGACTGAAGAAGCTGTTGAGCACCTACATCGACGCCCTGCCTGAGCTGATAAACAAGCAGACCGGACACATCCACACGTCG
>JAGCNZ010000023.1 GCA_017645655.1 Bacteroidaceae bacterium | reverse complement strand
GATGTTGTGTAAAATCAGTTTGTAATTCATAATATCATTCTTCATGATTGGTTTTCTGCTGCAAAGGTATGACAATTCTTAGTTCTTAGTTCATAGTTTATAGTTCATAGTTGCATGATGTCCAACATTTAGACACATTTGTGTCCAATTCTTTGACACATCAATGCAAAACCCTCCTGCGAAAGGAAAAACTATGAACTATGGACTATGAACTATGAACTAAATGTCGTACCTTTGCACACAAATAAATGGTAAATGGTTAAATCGTAAATGGTAAATGGTTAAATCGTAAATGGTAAATAGTTAAATGGTAAATGGTAAGTCTGTTCTCGTCATTGATGACAATCCTGCCATCCTGACGGCAGCCAAGATATGCTTGAGTGGTGTCTTCGAACGAATCGTTACCCTCTCTTCACCCGAGAAGGCATTGGTCACGATTGCTCAGGAGCATCCGTCGGTCGTCTTGCTCGACATGAACTTCAGCCTCGGCGTGAACTCCGGGCAGGAAGGCATGATGTGGCTCACGGCCATACATCGCCGCTTCCCCGATACGCCCATCGTGCTCATCACAGCATACGCCGACGTCCGGCTTGCCGTGCGTGCCCTGAAGAACGGCGCCGCGGACTTCGTGACGAAGCCTTGGGACAACGACGAACTCATCCGCGTGCTGAAGGATGCAATCGATAAGGCGGGCGAAGTGATTCCCCTGGAGCAAGTGGAGAGCGAACACGTACGCAAGGTGCTGAACAAGTGCGAGGGCAACATGAAGCGCGCTGCCGACCTGCTCGGCATCAGCAGACAGACATTATATAATAAAATAAGGTAAAAGACCCTCCCCAGCCCTCCCTTAAAGGGAGGGAGAAGAATGACATATAATTATCTACATCATCATGGTTTATATCTTACCACGAATTACACGAATTACACGAATTAATCATGTAAGCCCAGGGCTTAGTCAATTCGTGAAATTCGCGTAATTCGTGGTTGAAAAGAGTTATTTATGTATAGTTTCGCTTTAGGCATTGTCATTGTCGTTGGCGCGGCATCGGTCCATTGGTATCGTCACCAATGCCTGCTTCGCGAAAGGGCGCAAATCATGCGCGATGCCATCCGCCACCGCGACTTCTCGTTCCGGCTGCCGACGCGCGGCCTCTTCTTCGGTGAGAAGGCTCTGCAGGAGGCACTCAACGACATGGGGCAGGAGATACAGAAGCTTGTGGCACACAGCGAGGTGGAGTCGTGGCAAAAGCTGACGCGGGTGCTGACGCACGAAATCATGAACGCCACGACACCCATACAAAGCATCAGCCAGGCCTACCTGAGCCGTCCCGACATCAAAGGCTCGCCCTTCGAGGAAGGCATTCGTGCCATCAACGACACCAGCATAGGGCTGATGGCCTTCGTCGAGAGCTATCGCAAGCTGACACAGCTGCAGGAGCCGGTGATAGCAGAGGTGAACATGCTGGCTTTTGCCCAAAGCATCGCTGCCCTCTATCCCGACTTGCGCTGGAACATCGACATCCCAGTCGACATGACACTTCAGGCCGACGAAAACATGCTGCGGCAAGTCTTCATCAACCTCGTGAAGAACGCCATCGAGGCAGAAGCGAAGACGATAGGGCTGGAGGCTGGGAGAGGCGTCTTCTTCTCCAACGACGGTCACGTCATCCCGCTCGATGTGCAGCAGGAAATCTTCATACCTTTCTTCACCACCAAGCCGACGGGCTCAGGCATCGGCCTTTCCCTTTCCCGACAGATACTGATGAAGCAGGGCATGACGCTCAGCCTCTCGGAGAGTCCGCAGCGCGGCTACAACGTTACCTTTATTATAGAGAAATGCTAAAGAAATAGAGAAATGGAGAAACAGTCAGATATAGGAAAGCAGTTCTACAATTACCTTTGGGCGTACATCCTTGTCGCGCTGTCGGGATGCCTCGGGAATGTTGTCGATGGCATCATCGTGGGCAACCTCATCAGCGAGGACGGCGTGAGCGCCATCAATCTCTCTAAGCCCATCAACCAGTTCATCTTCACCTTGCACCTGCTCATCAACGCGGGAGCCGGCATGTTGGTGGCTTACGCGCTGGGCAGGAAGGACATCCAGGAGGCTCGACGCTTCTTCACGCAAGCCCTCTCGCTCAGTGTCGGACTCGGCATCTTGCTGGCTATCGTGGGCGGAGTCGTCTTCCCGAGCGAGACGGCGCGACTGCTTTGCAGCAACGACCAGATACTGCCTTTGGCTCGCGACTACATGCAGATTCTGCTGCTCGGCAACCCCGCGTTCATCCTGATGTGGGGGCTCTCGACGATGGTTGGCGTGGACGGTAAGCCGAAGCTCGTCTCCTTGGCAGTCATCATCGACAATGCCGCGAACCTTTTCCTCGATATTGTCTTCATCAAATGGCTCGGCTGGGGCATTGCCGGCTCGTCTGCCGCAACAGTAGTAGGCCATTTAATCGGCATCGCCATCCTGCTTACGCATTGGCGGAAGAACAGAAGACTTGTCTTTTCTCCTTCTTTCTCGAAAGATGGATGGGAAGGCGGCTCTATAGTCAAGCAAGGTGCTCCTTTGGCTATCGCCTCGATTTCTTTGACGCTGCTCCTGCTCTCGGCCAACACCATCGTGCTCGGCACATTGGGTCGCACCGGCATCTTCGCCTTCGCGGTCTGTATGAACTTGCTTCAGGTCTATAACCTCTTCCTCTCGGGCACCTGCCAGACGCTGCAGTCGTTGGGAGCCATACAGGTCGGACAGGGCAATGTCGAGGGCATACGACTGGTAATAAGGAAAGCCTTTCGCTTCATCACGGCGGCAATGATAGTGACCTGTCTGCTTGTCTGGATTTGGCCGACGGGCATCGTCAGGCTCTTCGGAGCGACCGACGCAGCCTTCGTCAGCGAAGGCATTCATGCCCTTCGCATCTTCGCGCTCAGCTTCATGCCGTTCTGCTACATCTACGTGCTGATGATAGTTTACAAGCTCTACCACCACCATCGCATGGCCTTGTTCATCTCCTTCGCCCTCTCCCTGACGGTCATTCCCGTGCTTTGGGTAATGTCACGGACAGCCCCGCAATGGCTTTGGTACAGCTATCTCATTGCTTACCTAATTGAGGCCGCGCTCATTTGGCTACTTCATAAAGCCAATAAGGTCAGGTTCATCCTGCCTCATTCGTAGGCTCGCTTACTCGAAGATTTCGGCAAGTTTTTGTCCTAATGCTTCGCCATGCAGCCAGGGGCCTGCAATAACCTTTCCATCGGGGTCGTATAGAAGAACCTGAGGGATGCACCAAATGTTGTAGAGACTGCAGACCTCGCTGTCCCAACCCTTCAGGTCGCTTATTTGAGGCCAAGGGATGTCCATCTCCTGCACACACTTTTCCCAGTTCTCTTGCTTATAGTCCAAAGAGATGCCGACCACTTCGAAGCCTTTATCTTTGTACTTCTCGTAGTTTGCCTTTATGTTGGGAATCTCTGCTCTGCAAGGACCGCACCAGCTTGCCCAGAAGTCAACAAGGACATATTTGCCTTTGCCGACGTAGTCGGTTAGGTGACATTCCTTGCCTTCAAGGTCTTTACCTACGAAGTCCACAACCTCAGCACCTTCCTTCTTGTTCTTCTCTCCTGCAATCACACGAAATACATATTCAAGCTGCTTGTGGTCCTTGTATTTGTATTCAGTCAGGAACGAGTCCACGAACTCCATCCCATGGTCGTTAATATAGTCGTTTGCATACTTGCACAGGAAGAAGACGGGCACCAGATTGTCAGCGTTGTCCAAAACGGCTTGCTTCTTTACAGCCTTTATGTCTGCATCGATCTCATCCCAACGCTTGTCCAAGTCGGCTTTTGCCACTTTTGGAATCTCCTCGCCATACTTCTCGCGCAGTTTTCCATACTCTTTTCGGAGATCGACGATTTTGTTTTCTGCGGCTCTCAATTGGTTGCGTGCCTCGGCCAGTTTCATGTTCTGCTCGGAGCCTTTTGTTATTTCGCCTACGCCATCCTTTATGGTTACCTCGATAGGCGTACCGTCGGCAATAACGGAACAAACCAAGGGGCTGCTTTTGTCGATGCAGCGGTCAATCACGACGACAAAAGCCTCTGTCGTATCAAGTACAAATGTGATGATACTGTCTTCGACACTTTGCGCTTGCTGAATAGGACTTAGTTTGCCGAAAGTGTTGAGGTAGATGGGCTTCGGGTCGCCCAGTTCTCCTACAACCTTTATCTCGGTCGAAGTCTTTGTCTCGGTCTCTACGCAACCTGCCATACAAAGGGCTGCGAGCAATGTCATTAAAGAAACTTTTTTCATGTTACTCGTTTTGTTTAAGTGAAGTATTCCTGTACCTTTCACTATTAATACCCCTCACGAACCTTTTTATATAACGTGGAGGGTGAACTTTTAAGGATTATTAAGGAATCTATGCGAGATTGCTCCTGCGTTTTATCTGCGAGTGTTTGGCAACGAAGCGTGGTTCGTCCTGCCTCATTCGTAGTGGCGGATTCTGACGTCGATGCCTTCGGATTTCAGTTCTGCAGGGAGATTCGTGACGTCTGTCTGCCCGTAGTGATATGGGAAGAGCACCTTCGGCTTGATGATTTTAGCCGCCTTGACCAGTTGCTCCGTGGTCATCGTGTAGGGTTGGTTGCAAGGGAGGAAAGCGATGTCGATGTCCTTGATGTCTTTCATCTCGGGAATGTCCTCCGTGTCGCCAGCGATGTAGATTCTCAAGCCGTCGAGCGTGAGGATATATCCGTTGTCGCGTCCCTTCGGATGGAACTTCTCGCGACCTTCCGTCGTATTGTAAGCGGGCACAGCCTCCGCATCGAACCGCTTGGAAATCTGCATCTTGTCGCCGTTCTTCATAGCCTTTCCCTGCCCGAACATCTCGGCACAACGCCCGTTTAGAATCACCTGAGTCTTCTTCCCGGAGAGGAGTTTGAGCGTCTGCTCGTCGTAGTGGTCGCCATGTTCGTGTGTCACGAAGATGAAGTCGGCTTGGGGGAAGGCAGAATAGTCCACAGTTCTGCCGCCAAGTTTGCTGACCGGATCAATTTCTATCTCCTTTCCGTCGAACTCGATACGAATGCTGGCATGCATCAGGGCATGAAATTTGACGGTTTTTCCGCCCTTTGTCTGGAACTCGTCAACCTCGTAGTTTTGCTGGGCGCAGGCAGTCGTGAGGCCCAATGTCGCCAGCAGGCAAGTAAGAATCTTTTTCATAACAAAGCTGTTTTGATGTGGCAAATCCGTGACAAAGATAGCGAATAGTTTTGAATTAGCCGTGACTCGTCAGCGATTTTTTTGCTGCTGCGCGACGAATTACGGCATTGGACAGAACCATACTCGGGCAGGTGCGATGTCCGACTCGGCAGGTCATGTTCATTGAACTATCACGATGATTCAATTGAATTATCATGATGATTCAATGAACTTAACTGGTTTAGTTGGACGACTTAGCTCGCCTCACTCCCTCTTCTTGGGTTGTTTGTTGAACTTGTAGATGACGTGCAGGAGGCCGTATCGCGGCAGGACATTGGTGAAGGTCTCTGTGCGGCCTTGCGCGTTGATGGTGCGCGTGACGTTGGAGAGCTGGCCGAGGATGTCGAAGCCGTCAAGCATCACGACCCACTTGCCCTTGAAGATGGCGCGGGCCAGGCGGGCGTTCCAGACGACGTCGTTGGTGTTGAGGCTCGCGTCGGCATAGCCCGTTCGGCCATAAAGCGTGAGGTTCGTGGTGAGGTCGAACTTCCAAGGCAGGTGGACGATGGCGTCCGCGCCGACGCGATACTGCCAGGCGTTGATATTCTGGAACGTCGAGCGGTCGCTCGTATAGCGGTTCCACGCAATGTCCGACGAGAAACCGAGGGTGTGTTTGCCGAGCGAAAGGCTCACTTTTGGCGAGAAAGAAAGCGTGGCGGAACGGACAACAGATCTTAATGAAGAGTGAAGAATGAAGAATGAAGAATTTGCTGCCGCCGTAGTTTCCGCAAGGGATTCTTCATTCTTAATTCTTAATTCTTCATTTGATAAGAGGTCAACGCTGTTCCTGTAGCTGAACTCCGTGACCATGCTGGCGCTGTGCTTCTTGCCGTCACCAAAGCTGTAGTTGATGGTGTGCTTGGCCGAAGCGTCCCAATTGCCGTTGACATTCGTCGGGCAGAACGTGCGTCGGCCGGTCGCGCGGTCGTAGATCTGGCCCATGCCTATCGCGTTGTGCGTGAAGCCATAGCTGAGGTCGAGGCGGTTGTGCATACGCTTGTTCATCGAATACAGATTGCCGTCGAGGACCGCGTCGGTGCGGATGGCGTATCGAAGGTCAGGGTTGCCGATGCGGATGTTCATGGGATCTGTGTCATCCACTATGGCTGCCTCGTTCAAGAGCTCAGGTGCCTCGCTCCTCACCCGCACTTCGAGTCCGGCATGATGCCCGTCCTTGGTCCTCAGCCAAGGCTTTGTCTTGAACTCGAACGTCGGGCTGAATCGGTGGAGAAGGGTGTCAATGCTGCCTCGCTCGTAGGCATGTCGCTGCGCATTCAGCGTGGCATCTATCCTGAAATCAAGGTAGAACTGACCCCATTCTTTCTGCCCCAAGCCGTATTTAAAGTCGGCCCAAAAGGCGTTTGTGTTGTCGATGTAATGCGCCAAATGACTGTTCGCGTGGTCGAAGACCTGCTGATACTCCGTCACGCTCGGCAGCAAGTCGATGGCTTTAGAGAAGCTTGAGTCAGCATTCGCCAGACGGTCCAGGCGGTAGATGCTCTCCTGCTCGCGCTGATTGCTGTGGGAGAACCGATAGCCCAACACGAATTGTCGGTAGTGTTCGCCAAGCATAAACGTATATTGGACGAAGGAATTG
>JAGCNZ010000130.1 GCA_017645655.1 Bacteroidaceae bacterium | reverse complement strand
CTTTTCACTTTTCACTTTTCACTTTTTTGTTGTACTTTTGTACGACAAAACGGCAATGAGAAGACTGAAGAAGAAGATATTTTTAGGCCTGTTTGGGGGCACAGTCCTGCTGCTTGGGGCGGTAAGGCTGGCGTTCCCTGAGGTGACGGCTGGCGAGAAGACTGGCGAAACGCAGCCAGTCCCGGAATTCGTCCCACCACAGGAGGACTCCAGTCCTCCCACGGTGGGACTCCAGTCCTCCCATGGTGGGACTGAAGGAGGACTGAGTGGTCCTGAGCTGAAGAACCTGTCTGCTAATCCGGGAGACCGTGTGAAGTGGCATCCCGTGCGCAGCGTCTATTCCTATGCAGCCTGCTTCCCCGACGTTCAGGAGGTGCAGATCGTGGCAGCCAGGAAGTGGGGCGTTCGTCCCGTCCGCAACCGAGAAGAGGCGGAGCACCGCAGGAAAGAACTCGTCTATGTCGGGGCAAATCCTTTCTACTGCATAGATAAAGGCATGAGTCACAGCATCCCTTACCTTGTGCCTCGTGCCTCTCATCTGCTTTCGACGATAGGTCGCAACTATCTTGACAGCCTATATATAAAAGGTATACCCCTTCATCGTATCATCGTATCGAGTGTGCTTAGGACAGAAGACGATGTGGCCCGACTGGCACAGCGTAATGGAAACGCTTCCACAGAGAGTTGTCATCGCTTTGGAACCACGTTCGACATCTGCTACAACCGCTATTCCACGGTCTCGCCGCCAGGCAAGCCGGAGCGCAGGGCCGTTCAGAACGACACACTCAAATGGGTGCTGAGCGAAGTGCTCCGCGATATCCGAGAGAAGGATATGTGCTACATCAAGTATGAAGTCAAGCAGGGATGCTTCCACATCACCGTCAGATAGTTAAAAAACGTTAGAAGCGACAATTCCGATTAAACTTTACGGCAGGTCGCCTGGTCAAACGAGTGTGACAAGATTACAAACAACGTTATAAACCAATTAATTATGAGAAAGACAATCATCTTGGCAGTCGTGGCTCTCATGGGCAGCACTGCCGTAAGCGCTCAAGAGCGTGGAAATGCAGAAGACCGTGCAAAGGCAATGACCGAACGCATCGAAAGAGCCGGCGACCGCATGGCTACAGAACTCAATCTGAAGGACGAAGCAAAGAAGTCGTTCCTTGAAACCTACGCTTCCTACCAGAAGGAAATGTTCGCAACCAACCAGAACCAAGGTCAGCGTCAAGAACAAGCTGAGCGTGGCGACGAGAAGAAGGAACTGAGCAAGGAAGATGCGGAAAAGCAGATGAAGCAGTATTTCGAGCGTCAGGAGCAGCAGATCTCTACGATGCAGAAGCGTCTGGAGGTTCAGAAGAAGTATGCCGAAGAGTTTGGCAAAGTGCTTACTCCTCAGCAAGTGCTGAAGGTGCTCAATCCCCAACGCGGTCAGCAGGCAGGTCGCGAGCAGATGCGTCGTCAAGGCAACGGTGATAACCAGCGTCGCGGCAACTTCGAAGGTGGTCCTCGCGGCGGTGGCTTCGGAGGCGGACAGCGTGGTGGCGGCTTCGGCGGCCCTGGCGGCGGTGGCTTCTAAGACATGCTTAAAGCATAAAAAGAGAAAGAAAAAAGTCCAAAGTCTTGCTGCTTTGGACTTTTTTTCGTAAGTTTGCATTCGCTAACTAATAACATCAACAATGGGAAGAGTACTGATTATAGGAGCCGGCGGCGTGGCTACCGTCGCCGCTCACAAGGTGTGTCAGAACCCCGACACCTTTACAGAAGTAATGATTGCCAGCCGTACGGAGAAGAAATGTATTGCCTTGGCAGAGGTTCTTAACAAGAAGTATGGCACGAAGGTCAAGACTGCGCAGGTCGATGCCGACAGCGTGGAGCAGCTCGTCAGGCTGCTGAGCAGCTATAAACCGGACATCGTGATGAACCTCGCACTGCCCTATCAGGACCTCACCATCATGGAAGCCTGCCTGCAAACCGGTTGCAACTATCTCGACACAGCTAACTACGAGCCCAAGGACGAGGCGCACTTCGAGTACTCCTGGCAGTGGGCGTATCGCGAAAGATTTGAGAAAGCCGGCCTCTGTGCCATTCTTGGTTGCGGCTTCGACCCTGGCGTGACGAGCATCTTCACAGCCTACGCAGCCAAGCACCACTTTGATGAGATTCAATATCTCGACATCGTGGACTGCAACGCAGGCAACCATCACAAGGCTTTCGCCACGAACTTCAACCCAGAAATCAACATCAGAGAGATTACTCAGAAGGGTCTCTACTGGGAGAACGGCAAGTACATCGAGACGGAGCCGATGGAGATTCATAAGCCTTTGACCTATCCCGGCATCGGACCAAGGGAGAGTTACCTGCTCCATCACGAGGAGATAGAGTCGCTCGTCATCAACTATCCGACCATCAAGCGCGCGCGTTTCTGGATGACATTCGGTCAGCAATACCTCACTTACCTTGACGTCATTCAGAACATCGGCATGAGTCGCATAGACGAAGTGGAGTACAAAGCACCAAAGGCAGACGGCAGCGGCGAGGCGGTAGTCAAGATTGTTCCCCTGCAGTTCCTCAAGGCCGTGCTGCCCAACCCGCAGGACCTCGGCGAGAACTACGACGGAGAGACGAGCATTGGCTGTCGCATCCGCGGCCTCAGAGACGGTCAGGAGCACACATATTATATATATAATAACTGCTCTCACCAAGCCGCATACGAAGAGACGGGCATGCAAGGCGTCAGCTACACCACAGGTGTGCCGGCCATGATAGGTGCCATGATGTTCCTCAAGGGCCTTTGGAGCAAGCCAGGCGTCCATAATGTCGAGGAGTTTGACCCCGATCCGTTCATGGAGCAGCTCAACAGTCAAGGCCTGCCGTGGCAGGAGATACACGACGGAGACCTGGAATTGTGATGAATTCCGAAATATCTAAACAACGTAATAACGAAATAACGAGAACAAATTATGGCAAAGAAAGAAATTGAAACAGGTGCTTCTGTGCAGAGCGAAAAGCTGAAAGCCCTGCAGGCTGCAATGGCGAAGATAGAGAAGGACTTCGGCAAGGGCTCTATCATGAAGCTTGGCGAGGAGAGAATAGACAATATACAGGTCATCCCGACGGGTTCCATCGCGCTGGACTATGCGTTGGGCGTTGGGGGCTATCCAAGGGGAAGAATCGTCGAGATATATGGCCCGGAGTCTTCTGGCAAGACGACTTTGGCTATTCATGCCATTGCTGAGGCTCAGAAGCAAGGCGGCATCGCGGCTTTCATCGACGCTGAGCATGCTTTCGACCGCTTCTATGCTGCCAACCTCGGCGTGAATGTCGACGAACTTCTCATCTCTCAACCCGACAACGGCGAACAGGCTCTCGACATCGCCGACCAGCTCATTCGCAGCGCAGCAGTGGACATCATTGTCATCGACTCTGTGGCTGCCTTGACACCTAAGGCAGAGCTCGAGGGCGACATGGGCGACAACAAGGTCGGCCTGCAAGCACGTCTGATGAGTCAGGCTCTGAGAAAGCTCACCGCGACCATCAACAAGACGAACACCACCTGCATCTTCATCAACCAGCTTCGCGAGAAGATCGGCGTCATGTTTGGCAATCCGGAAACCACTACGGGCGGTAACGCGCTGAAGTTCTACGCTTCGGTCCGCCTCGACATTCGCAAGTCGCAGGGCATCAAGGACGGCGACACCGTCATTGGCAACGAGGTGAAAGTCAAGGTGGTAAAGAATAAAGTGGCGCCTCCATTCCGTCGTGCCGAGTTCGAAATCATGTATGGCGAAGGCATCTGCCGTGTCGGCGAGGTCGTCGACCTTGGCGTCGATTTCGGTATCCTCGAGAAGAGCGGGTCGTGGTACAGTTATAACGGTTCGAAGCTCGGGCAGGGCAAGGAGGCTACGAAGGCAGTCCTGCGCGATAATCCGGAACTTTGCGACGAGATTACCGCCAAGATCTACGAGGCCATGAACGCAAAGAAAGCGTAAGCAGCCACCCCTACTTTCCCCTTTTGGATGGGGTAAAACGAACAAGGCGCACTTCAAAATCTGAAGTGCGCCTTGCTTGGTTTTCAAACCTCACGTGGGTAAATTGAAATTATCACGTGGGTAAATTGCAATTATCACGTGGATAAATTTTATTTTAACGTGGGTAAATTGCAATTATCACGTGCTTAGTTTTCAAACGTCACGTGCTTAGTTTTTCGACGTGACTATTTGGCGTATGCAATCGAGCGTGTCTCGCGGATGACCGTAATCTTGACCTGTCCGGGATACGTCATTTCGTTCTGTATCTTCGTGGCAATCTCGGTGCTCAACTGCTCAGTCTGCTTGTCGTCAATCTTGTCGGCACCAACGATGACGCGCAGTTCGCGACCGGCCTGGATGGCGTAAGTCTTGACCACTCCCGGGTGGCTCATGGCGATGTCTTCCAAGTCTTTGAGGCGCTTGATGTATGCCTCGACAATCTCGCGACGAGCACCGGGACGGGCACCGCTGATGGCATCGCAGACCTGCACGATGGGAGCGAGCAGTGTCGTCATCTCCATCTCATCGTGGTGCGCGCCGATGGCGTTGCATATCTCCGGCTTCTCCTTGTACTTCTCCGCAAGCTTTGCGCCATAGAGAGCGTGCGGCAGATCGGGTTCCTCGTCGGGCACCTTGCCGATGTCGTGCAGCAAGCCAGCGCGCTTTGCCTTCTTCGGATTGAGACCCAGCTCGCTTGCCATGACGGCACAGAGGTTGGCAGTCTCTCGCGCATGCTGCAGGAGGTTCTGTCCGTAGCTGCTGCGATACTTCATCTTGCCTATGATTCGAACCAGTTCGGGGTGCAGGCCGTGCACGCCCAAGTCGATGGTGGTGCGCTTGCCCACCTCGAGGATTTCCTCCTCGATCTGCTTCTTGACCTTTGCCACGACCTCCTCGATGCGAGCAGGATGGATGCGTCCGTCGGTCACCAGCTGGTGGAGTGCCAGGCGGCACACCTCGCGACGGATGGGGTCGAAGGCGCTGATGACGATTGCCTCAGGTGTGTCGTCGACCACGATTTCCACGCCAGTTGCAGCTTCCAGGGCGCGAATGTTGCGTCCCTCGCGACCGATGATGCGTCCCTTCACATCGTTGTCGTCGATGTGGAACACCGTGACGGAGTTCTCGACAGCTGTTTCCGTAGCGACGCGCTGAATGCTTTGGATGATGATGCGCTTTGCCTCCTTCGTGGCCGTCATGCGTGCATCGTCCATAATCTCGTTGATATAGGCGGCAGCGTTGGTCTTCGCTTCGTCCTTCAAAGATTCAATGAGGCGCTCGCGAGCCTCTTCAACGCTCAGCCCGGAAATCTCCTCGAGCTTAGTGCGCTCTTGATTGATGAGGTCAGAGAAGCGAGCATTCACCTCCTCCTCCTTCTTCTCGAGAAGTGCCTGCTGCGTCTCCATGCGCTGGCGCTGAGCATCGGCTTCCTGCTTGCGGCGAGTCAGTTCGTCCTGCTTCTGGTTGAGCTGCATCTCACGCTGCTTGATGCGGTTCTCGCTCTGCTGTATCTGCTGATTGTGCTGGCGCACCTCCTTTTCCAGTTCTGTGCGCTTGCTCAGGAACTTCTCCTTCACCTCAAGCAGCTTCTTCTGCTTGATGACTTCTGCCTCTTTCTCGGCTGTCTCGCGAGCCTCCTCGGCAAGCGCCTTTCTCTTGACTGGCACCACAATGAAGTACCACACAGCCACAAGGGCAAAGAAGGCTACGATAGCAACCAGAAGGGCAACTATAATAGGAATTGTCATGTAAAAAAAAGTTTGTTGTTAATACTCGGGGTCACTCACTCTTACGACTTGATGAGTGCGGCCTCGACTTCCGTGAGCAGCGGCCGGAGAGCCTGCAACACCGGTCCTGCATCGTTGGTGGTCTCATGACGCTTGCTCTGCACGGCAATGTCAAGGATAGTCATCAACAGATACATCTCTGAACTCTGTCCGGGATAGCTGCCTGTATAGAAGTTGAACCTCTCCTTGATAAGCTTCTCAGCCTGACGATAGACATATTCTTCGTCGCGCTTGATGGTCATGGGCAAAGTCCATGAACCGAAGTGGAGAGTTATTGAAAGGGTGTCATCCATAATCTGTTACTGTGTTACTTTAAGCATAGAGATGCACCGGTCAATATCGCGCACCATCGTTCGTATGCGGCCGCGCATGTCTTTGACGTCGTTGTCGGCCATGTCGATGTACTTAGCCATCTTCAGACGGCTGTATTGCTGCTTGAGTTCTTCGTTCTGAGCCTGAAGCTTTTGTATCTCGTCTCCCTTCTCGCCGAGCTGCGCACGCACTTTCACGAGCTCTTCCTGCAGCTGATCCTGCTGCATGATGAGCTGCCTGACGCGTGTCTCGAGGCGTGTGATGAGGTCTTTCAGTTCCTGATTCATGACGAATTAACTCAATTTGCGGGCAAAGATAATACTTTTTTTTGTATTATGCAAGTTTATTGCTCACTATTTTTCTTTGGCTCCTTCTTTGCAAGCATAACAATCGTATGTACGTACTCCGTCATCCACTGCTCGGTGTAGCCAAGCACGTTCTGATATTTGCGGACGGAAACACATGCGCGACGTACGCCTTCGTCCTTCCAATCGTTCTTTGTGAGGACTTGATGCACCTGCTTTGCCGTCATCTCACGAAGCGCTCCGCGGAAGAAGCTTGGCAGTCTCATCTTCCATTGCATGAGGTTGCCCATCAGCATCATCAGGTCTTGGCTGAAACCTTGGAATTGGACGAGATAGCTCTGTGCATCTTGTATCTTGCGACAGTGCTTGCGAATGCTGCCGTCTATCTCCACAAAGAAGCCGTCGCTGATGCCATAGATGTCCTGCATAAGCTTGCGGCAATGTTTCTTCTCGGCAATGCCAAGCTTGTTGTTAACTGTAGCGACACGGTAGGTTTGCTTGAAGATGCGAAGGTCTGGCAATGCGCCGAGATTGTTGATGCCGAGCTGCGATGCCATGACTGCCTGATAATAGACGCGAATCAAGAGCATGAAGTCCTCCATGCCGCCAGCCTTTGTCTGCTGATCGTCCTTATTATTCTTGCCAAAGAGTTTACTGAATATAGACATGATGTTGGTTTACTTTTTTGCTATTTACTGTTTACTTATCTCACATTATATATAATTAATAGACTTTGCTTTCGTTTCCCTCAAGAGCGTGCCGAGCCGTTGAAGCATGATGCGCACATCGAGCCAGTAGCCCCAGTTGCGGCTGTACCACACATCAGCCTGTGTGCTGCCCTGACCCGGCGAGGCGAACCGGTAACTGGTAATGCCTGCCTTGAGAAGGTAACCTGAAGAGAAAAGATGGTTCAGCTCGCGACGGTACTCAGGGTAGCGCTCCGGCCGCATCATCTGTGAGCCGACAATCGTCATGCTGCCCCACAGCACACACAGGAACTGCGGCAAGAGCTCGAGGCGGGAGTGCTTGAGGAACTTGCCGAAGGGGAAGTAGCCAGGATCGTTGATACCATCAAGGAAGGAGGGGGCAGCCTCGTAGTGACGTGTGCGGAAGGTGAGACACTGGAACGTCTTGCCGTTCATGCCAACCATGTGTCGCGTGATGAGTACAGGGCCACGACTCTGTCGCTTGATGCAGATGTAGGCAATAAGTGCAAAGACGGGGAATAATATGAGCAGAATCACGAGGCTCAGCACGATGTCGGTCAGGCGCTTTGCTGTTCTGTTGAGGATGCTTTGCAGGGGCGACTTTGAAGGCGAGAGGACACAGACAGTCCCGCGACACTCGCTTTGTAGCGATTGTGGCATAGCGGACGGGGCAAGTGGCAAGACATAGAGCGCCAAGCCTTTCTTGCGACAAGTGTGTGCGATGTCCTCAAACTCGGTTGCCGATACCGCAGAAGGGGCCATGTATACACTCTCCACTTCGGGGTGAGCGACTTGATACGCTTCAAGTTGCTTCGCCGTTTGTTCCTCGAGGCGAGCCAGTTTCAGCCCGTACGTATTCTGCATCAAGGCTTTCTGTTGCCAAAGCCCTTCCTCGTCGGAGATAAAGATGCCTTGCTCGTTATGACGCAAAGCATAGCGGATGAACCAGGAATGCAGGATGAGGCGTTCTATGGGCAGCATCACGAAGAAGAGGAGGCAGGCGAGGTATTGAAGGGAACTTCTTTCGGGAAAGACAGCGAAGGCAAGCACGCTGACGGCAAGCGCGGTCTTCAGTGCTTCAGCCACCACCTCGTCGCGTCGTGCCGTACGGCTGTAGGCGTTGTTGGGAATGAAGCGCGTCACGACAAATAGCAGCACGCAGCTCCACCCAATGACTTCAAGCCAAATGTGCGGACGGGCTGTGCCGAGTCGTGTGCCTACCAGCAGCGATGCTGCATAGTGGCAGCCGGCACAGACGAATGTGTCGAGAAGCAGGTTCAGGCAGGCACGCAGCCAGAGCCAGGTCTTTGTCGTTTTCTTTTGCATCGTTATGAGTGGGGGAACGCATTGTGTGCGCATAGTCCGTAGGCAAAGTTACGACAATTTATACAATAAATTGCAAGGAACGACAGATAAAACTCCGTTAAAGACAATTTTTCGCTTAATTTCTTTATCATTATTATAATAATTTGTATCTTTGCACGCTGATTGGATTATTAGGCGATATAACAACACAAACTTATAGTAAACATGGCAGATTACGTTGTGAACGAGGAATTACAGAAGGAAGAAGAGTCTGGTGGTATTACTCTTTCTGCGATATGGACCATCATAGTGCTTAACTGGCAGTGGATTTTGTTGTCCACCATCATTGCACTCGGCATAGCTTTTTGTTACCTTCGCTACACGAAGCCCGTCTATACTTCGGCAATGAAGGTGCTGATTAAAGATGAGGAAGGCAAGCGCTGGTCCAGGAGTGGTCAGATGAATCTCGAGGATATGGGTATCATCTCGAATAGTAACGGCTTCGACAACGAGCTTGAGATATTGACCAGTACCAATGTGAACAGTCGCGTTGTGAAGTCGCTGAAGCTTTATGTCAGCTATGCCATTGAGGGCCGTGTCCAGAAGATAGAGCAGTACCAGAACAATCCCATCATCGTGGATATGCCGCAGCATCAGCTTACGGTGCTGAGGACGCCTATCGAGTTGGCGATGACCAAGGCGGACAAGGGCTTGCATGTGTCGGGCAAGGTGCGAATGGCGGGACAGAGCGAGCCTGTAACCTTCGACCATGACGTCAAGAAGTTGCCGGGCAGCATCAACACGCCGATGGGTGTCATCATCTTGCAGCAGAACCCGGGCAGCAGGTGGAAGGACGAGAAGCTCTATGCCACCATCCTTCCCATCGAGACTGCCGCTCGCATGTACAGAGGACGACTCTCTGCCGGACCAACAAGCAAGTTCACTACCGTGGCACAGGTGTCCTTCACCGATACGCAGGTCGGCCGTTCGATTGACTATCTGAACGAGTTGCTCAAGTGCTACAACGACGACGCGAACGAGGACAAGAACGAGGTCGCCATGAAGACCGGCGACTTCATCAAGGCTCGTATCGACGATATTCGTGGCGAGCTGGACGTGACGGAAGGCGAGCTCGAGCAATACAAGAAGAGCAACGAACTCATCAATCTGGCCAATGATGCTACGACGGCGCTTTCAAGCACGACGGAGTACCAGAAGAAGCAGGTGGAGTTCGAGACGCAGCTCAACCTCATCAATGCGCTCGTCAATTATGTGAACAATCCTGCCAACGCCATGCAGGTCATCCCGGCTAACCTGGGTCTGGCCGACGCCAGCCTGAATGCCACTATTGCCCGCTACAACGATGCTGTCCTGCAGAGGAACCGTTTGCTCAAGTCGTCGAGCGAGGACAATCCTTATGTGAAGAACCTTACGTCTCAGCTTGAGGAGATGTGGCCCTCCATCAGGATGAGCCTCGATGCCATCCGCAACGACGTGATGACGCAGAAGTCGAGCGCCGACAGGCAGTACTCGATGTACAGCAGCCGCATCAGCAGCACCCCGACACAGGAGCGTGCTTTGACGAACATGAGCCGTCAGCAGGAAATCAAGGCCAACCTTTACCTGATGCTTCTCCAGAAGCGTGAGGAGAACTACATCTCCTTGGCAAGTACTGCAGCCAAGGCGCGCATCATTGACTCTCCGCAGCTGAGGGGACAGGTGTCGCCCAAGCGTAACATTATATGGCTCATTGCTTTGTTGCTCGGCCTGGGTTTGCCCATCGCTTTCTTCTTCTTGAAGGACTTGTTCCGCTATCGTATCGAGGGACGCGAAGATGTGGAGAAGCTGACGAAGATAAGTGTGCTGGCCGACATTCCGCTGGCTGGCAAGACGGTAGACGGCGAGAAAGCGCTCGTGGTCCGCGAGAATACGAACGACTCGATGGAGGAGGCTTTCCGAGGCCTCCGCACGAACTTGCGCTTCATCCTCGAGGGGAACGAGAAGGTCATCCTTTGCTCCAGCTGTATCCCTGGCGAGGGCAAGACGTTTGTCTGCACCAACCTGGCGATGTCGCTTGCCTTGATGGGCAAGAAGGTCATTGTTGTTGGCCTCGACATCCGCAAGCCGAGACTCGTCAAACTGTTTAATATCCCTGCCGACAAGAAGGGCATCACGACCTTCCTCTCCGGCAACGACGGGTCGTACGAAGCGCTCGAGTCGCAGATTGTCCACGGTGTGGCCAACGCCAACCTCGACGTGTTGCCCGCCGGCATCATTCCTCCCAACCCGGGCGAACTCATCTCGCGCGAGCAGCTCGACCATGCCATTGAGCTTCTCAAGGAGCACTACGACTATGTGCTGCTCGACACGCCGCCTGTCGGACTGGTGAGCGATACGCTTTCTATCGGCCGTGTGGCCGACATGAGCCTCTTCGTGTGCCGTGCCGACTACAGTCCGCGTGGCAACTTCGACCTCATCAACAGCTTCAAGGAGGAGAACAAGTTGCCCAAGGTCAACCTCGTCCTCAACGCTATCGACATGCGTAAGAAGAAGTATGGCTACTATTACGGCTATGGCAGGTATGGCAAGTACGGCACTTACGGCAAGTATGGCATAGGCAAGGGACGCTATGGGCACTACGGCATCTATGGCCGGTACGGTGCTCAGGAAGGCCTGGGACACACTGAGAAATAAGGGAAATTTATAAGAGCAGCGTGCCGTGTTGAAAAACATGGCACGCTGTGTTTGTAAACGTCACGTGGGTAAAATGAAAATATCACGTGTAATATTTCAAATATCACGTGGGTAAAATGAATTTATCACGTGGGTAGATTTCAATCGTCACGTGTTGCGTTTTAGGTCTACCTGCGCCGGGCGTTTCTGTCAGGCCTTAGAGGTCGGCGCTGATATAGTAGCGCGGTCCCGCCAGGAAGTAGTTCATATAGGCTTCGGCGCGCATGACGGCGGTCGCCAGGTCGTCGCCTTTCGCCAGATGCGTCGCGATGGCGCTGGCCAAGGTGTCGCCCGTGCCGTTGCGGTCGTCCAGCACAAGTTTCTTCTTAGGGTGGGGGGTAAGCGTTCCGGAGGCAGCGTCGTAGAGGTAGTCCACGAGGTACTTTCCCTCGTCCACGCTTTTCACCAGCACGCTGCAACCCCATCCGGCGAGCGTCTTCAAGTCGCTTTCCGGCTGGCTGATGCTGTGCCCGAGTAGGAACTCGGCTTCGCGGACGTTCGGCGTGATGAGTGTGGCGAGGGGGAAGAGCTCGTTTTTGTAGGCCGAGATGGCTTCGTCGCTGACCAGTTGCTCGCCCGCGAAATTCACGATGACCGGGTCGATGAGGATGGGTTGCTTGTTGTAGCGTCGAAGCACGCCGGCCACGGCCCGGATGATTTCCTCGGTGGGCAGGATGCCGGTCTTGATGCAGTCCGCTCCCACGGTGCTCAGGAACGACTCGGCCTGCGAGACTATCAGGTCGGTGGGCAAGTGGTGGATGCCCTTGATGCGATGCACGTCCTCGTCGACAATGCAGGTCAGTGCGGCTGCAGCCCAGCCCTCGCAACGCGTAATCGCCTTGATGTCCGCCTGGACACCGGCGCTGCCCAATGGTTCGCTTCCTGCAATCAGGAAAACCTTGCCTGTATTTACTTTTTTCTCCATTCAGGGCGCAAAGGTACGACCTTTATGCTGAAAAATCAAATAATTCTTTATATATTTGCCCTCGCAACACGTAAGATATATTAAATATGTTTAGAAAAAAACTCGTCATACTGATTGTCGTGCTCCTTACTGGCCTCTCCGTCGGCGCACAGCCTCTGGTCAGGGAGACTCCCCAGCGCAGCAATCACCACACACACCGCCTGCCAGGAGTCAACGAACGAAGGTTGGCACGCCTCGAGAAGATGCGCCAGGCCAACATCGCACTCCGCCATCGCCAGGGCCCATGGCGCGCTCAGACACAAGCCGAGACGAAGAAGGGACTCGTGCTGCTCGTGGAATTCTCCGACGCTGAGGGCAAGTTGAAAGACGGCGCGGCCAGCCAATGGAATGACCGCTTCAACCAGCAGGGCTTCTCGCTCTACAATCACGTAGGCTCCGTGCGCGACTATTTCTTCGAGCAGAGCTACGGCTTGCTGACCATCGACTTCGATGTCGTCGGCCCACTCACCCTTTCCAACACTCGCGAGTACTACGGCTCGCCACCCAACAGCAACCTCGACGACCGTGCTGCCGAAATGGTTATCGAAGCCTTGCAACTCGCCAATCCTGAAGTCAACTATGCCAACTACGACTGGGACGGCGACGGATTCGTGGACCAGGTCTATGTCATCTATGCCGGCATAACCAAGTTCAACACACCAGGCTACATCTGGCCGCACGAATGGAGTCTGGAGAGCGCAAGGCTCTGGGGCAACGGCTCGGGCAAGCAAAGACTGGATGACGTGCTCATTGACACTTACGCGGTATCCAATGAACTTGTCAGTTCCACCACACTCGAAGGCATCGGGACGGCCTGTCACGAGTTCAGTCATTGCCTCGGCTACCCGGACTTCTATGACGCGGAATACACTGGAGGAACTGCCGCGCAGAACTGGGACCTACTCGACGGCGGCAGTTACAACGGGCCGCAAAACATCGGCGAAGTGCCTTCGCCCTATACTGCCTACGAACGCTGGGCTGCCGGATGGATGGACGTCATTCCCCTCACCGAGCCTTGCAAGGTGACAGACATGCCGGCCATCAACGTCGAGGGCGTTGCCTACATCATTCGAAACACCGGTAACGACAACGAATACTACATCCTGGAAAACCGTCAGCAGACAACCTTCGGCTCCGGCAACCGCGGTCACGGCCTCATGGTATGGCACATCGACTACGACCAGACGGCTTGGAGAAACAATGCCGTCAACATATATAAAGACCATCAGCGCATGACTTTCCTGCCTGCCGACGGCCAGGTCGGCATCCTTAAAAGAAACGATGATGGTACATACCAGTATCAAATCTCTGCCAACGATGAGGCTGGCGACCCTTATCCCGGCCTGCAAGGCGTGAGCGAAGTGCCGCAACTCACGTGGTTCATCGCCGAGAAGAACGGACCAAAGACCCACTCGAACCTCATTCACAGCATCTCCGAGACGCCCGACGGCAAGATAAACTTCGTCTATGGCGAACTCATCGTGCTGCCGACACCTTTCCTTGCACCTCCGACAAATATCTCGGCAAACTCGTTCACTGCCAACTGGATGCCTGTCGAGGGTGCCACAAGCTACACGCTGCAAGTGGAAGCGGTGAGTGGAGCACCTGCTCCCGCCTCATGCCTTTCCGAAAATTTCTCCAAGTGCAGCGAAGTCGGTGTGGGCTCTACCATCAGTAACAGCATACTGGACAGGTACATGCAAACCACGGGCTGGAGCGCATCAGGACTCTTCGGCACAGGCGAGGCGTCGGTGCGTGTCTCTTCCGCTCAGGTGTGCGGATACATCACCACTCCCGCCATTCAGAACGAACCGGGCACACTCGTCGTGGAGTTCGACGCAGCAGATTTTAATCAGGACGGCAGCAGCATCGTCGTCTCTGTGCTCGACGGCAACCAAACCATCGGCACTCAAACGGTTCAGCTTGCTGCCGAGAGTGCCACCTACAGTTGCACCTTCGATGATGTTCCCACAGGGTGTAAAGTCAAGTTCGCTTCAACGGAGAAAAAGAAGCGCTTTTACCTCTATAATGTAAACATTTTGGATATGAGCGGAACGGGTAGCAGCCTTATGACTTATACGGGACTGACCACAACCAGTTTCGTCATCGAACCCTTGGAGTCGGACATGTACTATTATCGCGTTCAAGCCGTCTGTGATGAAGGAACATCGGATTGGACAGACTGGCTGGACGTTGACATCGCAGCTCCAGTAAATGAGGTGAATGAAAGTCACACGTCAGACAGCGCAATCTACGACCTGTCGGGGCATCGCCTCCATCGCGTTCCTCGGCGCGGCGTCTACCTCAGGGATGGTAAAATCCACATAGCGCACTGATGCAAATCGGGCTGTTCTGAACAAGTAAACGGGGCTGTGCAACTCTTCTGCATCACCCCGTTTCTTTCTTCATACACCCTTTCCTTTTTCACAAATGCCTCGTCCCTCTACCTCAAACGCCTCGTTTTTCTATCTCAAATTCTTTGTTTCTCTACCTCAAATGCCTTATTCGTTTTGCTCGTTTGCAGCATCAATGCACTATGTTAATGTCGTGATTTTTTCAAAATTGCTTCAGTCGATTTTCTTTAACCCTTTCAATACTTTTGGAACCCTGTCTGAAATTTTCTGGACCTCCTCGTTCCAATGCTTGCTCCGTCCTTTTTCGTAATCCGAAGCTTTTATGTTTAATTGATGTGCCATTTCGAGGCGATAATGTCGATAAGTGTAGTTGTGAACATTTTTAGTGCACAACTCACCCCGAAAAAACCCGAAAAACCATTTCCGATTGAATAAAATTAACCTTATTTAGTTAAATAACCTTAAAAAGGACGCGTTTTCTTAATGTATATGTCGCATTTCGTTAAAAAAAACGTAAATTTGCTCAGTTCAGTGCGTATAACGACGCAAAAAGAGTTGGAAAAACGCGAAAAACAACATAAAACTAAATAAAACAATGCGTATGACAAACCGTTTAAGCAAATGGAGCAGACATTCCTCACGTTTGGTATGTCTGTTAGCGGCTTGCGGGCTGATGTATGCTTGTAAGGATGAGTTCGTTCTGGACGACGAAAAGCCCAGTTGGCTCAACTCAAGCATTTATGAAAGCCTGGAGCAGAAAGGTAATTTCAGAACCTATCTGAAATTGCTGGCTGACAAGGACGTTAATCCCGAGGGTGTTCGTTCGCTGACTGATGTGCTGAACCGAACCGGTTCTAAGACAGTCTTCGTGGCAAACGACTCTGCTTGGGATGCCTTCTTTGCAGCCAATGCTAAGCTGCCCGAAGCCAACCCCTGGCATTATGCCACAAGTTATGAGAACCTGAGCCAAGCTCAGAAGAAGCTGCTGATTCACACCAGCATGCTCAACAATGCAATCGTGATGGAGAACCTCGCGAGCAGCCAGTCATCTGGAACTAGCTCTCCCACCCGTGGCGAATATATGCGCCGCTACACCGACGTGGAAGCTACGGACTCTATCACTTTCCTTCCATCGGTGTCCGAAGATCCGGCGGGCGACAATCTGCCCTACAGCTATTCCGTTACGGAAAAGGATTATTGGGCACGCTTCCGTGCGTCAAATGGCGGTCATGGTATCTACTTGGCCATCGACTCCACCCTGCCCATGATGCTCCACTTTACGTCTGAGCACATGTCCAGGAACACGGTGAAGGACGAGGACTTCGCTCTATTCATGGGACGTGAACGCAATACAAGCGATGTACATATCTACGACGCACTCCTGAAGGAAAAGGACGGTGTCTGCGAGAATGGTTATGTCAATGTCACCGAGAAGCCTCTCTGTCCGCTCACGAATATGGCGGAGGTGATTCGAACAAATGGCAAGACCAATATCTTCAGCCATATCCTTGACCGCTTCAGCGCTCCCTTCTATTGCGCTCGCATCACCGAAGCATATAGGGTGCTTCATCCTGACTTCCCTGCAGAGGACTCCATCTTTACCAAAAGATATTTTTCCAATAACAATTTCTCCGTAAAGGCAGGGTACGTTAGGCCCAACGCTGATAATGAGATACCTAAGTTCGAGCCAGGTCCAAAGGGAACCTACCAGAAATACGATCCCTATTTGGTCGCTGTCAAGCAAGACGATATCGATAAGGACCTTAAGGATCGTATCCCCGCTCTTAAGTTTGACCCGGGATGGAATGGTTACTACGATGAAGTTGATGTCCGCAAGGACATGGCTGCTATCTTCGTCCCCAGCGACGAAGAGTTGTGGCATTACTTTACCAAGGGTTCCGGTCAGCGTCTGTTGAAGGTCTACTATGCAAAAGAGGGTGACCCCGACGCAATTGAATGGGTTCCGCCAACAGAGGGTGACTACGAAGGCCTCTATCGTCAGATTGACTGCATCCCTCTCGGTACGATAGACAAACTCGTCTACAACCTCCAGCAGCGTACATTCGTCGGTTCAGTTCCTAGCAAATGGTCTAAGCTGACTGATGATGCAATGGAGCCTTTGTTTGAGAATGTAGAGGATGCCATCAACCAGCTTGATACCGCTTTGATTTGTAGCAATGGCGTTGTCTATGTGATGGGTTGCACGCCCGTGCCTGCAGACTATAGGTCTGTTACTGCGCCTGCATTCATCAGTAGGTCAAACAAAATCATGAAGTCTGCCATCTATGATGACTACATGAACCTGAACTACTACGCCTACCTTAAGGCCATGCAAAGTAGGTTCACATTCCTGTTGCCTTCCGACAATGCGCTGGCATACTATTATGATCCTGCCAGCATGAAGAGCCGCACACCTCGTGCCGTCAAGTTCTCCTTCGTCGGTGGCTCTTTCCCTGTGAAGCTCCAATTCTATAACTATTATTGTCCTTATAATAAAGATAAAGGTACTATTGGCACTATCAGTACACAGCCGATACCTGGCACGTCCCTCTATACCAATGACGAGGTGAAAAACCGCCTGAAGGACATCCTGGAAAGTCACACCATCGTGCACGACGGAACCAACCCCATGTCGCACACTGGTAATGGGAACACATCTCTGCCTTCTCAGGAGTATTATGGTATTCCCACTTCGGATCCTCTTCCTGAATATTACCTCTCTAAGAACGGCAATGCTATCAAGGTTGTCCGTGACGAGGAGGACAATGTCATCGCTCTGAAGGGTGGCTTCCAACTCGAGAACGAACGTCAGGGTATTGAAAGTGAAACGCCGGGCGTTCTCTCCTGCCACGTAGTCGAGCCAAATGAAACGGACAATGGATACACCTTCGTCCTTGACGCACCGTTGGTTCCCACGTATCGTAGTGTGTACAGTCACTTCACCAATGATGAAGACAGAGCAGGTAAGGTGGATGGCGTAGGTGGCGAAACTCCATACAGCAACTTCTATGACCTCTGTACAGCCGATGGCTATGAAACAGAAATTATAGGCTGTGGACTTGTTGATGCAAACCTTACCAAGACACAGCGTGAGGCTGGACTCAAGAAGTTCAAGATCTTTATTGATGATAAAGGTTTGGACTACAACGTGCAGTTCTTCAATAACTATCGTTACACTATCTTTGTTCCCACTAATGATGCTGTGATGACGGCTATCGAAGATGGTCTGCCCACTTGGGAAGATATTCGCGAGGATTTCCGTACTCACTGCAAACCAGTGATGGTAGAGAACGAAGACGGAACAGAATGGGTCGTAAAGTATGATGCAGATGGTGAAATTGAATATACCGATTCACTTCAGACTTACGAAGACAGCGTCCGTATTGCTGCTAAGATTACCTACTTGACCAATTTCGTACGTTATCACTTCGCCGATAACTCTGTATTTGCAGACAGAACCGTCCTTGCCCCCAACGAGATGGTAACATCCAGCTATGACAAGGAACTCGAACTTTTCTGTAAACTTCATGTTGATCGCGTGCCCAATGGTGACGGAACAGACCTCCGCGTCTGTGACGATGTGACATGGAAGAAGAATGGAAACAGCATGGGTGCAACTCCTTTCGTAACTGTCGGAGAAAAGAACGTTTTGGCACGTGACATCTCTTGTAGCAGTACACCAGTTGATGTGGCAATGAAGGGTATCACCATCAATTCTTCCAGTGCTGCCGTGATTCACTCCATAGATGGTTATCTGAACCATACTGAGGTGATTGATGGCAGGCATGACAAGACATGGGAATCTACCATCAGAGCTAAGAGATATTTACAGAGATACGCTATCCGATAAAATCATCCGACTATGAAGAATAATATAATTAAGCTTTTACTGCTTTGGGTGGTCGCACTCATGGCGTTACCCTCAAACGCACAGCAACGGCGTATCTCTGGTACCGTCTCTGATGCTATTGATGTCATCATTGGCGCAAACGTCAAGGAGATAGACAAGAACAATCGTATCGTAAGTCAGGCCGTTACTGATATGAATGGTAACTTCACCATGAATATCAAGGACCCCAACAATACGCTGGAAGTTTCCTATATTGGCTATATCACTTATCGCGCAAAAATAGGAAGTGGAAAAAGCGTATTCCCTATTACTTTGAAAGATAATACGAAGACCATTCAAGAGGTCACCGTAACAGGTAAGAAACTGGCGCCTACTACAGGTCTTGAAATCCCAGCTCGTGAGTATGCCGGTGCTGTCCAGAACTTCAAGATGGACGACATGGAAGGTCTTGCTTTCGAGTCTGTTGACCAGGCACTGCAAGGTCAGATTGCTGGTCTCGACATTGTGCCCAACTCCGGTAACCTCGGTTCGGGTACTACTATGCGCCTGCGCGGTACCTCTACTATTAATGGTAATGCTCAGCCTCTGATTGTCGTCAACGACCACATCTTCGAACTTCCGGAAGATACAAAGGACCAGTACAACTTCGAAACGATGGATAACGAGGAGCAATTCTCCACACTGCTGAATGTCAATCCTGAAGATATCCAGGAAATAACAGTCCTTAAGGATGCGTCAAGTACAGCTAAGTGGGGTGCAAAAGGCTCTAACGGTGTCATTGAAATCAAGTTGCGCCGTGGTTCTCGTGGTCCCACACGTGTGAACTTCACTTACAAGTTTAAGGGCACATGGCAACCAGAGGGTTATGAGATGCTCAATGGTGACGGATATACTATGATGCTTAAAGAAGCATACTATAATCCCAACCACCAGAATACGTCAATGTCTGAGTTGGATTACAATACAGAATTGCGTTACATCTATCCTCACTATAGTAACAACACAAACTGGGTGAAAGAGGTTCAGCAGTTTGGTCAGGAGCATAAGTTCACTGTTGCTCTTGCTGGTGGTGGTGATAGGGCAGCTTTCCGTATCAGTGCCAACTATGATAAGAGTACAGGTTCTATTATTGGACAGACTCTTAACCGTTTCACTACCACTACTGCATTGGACTACTGGGTCAGCGAGCGTATTAAGTTCATGAGTAACATTAATATGGCGTTTACGACCAACAACAAGAACTACGGTAATGACATTCTGGCTCGAGCATACAATGCAATGCCTAACATGAGTGTCTACGAGTACAGATTGGACGAAAACGGCAATCCGGTTCGTACGGACAATTACTTTAATATGCTTCCTTTGGCTGCCGTATATCAAACAGGTGGCACTTCTGAGATGCAGAACTACGACAAGCAAAAATACACGTCCTATGACCTCAACGACATGTTTACGAATGGTAACCCCGTAGCACGTGCTATGAAGGCTTGGTGGAAGCAGAAGCAGTACAACCTTACTCCGCAGTTCAGCGTTGAGTATAAGTTGCTTGGTAAGGATGATGACCATCACCGACTGAACTATGTTGGTGATGTGCAGCTCAATATCTACAACACAAGCAACGACCAGTATTGTCCCAGTGAACTCAAGACCATGGAATGGGTTTGGGGTGGCGATAATGCAGCTTCTCTCACCGCCAACGAACGTAACTATGTAAGTAACGACGAATACAAGTCACTGGAGTTTACTACTCGCCATGATTTACGCTACTACTCTGCGTTCAAGAATCGTGACCATAGTCTGGGTGCCCTCGTACGTTTCGAAATGGCAACGGGTAGCAGTAGCTCTCAGTTACTTGGCTTGTGGAATGTCCCCAATGGCATTACGGATCCTACAGTTGTTGCGTTGCTCCGTTCTGCAAGTTCCGGTACTAACGAGTGGAGATGGCAGACGTTCTATGGCAATGTTCACTATTCTTACAAGAGTAAGTACAATGTTGACGCGTCTGCTCGCTGGGACGGTAGTACCGGTTTCGGTCGCAGCCACAAATATGGATTCTTCCCGTCTGCTGGTGTCCGTTGGAACATCATTGACGAGGACTTTATGAAGTGGAGTAAGAACTGGTTAAGTATGCTTGCAGTCCGTGCTTCTTGGGGTATCACCGGTGGTGGTGGTGCTGGCAGCAATCAGTATAACAAGTATGCTACCAACGGCTATTATAATGGCCACCAAGTCATCACACCGGAGAACCTCTCCTTGGAACAGCTTCGTTGGGAGAAGACCAGAAAGTTAAATGTCGGTTGGAATATTGGATTCTTCAAGGATTTAGTAACCTTTGAAGGTGAAGTATATGACCATAAGACAACAGACCTGTTGATGGGTAATCTTCGTATTCCAAGTGCTAATGGTTTCTCACATTTGGCACAGGTAAATGCAGGTGTCCTTCGCAATAAGGGTTGGGAGGTCAACTTCTATACCTCTCGCATCTTTAAGGTTGGTAAGTTCTCAATGAAATTGCGTGGCAATATTGCACAGAACTTCAACGAGGTTGAGGAAATGAATCCTCTTATTCTTGAAAGTCTGAACGGTGCTGAGACCTATCAGCCCGGCAACCTGAACTACAACCAGCGTGTACAGATTGGTAACGCTCTTGGTTCTATCTATGGACTTCACTACCTTGGCGTTTATAAATATGACTACGATCACAACGGCATTACAAATGCTTCGGTTGCTGGTTACGGCTATGCAGAAGCAGATGAAAACGGAGTATCTCGTCAATATGCTCAAGATCATGGCCTCGAATGGGGCACGGGAACTGGCTATGACGCACAGGGTAATCCCATCAACACTGCAGCTGCTGCAGAACGACGTGGCGAGGTGCATACTTGTCCAATCGCTTTCGATGCAGATGGCAATATGTTAACTGATGCTAAGGGTATTCCTCTGCCCATGTACTACTGTTACAACGAAGGCTATCGTTACCAGTTCCAAGGCGGTGATGCTATCTATGAGGACATTAACCATGACGGTCAGATTGACCGCTACGATATGGTTTACCTCGGTAACTCCAATCCAAAGTGCAATGGTGGCTTCGGCTTTAATATATATTATGGTAGGTTGTCCATGAATGTTGGCTTCAATTTCCGCGTCGGCAATCAAATTGTCAATTTGGCTCGTATGAATCTGGAGAGCATGCTGAACAACACGAACCAAAGCTTCGCTACCACATGGCGTTGGCGTAAGAACGGTGACGAGACTGTTGTTCCTCGTGCACTGAGCAGTGTCAATGGTTACAAGAGTTATAATTCTTTGCCTAGTGACCGCTACGTTGAGAATGGTGATTATCTGCGTTTGCAGTACGTTCAGTTGAACTACGAGTTTGATGCTAAGAAGCTTAGGAAGTATCACATTAATCAGCTGAAGTTGCACGCATCTCTGGACAACCTTTGGTGCTGGACTAAGTACACTGGTGTTGACCCCGACGTCTCTCCTCAGGGATTCGCCGTATCAAGGGACAACAACCGTACTCCCCGCACGAAGTCATTCACGTGTAGTTTAACCCTTGGTTTCTAAAATTGTGACGACTATGAAAAGTATAAAAAATATATATCGTACAGTTTGCCTCACGGGTCTTTTGGCCCTCGGTACATCTTCCTGCACGGATTGGCTGACTATCTATCCTCAGGATCGTGTTGTAGAAGAAAACTTCTGGGAGGACAAGAACGACCTAGAAGGTGTGCGTTATGGTGCATACCGACAAATGGCAAGAACCGTATCCAAACTGGTAGTTTGGGGTGACCTTCGTTCTGACTCATATGCTGTGAATTCGGTTGAGCATAGTGCTCAGGGGAATCGTGATACCTACATTGAGATTGTTAACGGTATGCCAGACTCCAGTATGGATGTGTTCGACTGGGGTGGCGTATATACGACAATCAACTACTGTAACAAGGTTTTGCAGCATGGTGAAGAAGTCCTCGAAAGGGACAAACAGTTTACATCTGGCGAATGGATTCAGATGCATGCTGAGATGACAGCCCTTCGTGCCTTGAATTATTTCTATTTGATTCGCGCTTTCAAGGATGTTCCTTACACTACGAAAGTAATCAACAAGGACTCAGAAGTAGAGTCTTTCCCTCTCACCAATCAGCTCGCCGTGTTGGATTCTATCATCCTCGACTGTGAGCGTGTGAAGGGTAAGGCACGTAACCGTTTCAGCGACAAGCGTGACACAAAGGGTATGATTACCAATTGTGCTATCTACGCCATGTTGGCAGATATGTATCTGTGGCGTGCGTCTCTGCATGAAGGTCGACATGACAAAAACACGAAGGATGTTATTGTTATTAATGGTGAAGAAGTTTCATACTCTATTGCTGATGACTACAACAAGGCTATTGAATATGCTGAAGCAAGTCTCAAATCTCTTGCCGATCAGAATATTGAAGAGCAAAGGAGCGCAGGACTTTCCTCTTCTTCAGAAACAGTTGATTATGGGTTAGGCAGTAACTACGCCATGATAAAGAATAACTTCGAAGGCGCAGCTCAAGCCACAGTTCCACAATTGGAGGCTCAAACCGCAATTTTCTCATCAAAGAATAGTAGGGAGAGTATCTTCGAGTTGCAGTATAGTTTGTCTGACGAGCTTTCGAACACGATTGTTAACTCTCTTTATGGGTTTGGTAATGGAACGCATTTGATGGTTAATAAGGAGGCAATAGCTAAGCTTTACAATGATAATAGTATAACAGGTACTGGAGATAATGGTGCAATGTGGGACTCTCGAATTTGGGTTGGATGCCAAAACAAGGTGTCAACAAGTTCTGATGCTGCCACTACACAAGCTCAGGCTGGTTACTATTGCATGAAGTATCACTTTATACCTGGAAGATCACTAAATATGGAAGGTTCAATGAATAGTCGCGAGATTAGAAGTTTTACGTACACTTCTTCGACATTCAATAATTGGATTATCTATCGTATGACTGACGTGATGCTTATCAAGGCTGAAGCTCTTGCTTGTCTGGGTAATGCAAATTTAAAGGCTGTGAAAGCTATCTGTAATGCAATTCATCGTCGTTCTTATTGTAACTATAGGAATCCTTCTAAGATTCCAGCAACAGATGCCATGCAAGACCAAGAGGCCACGAAGCCCGGTAATGTTTATGGTACGGCTCAAACCCCGAAGGCGGGTAATAATGTCACAGTTACTCTCAGTGAGGGTATTATGTGTGTTATGAATGAGCGTCAGATAGAACTTCTTGGTGAAGGCAAGCGCTGGTTTGATTTGGTTCGGTTGGCAGAACGTTGTTCATACAGGACTGCTGATCCAGAGGACCCAAGAGAACCAGGTATTCCTAATGGTCAGACAGGTATGAGCGCAATGGTTACGCAATTCTTGGGAACTGGAGGAAATCAAGGTCTTGCTACGACATTGATAAATCGTTTCAAGAATCGTTATGGCCTGTACAGCCCCATTTACTACATGGAGGTTAAGGCTGCCAATGGTGCTATTGAGCAGAATCCTGTATGGAACAAGTCTAAGTACGAGCGGTAAGAGAGTTATAAAAGTGAATCAGTTATAAAAGACATACATAATATGGCTAATAACAGAATAAACAGATACATCGGTGCAATTGCCATAGGTACGGTTCTGACGGTTGTGCCGAGTTGTACCGACACATGGGACGACCATTACGATAGTGATGAGTCTGTTGCCGGAACCACACTAACGTTGTGGGATATGATAAAGGATAATCCCAATTACAGCAAGTTCGCCGAGATTGTTCGTAATGCCAAGTATTACAAAGATAATACACATCCAGTGTCAACTTATACTTATGCGGACATTCTTGCAGGTGGACAGGTAAATACGGTTTGGGTTCCCGATAATAGTGTGTTAACAGATGAAGAATACGCTAAGTGGATGGAAATGTTGACCGAGAGTAATGCTGATGCAGAAGGAGTTAATGTTGCTGGTTATAATGTTCAGCAGCAGTTCCTAGGTAATCACATTGCCCTTTGGCGTCACAACATCTCTGAACCAGGGGTCGATACCGTTAAGATGATTAATGGCAAGAACCTAGAGTTTGACAAGACAAGTCGTGCACTTGAGGGTATTCCTCTCGGAGAATACAACATTCCTGCTGCCAATGGTGTGATGCATGTTCTCAAAGGCATTGCTCCATTCCGCTACAATTTCTACGAGTACCTTAAGTTTAGGGAGCCGCAGACAGAGTTTGGTAAATATGTTGTAAGCAAAGACACGACATATTTCTCTGCTGACAACAGTATCGAAGGTTTGCCTGATGAGAATGGTAACCCGACCTATGTTGATAGTGTCTATTTCACATCCAATCGTCTGTTTGAATCCAGGACGTATCTTCCTCGTGAAGGAGCAGAGAAGTGGCAGATGGAAGAAAAATGCTTCCACGCACGCATCAACAACGAGGACTCGGTATTCGTAATGATAATGCCTACCGATGCTGCATGGAATTCTGCATATGAAATGTTAAAGGAGTCATACAATTATGCGAATTATTATGACGACAAGTCCAAAGGTGACCTTAATTCCCCAACGACCATCAAAGGATTGAATCCGGATTCTTTGCAGAAGACCAGCATTGAGATGGATCTTATTGCGCCCCTTGTCTTCAATATCCACAAGCAGCCGAAGAGAGGCGAGGAGATGTGGACACTGGAAATGTTCAAGAGGTATAAGGGAGATGGTGGCAAGGCCAATAGTCCAGATGAGTATCTGTATAATACCTTTGGTGATACTCTTCGCAATGTGGGTGACTGGGACAAGACAAGCCTCTTCGACGGAGAACCCGTGGAGATGAGTAATGGTCTTGCCTTCGAAGTCAACTCGTGGAACTTCCCGAAGGAATTCTATACACCCGACGTTGAGGTGGAAATAGAGAATATGGGCATATTCTATAATACAGAGAGCACTAAGTTCAAGGTAGGCGTTGGCTCTAGAAGATATTCATTCTCCAATGAGGCCTACAGCAAAATTACAGATCTCTATGGAAAAGTAAGCAATGGCAATTTCTACCACATGGATGCTCCTGGTCCGACCAATGCGCCTAAGGCAGAAATAAAGCTCATAGGTAATAATCCTAATGCCTATGTTCCAAATGCTCAAGTCATGAGTGGTAAGTACGACATCCAGCTTGTTGTTGTACCACACTGGTACATTGACATTGCTTCTGCTGCTGAGATAGAACCCAAATTCTTCAAGAAAGACACAATTGTCAGTGAGTTTGATGAAACAGACACGATATTTGTACCTACGACGGAAATAGATACGAATTATGTCAGGAGTCTTGCTTCAATCAACAAGTTCAAGTTCAGGACACAAATTACATACAACAACAACCAACAAAATGCGAAGGATGCCAACTCGTCTTGGGTAACCAACACTTATGATGGCCTGAAAGTTGACACAATAACGATAGCCGAGGATTTCAATTTCCCCTATTCATATAAGAATATGCGCTTCTCTTATCCGACGCTTGTTCTTGAAGGTTACACTGGTAAGAGTGATGCTAAGAACGGTTTCGTATATGATCTCGTGATAGACAAGGTCATTCTTAGGAGAAAAAATTAGCTTGTCCCATAGTAATACGATAGCAGAATTATGAAAAAGATATTCAACAATTCATTCTTGCATAGGACTTTGGGTATAAGTCTATGCTTCACGGCTCTTTTCTGTCTCTGTGTGACGAATGTCTATGCACAAGATGAGGCAGGGGAGGAAGAAGAGGTAGCTGTCAAGAAGATAGCTAAACCTAAGAAGGAAAAGACATACGAGATGAAGGAGGTGACCGGCTTCGTGATTGACGATGCTACAGGTGAGCCAATGGGTGGCGTCCGCATTCAGGCGTTAGGTCTGGAGAAGTACTCTACCCTCACCGGAGAGGATGGTAGCTATAAGTTATCCATTCCTGTGTTCTCGGATGCGATCTATGTATATGCCGAAGGGTATAATCCGCTGCAAGTTGCGGTGAAGGATGGTGTGGCAGATGCCAATATGATAGTCGATAACTTCAATAGTTCATTTACCGACGGAACGACCATCATTTCACAAAAGACTGCCTACATCAATGAAAGTAGTGGCATTTCCGTCGATCAGGACATTGAACGCCAGTTGGCAGGCGATGTGCGTACTATCTTGCGCAACGGTATTCCTGGCATTGGTTCTTACATGACCATTCGTGGTGTGAACTCTATCAATGCCAATGCACAGCCTCTCATCATCCTGGACGGCAACATGATTGACCCCCAGTATGACCGTGTGACCATGCATGAAGGTTTCTACAACAACCTTCTTGCTGGCATTGATCCCGACAACATCGAGAAGGTGGAGATTATCAAGAACGGAACAGCACTTTATGGTGCTAAGGGTGGCAATGGCGTCATCAAGATTACTACCAAGCGTGGTAAGAGCATGGCAACGAAGATTGGTGTGCGCATCTATGGTGGTGTGGAGCTTGCTCCCAAGAAGCTTCCTGTTCTCAGCGGCGATGAGTATAGTACTTATCTGAGTGATATGGTCAGCACTATCAAGAACATGTCAGCAAGCAGTCTTAGCCGATATGCTTTCTTGGACAAGAGTCCGTCCAACTACTATCGCAAGGTGTTCAGCAACAACACCGATTGGCAAAAGGACATGTATCGTAATGCCATGACCCAGAACTACAAGATTAACGTCGAGGGTGGTGATGAGGTCGGCATGTATGCACTCTCCTTGGGTTATACCAGTGGCAAGTCAACTGGCAAGGGTACAGACTTCGATCGTCTGAATCTCCGTTTCAACACTGACATTGAGGTCTTTAAGAAGTTGCGTACAGGACTGGACATTGCTTACAATCAAGTCAGCTATGACATTCTTGATAGTGGATGGAGCGAGGACTACAGCATGCAGAACATCGGTTCGACCAATGTGCTCGGTCTCATTCAGGCTCCCTTTATCAGTCCATATGCGTATTATTATGATGAGAATTCCACGGAGCAGTACTCCAGCGATCGCCTGGCATTGTCGAAGGACTATGCTGGTAAGTATGCAAGCAATCATGATGCCAATTGGATAATCAATCCTTTCCAGTTCCCCCTCCGTCTTGGAGATAAGGGTATCAACGAGGCTCTCCGTAATCCTTATTGGATTTTACAGAATGGTCCCGGTGAGAACAAGAATTATGCGCAGTGCACCCAGATTGACCTGAATGTCAGTCCTAAGTACCAAGTGACGAAGACGTTCAGCATCAGCGACCGCTTCAACTTCCTGATGACGCGCAACAGCGAGAAGTACTTCCTGCCAGTCAGTGGTACGACTAATTACTTCCTCAAGGATTTGGGCGACATCAATGCCGTGCAGAAGACACTCTTCTCTAAGGAGACAACTCTTCAGAACGATCTGCGTCTCGACTGGCGCAACATCTATGGCGCGCACACCATCAATGTCTTCGGCGGTTGGCGTTATAACAACTATTCTTACAGTTACAACTACATGCGTGGTTACAACAATGAGAACGATAAGTTGCCAGTCATGAACAAGAACATGCTTTACCTCAATTATGGCGGTACCAACGACAACTGGATTGACATGGCTCTTTATGTTGATGGCAACTACAACTATGCTAACCGTTACTTCGCAGACTTTGCCTTGAGCATGCAGTCTAGCAGCCGTTTCGGTAAGAACACCAAGTCTGGCTTCCAGTTGGGTGGTGTCAGCTGGGGTGTCTTCCCGTCGGTTCAGTTAGGTTGGCTTATCAGCAATGAAAAGTGGTTCCCCAATACCAGAGGAGGCATCAACTACCTCAAGTTGACAGCCGGCTTTGACCAGAGCGGTAACGACGACCTCGACTACTATGCTGCCCGCACATATTGGGAGAGCATGAAGGTCACCAACAATACCGTTGGTCTTTACCTTAATAATATAGAGAACAGTTCCATTCAGTGGGAAACCACAACGAAGTGGAACGTCGCTCTGCAGGGTGTGTTCCTGAACAACCGCCTCTCTGCAGGTATTGACCTCTTTTGGAATAAGACAACCGACTTGCTTACTCTCAAGGAACTGCATTACATGTCGGGTATGAAGAAGTATTGGACCAACGAGGGTGCCCTTACCAACCGCGGCTTCGAGTTCAATGTCAATGCTGCGCTTATCAACAAGAAGAACTGGAAATGGGAGTTGGGCGCAACCCTTGGCCACTACAACAACAAGATTACTGCGCTTCCCGACAGCCCCAGCAACCACTTCTATCAGAAGGACATGAATGGCAACTCAGTTGACGTTCATGGCTACACCTCCAGTGTATATGGCGAGGATAATGTCATCACAGCTGTTGGTACAGCAGTTGGCAGCTTCTGGGGTTGGCAGACCGACGGTATCTTGTCCAGCGATGCAGAGGCCAGCTCTGCAGGCGTGCTCGGCTACCTTAAGTATCCGACTGGACTCAAGGAAGAAGGCAAGCAATATTATGACTTCAAGGCTGGTGATATCCGTTTCGTGGATCGCAACCAAGACGGTATTATCGACGAGAGTGATAAGACGGTTATCGGCAATCCCAATCCCGACATCTATGGTAATATCTATAGCAGTCTGACATGGAAGAACCTGCGACTCGACGTCAACTTCAAGTATAGCCTTGGCAACGACATCTACAACTACCAGCGCAGCAAGCTGGAAGGTCTGAATACCACTTACAACCAGACCACAGCTGTCCTGCGTCGCTGGACGTATGAAGGTCAGGAGACTGACATACCTAAGGCATGCTACATTGACAGTGAGGAATGGCGCAACAATGAGCGTATGAGCGACCGTTGGATTGAAGACGGCAGTTTCCTCAAGCTCAAGAATGTTCGCCTGACCTACAAGATTCCTTACAGCAACAGCTGGCTGCTCGGCCTGAAGGTGTGGGGCGAGGCTAACAACCTCTTTACCATCACCAAGTATCTGGGTACAGATCCCGAGATGAGCTGTCGCAACGGTGTTCTCTATCAGGGTGTGGATACTGGCCTCATTCCCAGTGGACGCAGCTTCAATGTAGGTGTTTCGATTAACCTCTAATGCAATTCATTATTCACAATTCACAATTCATAATTAAAATGAA
The DNA here is from genome assembly GCA_017645655.1 of Bacteroidaceae bacterium. Lineage (GTDB taxonomy): Bacteria > Bacteroidota > Bacteroidia > Bacteroidales > Bacteroidaceae > Physcousia. The sequence continues at coordinate 4,550 of JAGCNZ010000130.1, read as the reverse complement.
TAAGATGAAAAGGAAATCAATCATAAGCATGTTATTGCTGAGCATGATGTATGGTATGTTCTCTACGTCTTGCCAAGACATGCTCTCCCCAGACAGCGAGCGCCACGCATATACCGTGGCAGAGGATACGCTTTATTCCTATTGGGGCATCCTCAAGTCTCTGCAGAACATAGCCGAGCGCTATGTTATCCTGAACGAGTGTCGTGGTGACCTGGTTGACGCGTCGGGTTACGTCAGCGATACCATCGGCGCCATTATCAACTTTGGTGAAGTGGAAGACCCTGAAGACTGGAAGGATGGCGCATGCGCTTACCTGAAGGTTGCAGACTATTATCACGTCATCAACAGCTGTAATGCGTACATCGCTATGTGTGACACTGTTCGTACTACCGGCACGAACAAACTGTACATGATGAAGGAATATGCTCAGGTGCAGTCTATCCGTGCATGGGTTTACATGCAGTTGTTGTATGCTTACGGCGAGAACAGGGTGCCTTTCTACAAGGAGCCCATGCTCACGACGGACGACATCGACAACTTCATGGACGACAAGAACCATGCGAAGCTCACTGCCCAGTTGCTGGCAGAGGAGCTTGGCCCCGAGCTGGAGAAGCTGGAAGCGTTTGAGTTGAATTCGGAATACGGCATGCCGCAGTACAACAACTATGGTGATGCCAGCTCCAGCAGCAGCCATTTCGTTTGCCACAGCAGCAGGTGCATGTTCCCCATTCCTATTGTTTTGGGCGACCTCTATCTGCTGAGCGGCAAGTATGTGGATGCAGCGCAGCACTACTTCAACTACATCAACACGCGCTATTGCGGTCCTATTGATGTGGACAATTACTACAGCACTGGTCGTCTGGATGAGCGTCTGGACTATCCCATCTACGATTATACCGGTTCTCCTTATGGAGAGAGAGGTCAGGTGGCCCGTTCCACGGAGATGATTACCTGCATTCCCAGCAATACGGGTAAGCTCGAGGGTAAGGTGATGACGGACGTCAACCGCTTGTTCGGCTTCACTGCTGAGATGACGACTGGCCTCCACACTTCTATTTCGGTTAATAACAGTGGTGATGTCGAGCAGTCGTCCGACATTGCCTCTATGGTCATTCTTACTCCCAACTATGAGCGCGAGCTTATCCCCAGCAAGGGTTATGAAGCGCTTTGCGACAGCCAGAAGTTCGAGATTTATGTGGGCGATGTCAGCGCTGCTGATTTCTGGGGCAATGGAAGTCCTGCTCTTGTGGAGCTTCCTGGAGTCGGCGATGCTCGTCGTTCCTGGATTTTCAACGGCCGTGGTCGCCAATGGACATACCTTATTGGCGATGACACCTATTATGGCAAGATGGTTTCCAAGCAGAATCCTCGTGCTGGTTTCATCACCACGTATCCCGTCATCTATCGCAAGAGCACTGTATGGCTCCGCTATGCTGAGGCTTTGAACCGTGCCGGCTATCCCAGCTATGCATTTGCTGTCCTCAAGACTGGCCTTTGCAATTATCCCGAATGGTTCCCCGAGGCTCCCAGTTCTGTGAACCTGAAGAGCCGTCTGACCAATTTGTTCTCTAACGGATTCGACTATCCAGTCAAGGACTCCCTGTATTGCTATCGTGATACAAGCGGCGTGCTGCTGCCCGAGGGATGGGATACGGACAATCAGATACATCATTTCGATGACCTGATATCCTGGTTGGAAGCTTATTTCGAGGAGGAGTATGCAGAAGCTCTGAGACAGTATGAGTCCATACTGGATCCTGATGAGTCTTTGCCGGAGCCCTCTATGCGCGAGGTTGACTTTGAGTCAATCTACTATACGGCTGCCGATGATGATGCATTCTGGAACACTCCCGCTACTGCATCCAACGTGAAGCTCGTGCGCAGTCACGGTGTTGCATGTAATTATCTGGATCGTCGCGAGGTGGAGCGTGCCCTTAATGCTCCGTATATGGACTTCAAGCAGACTTATCTCCGCGGCTTGAACAATCGTCAGCGCATCTACATCAAGGACCAGGGCAAGTTGCTCAACGAGACCACCAACAGCCTGCGCTATCCTGATGACAACAATGATGAGTATCTCACCATGGGTATCCACCAGCGTGGTTGCGGCTTCATCCGCTTCGACGAGCCGGCTGGATGTCTCTCTTCCTACAACTATGTAAATATGGTTCAGAAGAAGATTAAGGAGGCAACAGGCATGGAGCTGACGGAGGAAGATATCTACAGCGGCAAGTTTGATGATGAAGTGCAGAATGCCGTTGAGGACCTTATCATCGACGAATGCGCTCTCGAGCTTGCATTCGAGGGTACGCGCTTCAGCGACCTCTGCCGTGTGGCTATGCGTCGCGGCAATCCCGACTATCTGGCAGAGCGCATCTCGAAGCGTCGCACTGGCGAGGTGGACAACAAACTCCGTAGTCGCTTGCAGAACATGACCAACTGGTTCCTCCCCCTTCCCGAGGAATAACAGATAGCAAGATTGGCAAAAGAGCTGCCGGGGAATATCTCAGGCAGCTCTTTTTTTGTGCCCGAAGGTAAGTGTCGCATGCCTGATTTCCAAACGTGCCGTGTCTGACTTTCAAACATCACGTGGGTAAATTTCAAATATCACGTGTAATATTTCAAATATCACGTGTTATAATTCCAAACATCACGTGTTATAAATCCGAACATCACGTGCTGCGTTTTTCATCTCACCGTGCAGTGCTTTCTGATTTCATTTGTTCCGTTAGTTCTCAAAGAATCGGTCTTCAGGTAAAATGTCGGTAAATTGTGCATATTTTACCTTTTTTTTCGTCTCTATGTCGGTAAAAAGTCGTACCTTTGCGCCTGAATTTTAGAGAAGTGACTACTAATTAACATCAAAATTATAAAAAGATGAAGAAAACTTTACTCACTGTTCTTTGTGCATTTTTCTGCCTCGGCAGCATGGCACAGAGCGAGAAAAACTACACCGAACACTACGTTGTAACCACCAACGGTTCTGTTACGAACGAGTCTGATGCCGAGGTCACCATCGTCGACAACGGCAACAGCACCATCAATTTCGTGCTGAAGGACTTCACCATTACTATCGGTACGGAACCCACCAACATTGGCGACGTCTGCCTTGAGAACGTTGCTATGACGGAAGGCGAGGACGGCCTGAAGTATTTCCAGGACTCGGAGCGCAAGTTTACCATCCCCGCCGAGAAACTCCCCGCCAACTTCCAGATGTTCGCCCAATTCTTTGTGAACATTCCCTACACGCTGCAGGGCAAATACAACGACGTGAAGCTCTATGCAACTATCAATATCGACATGAGCGAACTCGGACAGGATATCTTCGTCGAGGTCGGCACAGACGACTTCCTCAAGCCCGGCGAGACACGCTACAAGGACCTGCTCCTCGTTTCTGTCAACGGCGCAGAGACCACTCCGCAGATTACTGATATCAGCGTCTTCGATAATGGCGACGGCACCATCAACTTCGCGCTCAACAACTTCATCCTCGAGCAGGATGGCGAGAAGATGCCCGTAGGCAACATCGCCCTCAACAACCTTGCTACCGAAGCAAGCGAAGACGGCATGATGCACTTCAGCTACGACGGCAACCTCATTATCGAGGCCGGCGACCCTGAGGTGGCAGAAGGATGGGTTGGCCCTGCACTCTCCGGTGAGGAAGGACTGCCCGTCAAGCTCGAAGGCAGACTGAGCGACGACCAGCTCTTCGTCAGCATCAACATTGAGATACCCGGCATGACAATCCTCGTCAACCTTATCCCCGTAAAGGTTTATACCGACCAGCTCCTCGTTACCATCGACGGGAGCTCTGCAGAACCGCAAGTGGCAGACGTCATGGTTAGCGACAATGGCAACGGCACCATCAACTTCCTGCTCAAGAACTTTGTCCTCGTGCAAGAGGGACAGCAAATGGGCGTGGGCAACATCTTCGTGCGTGACCTCGCAGCAGAGAAAGGCGATGACGGCCTGATGCATTTCAGCTACGACGGCGACATCACCATCACAGCTGGCGACCCCGAAGTGAGCGACACATGGATGGGCCCGATTCTCTGTCAAAACGGCGGCATTCCCATCCAGCTGCAGGGCAAGATGAACCTCGACAAACTCTTCGTCACCATCAACATCCCCTTCGGCGGCATGTCAATCTTCGTGCAGCTCGGCACAGACGACTTCCCTGCCGGCGTCATTGGTGACGTGACGGGCGACGGCGTAGTGGATGGCGGAGACGCACAGCAAATCCTCAACGTTATGTCTGTCGACGGATACGACGCGAAGTGCGACATCAACAACGACAACGTTGTCGATGGCGGCGACTATCAGCAAGTCCTCAACATCATGTCTGCACAATAAACGCAAACAAAAGAACTCCAGCACACATGAGTCTTCGTTCGTCCATCATCCTCCTTGCATTCCTGGCACCCGTCATATGCTTCGGACAAGAGGCCGATAGCCTGCAACAGGCACGACAGGACTCATTGGCTATCACCGAGGCCGACGACTTCGTGACGGCAAGCATCCTCGTGGCCACGCCCAGCGACGTGCTTTAT
>JAGCNZ010000129.1 GCA_017645655.1 Bacteroidaceae bacterium | reverse complement strand
GAGAACGGCACGAAGTGGCACACCGTCACCATGCCGTTCCAACCCGACTCTATTTACATCGGCGAACGTCTCGTTTCGCTTGAAGATTCGCTCAATCATTTCTGGATTTACGAGTTTGCTGCCGAGGGAGACGACGGTTCGGTACTCTTCAGGCCGGCCACAGAACTGCGAGGCGGAACGCCTTACATTATTGCTGCAGACAGCACGATGGCAGGCTGCTCCCTCGTCTTCACCGCAAACAATGCACACTTCTTCAAGACGGGAACGGACAAGATGCTTGTCACGTCGGACAGTTTCAAGTTCCACGGCAACACTTACTCGCCAATCCTCTCAGATTGCTACATGCTGAACGAAGAGGGCACGGCGTTCGTATATGTCGAGAACCCCACAGAGTTGTCCCCCATGGCAACATACTTCACGACCAATCTGCCTGCGGAACTTCGTCCGCTAAGCATTCCGTTGCCGGAGATTCCAGTCTGTCTTGAAATTGAAGATCCGCTTGGTATCCGGGATGTTCGCGACTCGCGTTTCGACGCAGGCACTTCTGTGTTCGACCTCAACGGCAGGAAAATGAACAAGAGCAACTTGCCTGGCGGTATTTACATCCATAATGGCAGAAAGATATACATTCGAAAATAAACTAAACAAAACATGGTAGAGACAGCAAGTAATAATGCTGAGGAGAAGAAAAGCCTCAATTTCATAGAGCAGAAAGTCGAGAAGGATTTGGCCGAGGGGCTGAACGGAGGACGTGTCCAGACGCGTTTCCCGCCCGAACCAAACGGCTATCTCCACATCGGACACGCTAAGGCGATTGCTCTCGACTTCGGCATCGCCAAGCAATATGGCGGCAAGTGCAACCTGCGCTTCGACGATACGAATCCCACGAAGGAAGACACCGAGTACATCGAGAGCATTGAGCACGACATACAATGGCTGGGGTTCCAGTGGAATAATGTGTTCTATGCGAGCGATTACTTCCAGGAGCTCTGGGACTTTGCCGAGTGGCTCATCATGCAGGGCCGTGCCTATGTGGACGAGCAGAGTGCCGAGGTCATTGCCCAGCAAAAGGGTACGACGACGAAGGCGGGCACCAACAGCCCCTTCCGCGACCGTCCCGCCGAGGAGAGCCTCAGGCTGTTCCGCTTTATGAATAGTGGCGAGGCTGTGCCCGGCACGCTCGTGCTTCGCGCTAAGATCGATATGGCGCACCCGAACATGCTCTTCAGGGATCCCCTGCTCTACCGTGTGATGAACATCCCTCACATCCGAACCGGCAACAAATGGAACGCCTATCCGATGTACGACTTCACCCACGGGCAGAGTGACTATCTGGAGGGTGTGACGCACAGCCTTTGCACGCTGGAGTTTGTAGAACATCGTCCCCTCTATGACCTCTTTGTGACTTGGATGAAAGAGTACAAGGGCGAGACCGACAACATTGAGGACAATCGCCCCCGCCAGACGGAGTTCAACAAGCTTAACCTCAGCTACACACTGATGAGCAAACGCAACCTGCTGGCACTCGTCAAGGAAGGTTTGGTGAGTGGATGGGACGATCCGCGCATGCCGACCATATGCGGCTTCCGTCGTCGCGGGTATAGTCCGGAGAGCATCCGTGGCTTCATCAAGAAGATAGGCTATACCACCTTCGATGCCCTCAACGAGATGGCGCTCCTGGAGAGTGCCGTGCGCGAGGACTTGAACAGCCGCGCCATCCGCGTCAGCGCTGTGCTCGATCCCGTGAAGGTCGTCATCACGAACTATCCGGAAGGTCAAGTCGAGCAACTTACCGCAGTCAACAATCCGGAGAACGAGGCCGACGGAACCCATCAGGTTGCCTTCAGCCGCGAGATATGGATAGAGCGCGACGACTTCCAGGAAGAGGCGGAGAAGAAGTTCATGCGTCTGGCTCCCGGTAAGGAAGTGCGCCTGAAGAACGCATATATAATAATGTGTACCGGCTGCACGAAGGATGCCGACGGAAACGTAACGGAGATTCAATGCACATACGACCCCGACACGCGTAGCGGACTGCCCGGCGCCGACCGGAAAATCAAGGGAAAGACCCTGCATTGGGTCAGTTGCCAGCATGCCGTCAAAGCCGAAGTCAGGCTCTACGACCGCCTATGGAAGGTGGAGAACCCAAGGGACGAACTCGCCGCCATTCGCGAAGCCCAGGACTGCGACGCAGTAACGGCGATGAAGCAAATCATCAACCCCGACAGCCTGACTGTCCTGAAGGACTGCTACGTCGAGGAGTTCGCAGCCACGATGCAGCCCCTCTCCTACCTCCAGTTCCAGCGAATCGGCTACTTCAACGTAGATACCGAGAGCACGCCCCAGCATCTCATCTTCAACAAGACGGTTGGGCTCAAGGATACCTGGACGAAGAAATAAGCCTGTAAATCAGTCGGTTCACTCGTCACACAAGGGTGCCACGAGCAGTCAGGCAGGGATGGTTGGAAAACGTCACGTGGGTAAAATAAAATTATCACGTGGGTAAAATGAAATTATCACATGTTAAAATTAAAATATTACGTGTGATATTTGCAATTATCACGTGTGATGTTTTGAATCATCACGTGGAGTGTTGGAAGATTCGACTTGGATGAAAGTTCAAAGGTCAATGTTCAAAGGTCAACAAGAATGGAAGACAGCAACAAATACTATCAGTCCCGTCACTTTCTGAGGTTGCTTCACCGCTACGAGAAGGCAATCTCCGAAGGGGTAACGCCCTATATGGAAGCAGACGAACTGACGGACATAGCGGAATACTACATGACGGGCAAGCAGGATGCCAAGGCAACTCGTGCCATTCAGGCTGCCATCGACATGCACCCCGACAGCGTAGATCCCCAAATTTTCCTGGCGCGGCAAAAGATGTTCTACGGCAAAATCGACGAAGCACGCAGCATCATCGACGCTATTCACGAGCAGGACGACCTGGAAGTCATCTTTATGCGAGCCGAACTCCTCATTAAGGAAGACCATGTGGACGAGGCGTCCGACTTCCTCCTCGAGCAAACATCGAAGGTAGAAGACAGCGTCGACGAGTACATTTACAACTGTACCGGCATTTTCATGGACTACGACCAATGGGAGGTGGCACATGAATGGGCAGAACTCCTCAAGAGAGCCAACCCTTACCATCCGCAACTGCCTATCATTGAAGCTGAGATAGAGATGGGACTCGACAACTACGAAGAGGCCTACGACATGCTTAAAGAAATCCTCGACAAGCAGCCCTACAACTCCAAAGCGTGGGTCTTACTGGCCGAGACATGCATCAGTCTCGACTACTTCTGCGAGGCGCTCGAAGCCACAGACTTTGCTCTTGCCATCAATCCGGAAGACTATTCTGCCATCCTCATGAAGGCAAATGCATACATGCGCGATGGGATGATGCCCGAAGCCATTGAACACTACAAGAAATACCTCGAATTGCAGCCGGATGACGTCGGCGTGCTGATTTCGCTCGCGATGTGTTACAACAACGAAGAGCGCTATACGGAAACACTCGAACCGCTCAAAAAGGCAGAAGAACTGTCCGTGAATCAGCCCGACAGAGAGCAAGACCTCTTCCAGATACTCCTGCTGAGAGCATTTGTCCTGAGTCGCCTTGGCAAGTTCCACGAAGCATTGACCAACATGGACAATGCCAGAAACTTTGCCCAAGAGGAAGTGATGTGGAAATGCTATGTCTCGGAGGGCGACATCTATCTGCATGCCAAACGAGTCAAAGAGGCACAGCAAGCCTTTTCTGATGCGCTGGAAAAAAGCCCGCGTCAAGCAGACACGCTATTCAGCATTGCTATCTCCTACAGTAATGCAGACTATAACGGCATTGCCATCGACCTGCTCGAAGACGTCTGGGCTATCTATGGAAAAGAGGACGGCAAGTTCGTCGTGCCGTATATCGCGAATTGTTATCTTCGCAAAGGCGACATAAAGAACTTCCTGACGTACCTCCAGATGGCACCCTCCTGCGACCGTGAAGCTACCCAATCGCTCTTCCGCGATCGCTACCCAGACATCGCACCGGAAGACTACTATGCCTATGCCTACAAGGAAGCGTATGGCGTCTTCCCCGATTCGAGTCTGGAAGAAAAAGAATAAGCGACCGAACTACATCAGACTGCCCAAACAGGCAACTTCCGCATCGGGTCAACACCCATGACATCTATGATGGTCTGTTGTACCTTCTTTTTCACGCCAATCTTTAACGGCGCTTGCATACCTCCGTCAAAGTCGGGAGCATGATTGCCTTCGATAATCTCGACTTCGCCATCCTTGTTGATGCACAAGTCCCAACCTGCAAAATGTATGTTGGGAATGGCTCGTGTGGCCTCTTCACAAGTTTCAACAATCTTCTCCCAACACGGGATGCGGAATCCCAGAATGGCTTTTCCTGTGTCGGGATGAGCGTCGAATCGGTTGTTGTGACTGTCGATGGCAAGAACTTCAATAGTTCCCGTCTCCACATTTATCGGGGCATATACTCCTCCAGCATGCGTATTGTCGATAACGCTATCACCTACTCCCATCCTCAGAAGCGCGGCAAACACCTTACAACGATTGCCATTGGAAAAGGTGACGACTCGAATCGTGTTGAGCGAAGCCGGGTGAAAGGCGGCAATTTCATCGCAAGCGACAATGCACTCCTCGAGCAGGCAATTGGCATTTCTCACGCGTTCGAACAACCCTTGCCAGTCCGTGACAGCCTCTTTCGAAATCTTGAAAATCCCTTCACCACGTGTACCGTCAGTAGGTTTGGCGATGATGTCAAACTGAGATACCTTGTCGCGAAATTCGTCCAGGGACAAGTCTTTTGCCATCGCCCACCAACGATGAACGAATCGTGAAAAGAGTGGGAGGAAGCGCACCTTGTCGTGGAAGACCTCTCTGACGTTTCTGTCTCCCAACTTTCTGTAGATGACTTGCATCTCAGAGGTAGAGACGAACTCGTCCCTCTCCTGCTCATTCAGCCGCCAGTACTCGTAGCTGTACATGTACTCGGAGTATGTGACACGATGCTTTCGCAGGGCATCTTTATAATCTTCGAGCGAACCGTGCTCCGGTTTCTCTCGTTTGAAACGCTCTTCTGCCTCTTTGAGGAAACGCTTTCTTTCTTCATGCAGGATTCGAACCTCTCTGCAAAGAGGGATTCGGTATATCCTGCCTTTTATTTTGCCTAACAGTCCCATCGGTTTGATTGTTTGTTATTGAAGTATTCTTGACATTCTTCTGCGAACGGAAATTAGTATTCGGCGAGCCAGCATGTAAGGTCGATAGAGTCTGTACTTCAGCAGCCAGGACAATTTGCTGACTATTCTATTTGCTTCCTTACCACGCTCTTTGTCCAACATCGTCACGGTGTTGTCCTTTTCAAGATATGTGAGATGGTAACGGGACGACACGCGACATCCGTCCAAATCTGCTGTTACAATCATTCCCACACGAGCCCAGAACGGCAAAGTCTTCAGAGTAACCCTGTCCACGATGGGGTATTCATCCGTGACGGGCAACGTGTCATAGTCAATGTCGTCGTCAGCATAGTAAGTCACTTTAGGCGGCGCAATCAGTCGTTCAGGAAAGAGGAAATTGCCCATGCTGTATGCCACGCAGGTCTTCCCAGTGTTAACAATTGGCTGAACTCGGTGGGGATGTCCACCGAGGACGAGACATGCACCTGCTTTCAGCATAAGTTCGGACATCTTGCGTGTCGTGACATTCGGATAGAAAGTGTGTTCCCTACCCCAATGCGCAATGACGACAACGAAGTCATACAACGCGGCACATTTCTTTATCTCTGCCTCCACATAATCACACGTCATTGGGTTGACGCCAGGAGAATCTGCAGTTGCATAGGTGCAATAGTATACATTATTGTAATCCGTATCGCAGAATGCCAGGAATGCTACAGTCTTGCCGCCGAACTCCATCACAACAGGCCGACCTGCTTCCTCCAGGTTTCTGCCGGCGCCACAATGAAGGATGTTCTCTTTGTCGAGAAGTTCAATCGTATGCGCTGCGCCATTTGGTCCGAGGTCGTAGAAATGATTGTTGGCAAGACTGACAATGTCAATATGCAACTCTTTCAGCCTGCGGATGTCGTCATTCATCGCATAAATGACGTTTCCCCTATCGGCTACCTTTGCCTCGTCGTAGGTCGGTTCGTTACCTAGGGCACATTCTAGCGTGCCACATCGCACGTCACCATCCATGAGAAGGTGCAGCACGTCGTCGTTCGCACAAGGTTTCCGGCTCACATTAAGCAGCCCTCCAGGCATGATGTCGCCCACGCCAACTATTCTAATCATTTTCCTGAATGCTTTCTAATGAATCCTTTTAATATGTCGGAACTGTCAATGAAGGCAGACAACTTCATTACAATCGAGAGGAAGAGATAAACGCAGATGAAGACAACGGCTTGGATGCATGCCACCAGGTAAATATGTCCGGACATCAGATTGCCTACGATATATGCCACAACACCACTGATTGCCGTTATGATAATGACAGGTAAAAGGTCGCGGAACTGCTGGCCGAGAGTGTATCGAATGAACTTATGAACCATGCATGCATTGACGATATAGATGACGTACGAGCCCAGAACGACACCAACCAGCAAGCCATTCAGCTTCCAGAAATAAAGGCCAAGCACAACCAAAAGCAGGCCTATACTTCTCTTGATTAGCGTCGCACGGAACATCATATTGCTCTTCCCTATCGCAGCCACGGCATAGTAGTTGATGCCTTGCAAGCAAATAGCCATTCCTGCGAAACACAATATCTGAAAGAAGGGCACGCTGTCGAGCCATCTTTCGGTATATAGCAGCAGGAAAATAGGTTTTGCCAGTAGAATGAGAAGCGTCATCAGCGGAAATGTTAAATATGCCAGCACACCAATGAACTTCTTCAGCATCCTTCGCATTACTTCCATATCGTTCTGCGCCTCTGCAAGGACGGGGTACGACACCTGGTCCATGACCGTCGAGATAAAGTTTGATGCTAGACTTTCTGTGCTATGAGCTTTGGAATAGTACCCCATCGTGGTCGCCGTATAAAGCTTTCCTATCAGCAAACCTTGAATGTTGTTGCAGAAAGTGTTCACCAGATTTGATAGCAGAATAAAGCCACCAAAGTTGAATAGTTCTTTAAAGGACTTCTTCGAGAACTTCAGCAAAGGCAGCCAATTTCCTGTCAGCCAATAGATCGATGTGGTCAATACGCTGACCATCAACTGCTGGACAACAAGAGCCCACACGCCGAAACCTTTCCACGCAAGGAAGATAGTGACAGCCAGCGAAACAGCAGCAACGGACACATCAACCGTCGCTATTTTCTTGAATCGCAGTTGCTTCCTCAGTTGGTTCGTCTGCACGATTCGGATGGCATTCACAATCAGCACTATTCCCTCCACGCGAAGAATCTTGCAGAGGAGCGGCAGCCTGTAGAATCTGGCAATGTATGGAGCTGCGAAAAAGAGTATCAGATAAAGGAAGATAGACAGGAAAAGGTTCCAATAAAAGATAGTTGAATAGTCCTCGTGCGTAGGACGTTTCTTCTGAATCAGTGCCGAACCGAAGCCACCATCGATGAACGTCAGGGAAATGGCAAGGAAAATTGCAAGCATCCCAATGTAGCCGTAGTCCTCGGGGGTCAACAGTCTGGCCAAGACAATTGTCGAGATGAATAAAAGCATCGTCGACCCGAGTTTCTGCATACCAGTCCAGATGACACCGGACACAGTCTTTGACTTCAAATCATTTGCCATTGAAAACTTTGAACGTCTTATATTTTATTAATATCTATCTTGTAATTAATCAGGATATCACTTATCTTATTAAATACAAAAGTAGCATTTTTTCAATAAATAAACGAATAAACTCACTATAAATAATGTTAAAAGGGACGAATATCGCAGCGACAGACTCAAGTTCACATGCAGTGCCTTAGAACACAGGGCAGTGCGAAGCGGACAAGGTCTGCGGGCGGATGATGCGCAGCCGAAGGACAATCTATGTCATGCTGTGGCGAACCATGTGGAGACTATCGCAATGGATAGAATCCATAGAAGTAGACAAGTGCAATTACCGTGCTTGGCACATTCGAGTACCTGCCAATCAGAGAGCCGGAACGGTCGTAGACATTGCCGCTACTGTAGTATCCGAGATATGAGCCGGAACGATCATAGAACTTTTCGTCCGAGCGATATCCCATGTAACTGCCCGAGCGGTCGTAGAACTTGCCATCCCTCTCATACCCCATGTAACTGCCAGAACGGTCATAAAAGCGTCCCGAGTCGACATGTCCTCTGTACGAACCGGAGCGGTCATATATCTTTTCGTTGTCATATCGGCCAATCAGAGAGCCCGAGCGGTCGTAAAGTTGTTGACTGAATGCCGAGATGCAGAATGTCAGCACCCATGTCGTCAGAAGAAACCTAAGGTATGACATAGTATTATTCTTTCAGTTAAAGTTATTTTGTGCAAATGTACGAAAAAAAGAAGAACGAAGGATGAAAAACGAAGAATTATTTGTAATTTTGCAATGTCTAACATCAAAAGTGCCCACTCGATACGCATGAGAGAGATAGAAGTCGTTGCAGCAATCATTTGCCAGGGTGACAGCATCTTTGCCACTCAGCGTGGCTATGGTGAATGGCAAGACTGGTGGGAGTTTCCGGGGGGGAAGATGGAGGCAGGCGAGACGCGCGAGGGGGCACTACAACGCGAGATTCGCGAGGAACTGTCGGCTGAAATCTCGGTTGACGACTTCCTCTGCACTGTGGAGCACGACTACCCGAAATTCCGACTCAGGATGCATTGCTTCCTCTGCTCGCTGCTTTCGGATGGGCTGAGACTCAATGAGCACGAGGCGGCGAGGTGGCTCAAGAAGGACGAACTGGACAGCGTGAAATGGCTCCCTGCCGACCTGAAAGTGCTGACGGAGTTGAGGAAGATACTTTCGTAACAACATAACAAACTCTATTATTATGAATAAGGTAGCATTACTGATGGTGGCATTCCTGGCAATATGCCTGGGTGCAAGTTCACAAACGAAGAGGCAAAAGGAGAACAAAGGCACGAAGGTTCTCGTGGCATACTTCTCGGCAACTGGCACAACGAAAGCCGTGGCTCAGCAACTGGCCGAGGTGACTGGCGGCACATTGCACGAAATCAAGCCCGTGCAGCCCTATACGGATGCCGACTTGGACTGGCGCAACAAGCAGAGCCGCTCGTCGGTGGAGATGAAGGACAAGACGTCGCGCCCCGCCATAACAGGCAAAGTTGACAACATCACGAAGTACGACGTCATTTATGTCGGTTTCCCGATTTGGTGGAACACATGCCCCACCATCATCAACACTTTCATGGAGGCATACGACCTCAGTGGAAAGACGGTCATCCCCTTTGCAACCTCCGGTGGCAGCAGCATCAAGCAGTCGTGCGAAGACTTGAAGAAAGCCTATCCTGCCTGCAATTGGAAGGAAGGCTTGTTGCTGAACCGTGTTACGAAAAAGGACATCGAGGAGTGGGTGAAGTGATAGATTGACCGACATGGCACGGCATGTTTTCAAACTACCCACGTGATAAATCAATTTTACCCACGTGATATTTGAAATATTACACGTGATATTTTCATTTTACCCACGTTAAGTTTATAAACTATCCACGCGACGTTTGCAAACGCAACTCCCCAAAAGAAATCTCGTGATATGTCGAGACCAGTAAAACAAGACCTTATGCAATATGTCGAGGAGCGCATCTTGCCCCGATACGATGCTTTCGACAAGGCTCACCAGCAGGCTCATGCACGCATGGTCATACGCCAGAGCATGGATATGGCCGAGCATCTCGACGTGGACATCAACATGGTCTATGCCATCGCAGCCTATCACGACACGGGACTTTGCGAGGGCCGGGAGCATCATCACGAAGCCTCGGCCAGAATCATACGAGCCGACCAGAACCTGCGTCGCTGGTTTTCCGAGGAGCAGATTGCAGTGATGGCCGATGCTGCGGAAGACCATCGTGCCTCGACAGACCATGAACCCCGAACCGTTTACGGGCGTATCGTGGCTGAAGCAGACCGCTACATCGACCCGCACAACATCATCGAGCGGACTGTTCAATTCGGGTTGGACCACTATCCGGAGTTGGGCAGGGAGGAACATTTCAAGCGAATGGTGGCTCATCTCAAAGAGAAATATGGACGCGGAGGCTACCTGAAATTGTGGTTCGACGACTCGCCAAATGCTCTTCGACTCGAAGAGTTGCGCCACATGATTGATGATGAATCACTGCTTCGCAAGTTGTTTGATAAATACCTGAATACCAAATAAGTTATGAAATCACTAAGAGAACTCTATCGCATCGGCTTTGGTCCCTCCAGCAGTCACACGATGGGACCTCAGGCTGCTGCCATTCAATACCTCGAACGCCATCCGGAAGCGACGGCTTTCGACGTTACGCTATATGGTTCGCTTGCCGCAACTGGCAAGGGACACCTGACAGACGTTGCCATCCTTCGTGTCCTGGAGCCTCACGGAAAAGTCTCCATTCATTGGGAACCTTCGGTTTTCCTCCCCTTTCACCCCAACGGGATGAAGTTTGCAGTGTGTCAGCCCGATGGCTCACTCGTGGACGAATGGACGGTCTATAGTGTTGGCGGAGGCGCCCTCTTGGAAGGCGAAGAGCAGGCAAGCCAGCCGAACGAAGACGCCCCACTCTATCCCCTCACCACGATGAAAGCCATCATGGCCTGGTGTCAAGAGACGGGACACGCTTTCTGGGAGTATGTGGAGCAATGCGAAGGCTCCGAGATATGGGACTATCTGCAAGAGGTATGGCGAGTGATGCAGGAAGCGGTGGAACGCGGCATCAATCACGAAGGCGTACTTCCCGGCCCGCTCGGATTGCAGCGAAAGGCGCCTGTCTACTACACGAAGTCGAAAGGGTACAAGGCTAACCTGCAGAGCTCGGGCCTCGTCTATGCCTACGCCTTGGCAGTTAGCGAGGAGAATGCATCGGGCGGACTCATCGTGACGGCTCCCACATGCGGCTCTTGCGGCGTACTTCCCGCAGTCCTCTACCATTTGGGGCACAATCATGCATTCTCCGACGAACGCATCCTCCACGCCATCGCCACGGCTGGACTGATAGGCAATCTCGTCAAGCACAACGCCAGCATATCGGGCGCCGACGTCGGTTGCCAGGGAGAAGTGGGCGTGGCCAGCGCAATGGCTTCTGCAGCGGCTTGCCAACTGTTTGGAGGCAGCGTGGCGCAGATAGAATATGCGGCAGAGATGGGACTGGAGCACCACCTTGGCATGACCTGCGACCCCGTGTGTGGACTGGTGCAGATTCCTTGCATAGAACGTAATGCATTTGCCGCCGCCAGAGCTCTCGACGCTAATTTCTACGCTTCGCTATCAGACGGACAGCATCGCGTCAGCTTCGACCGCGTAGTGCGCGTCATGAAGCAGACTGGCAAAGACCTGCCCTCGCTCTACAAAGAGACGTCCGAAGGCGGCTTGGCAAAACTGAGTGAAGAATAACTTAAACGTGTTTTCTATGCGGACAATCACGAAGTATCTATGCTTGCTCTGCTTTGCTGCAATACCTGCAATCGGCCTTGCGCAAGCCCTGCAACACGTCAAGCCGGAGCGCGTCGGCATGTCCTCCGAGCGCCTTCTCAAGGCAGATTCTATTATTGAAGATGCCATACGGCAAGGCGACATACCCGGTGCCGTCCTTGCAGTCGTGCGGCACGACAAGATTGCCTACCTGAAAGCATACGGCAATCGACAGGTATGGCCCGTCGTTCGCCCTATGACGACGAACACCATCTTCGATATGGCATCGTGCAGCAAAGCCATGTCCACAGCACTTTCCGCGCTTATCCTGTGCGAAGAGGGCAAGTTCCGAATGCTCGACGCTGTGAATCGCTACGTTCCCGGCTTCGAGAATTGGAAAGACGAGGCAGGCGAGACGACAACTATTCGCATCCATCATCTCCTGACACACACCTCAGGACTGCCCGCCTACTACTCTCCCGATCCGAACGCGACACCCGATCCCGATGCCTGCATCGAGCACATCTCGCACATGAAACGTGCCTTCAAGCCCGGCACAGGATTCCGATATAGTTGCCTGAACTTCATTACTTTGCAACGCATCATCGAGACACTGAGCGGCACGACATTGCGAGACTTCTCACGCAAGCATATCTTCGAGCCGTTAGGCATGAACCATACGGACTACATCCCATGCGCTCCAAATGAACAAGGCGTATGGCGAAACACGGACGTACCTTGTTGGTCTGCTTTGATGCCTAATGGTGCGGACTGGCGAAGCATTGTTGCGCCCACCACTCGACAAGGCGCAGACAGCGTGCTTTGCGGCATGGTGCACGACCCCTTAGCGCGAATCATGAACGGAGGCATCAGCGGAAATGCAGGGCTCTTCAGTTGTGCTGAGGATATCGCCATCCTTTGTGCCATGCTTCAGAACGACGGCACATGGCAGGGCAAACGCATCATGAGCCCGCAAACAGCGCGTTTAGTGCGAACTGTACCACGGTTTGCAGAGCCTTTCGGACGAACCTATGGCTGGGATAACTATAGCGATTATGCATCGTGCAACGGAGACCTCTTCTCCTCGAAAGCCTATTGCCATACGGGATTCACGGGAACAGGCATCGTCATCGACCCCGAATTGGATTGCAGCGTTATCCTGCTCACCAATTCCGTGCACCCAGACGAAGGCGGCTCTACCGTTCGGTTGCGCTCCATCGTGAGCAATGCCGTTGCAGCAAGCATTATTGAATAACGAATACAATCAAGCGAAAAAGAAACAAAAGCATAGCATATGAAACATCTTATCAACCTATGTGGACTGGCTGTCCTGCTCTGTTTGTGTTGCTTGAAAGGCAACGCCATGACACCCGACTCTCCGAAAGAGGTGCCGGGGAAAGTAACAACGATGAAACGCGCTAAGGCCCAAAGCAAACTGAACGCGGCGATGGAGAGGTATCTGCAAGCAGCAAGCGACAAGAACCTCAATATCCATAGTGTGATGGTCCTGCAGCACGGAAAAGTTCTCTACGAGAAATGGCTGAATGGCGGAGAGCAGAATAAGCCACACATCCTGAACAGCGTGAGCAAGACATTCACGTCGGCAGCTGTCGGACTGGCTATCGGCGAAGGTTTACTCTCGCTCGACGACAAACTTATCTCATTCTTTCCGGACGAACTGCCAGACTCGCCATCTGACAACTTGCGGAAAGTGACTATTCGAAACCTGCTGACTATGAATTGCGGACACGACACCGAGCCTCGCAGAAAAGAAGGCGACACTTGGACCAAGACGTTCCTCTCATGGCCTGTAGAGCACGAACCGGGCACTTATTTCTGCTACAACAGCATGGGCACCTATATGCTCTCGGCTATCGTACAGAAGGTGACGGGGCAGAAGGTAGTGGACTATCTGCAACCTCGCCTGTTCGACCCGCTCGGCATCGACGCGCCGCATTGGGACGAGAGCCCGCAAGGCATCAATTGTGGCGGTTGGGGACTTTATCTGAAGACGGAGGACTTGGCCAAGATGGGACAGTTGATTCTCCAGAAAGGCAAGTGGAAAGGCAAGCAAGTGCTGCCCAAAGACTATGCCATCGAGATGACCCTCAAGCAAGTTCCCTGCCAGCCAGCAGGCATGAGGGCAGACAAGGTGGCTGAAAGCAAACTGACAATTGAGAACAGCGACTGGGTGCAAGGCTATGGATACCAAATGTGGCGCTGTCGCCACAATGCCTTCCGTGCCGATGGTGCCGGCGGACAGTACATCATCATCATCCCCGAAAAGGATGCCGTGGTGATTAATACTGCCCAACTGAACGATATGCAAGCCGAGCAGAACCTCGTCTGGGACTATATCCTGCCTGCCCTAAAGTAGGAAAGACACGCTAAGGCACTATTCGTTTAGCCTTAGAGCAGCATCCATGAAGTCGAGGTAGCACTGCCAGTCGTATGGCGTCACGTCGTGTCCTCCCGAGCGAATGTGGTAGCCCACATCATAATGCTGTGGCTGATGAACGGCTGGCGGCACTGGCGAAGGTAGCCCCTGCATGCCATACAAGTGATAGACAGGCCCCGCATAATACAGGCTCAGGTACTCTCCCCTCGGGTCTGCCCATTTGTCGGCTTCGGCACTGGCCACATAGGCATGGCGCGGTGCAATCAGGGACAAGAGCTCGTGCTGGTCGAAAGGCAGCGCCGACTCGTTTTCGGAGAAGTGATTGAAGGCAGGACAGAACCAATGAGGGAAGTTTGCCGTAATGCGGCTCACGTTCTCTCCGAAGAAGCGTTTTGAGAGTGCAGCACCGCCACAACCCGAGTTGTTTGAGATGACGACTTTGAAACGTTTGTCCTGCGCACCAGCCCAAAGCGCCGTCTTGCCCAGTCGCGAATGCCCCAGCACGGCCATTCTGTGCTTGTCTACGCGCTCTTCTTTCTCCAGATAGTCGGCAATCCTGCTATAGCCCCAAGCCCAGATGCCAATCGTCCCCCATTCGCTTTCGCCTCGATTCTCAGCATTGTAATCGGGCAGTAGCGCCGGAATGCCGTGCACGAGCAAGTTCGGAGCATCGGGGCAGATATCGTGGTAGCACATCGTGGCAACGGCATAGCCACGCTGAAGGGCCATCTCATACGCCCATCGGCTCGACTGCTCGCCCCTCACCCACGCCTTAGAGCCCAGGCTTTTCACCAGTTCTCTCGAGGGAGAAGTGATGACGTCCGGCTCAATGGTAGTCGTCTGATTGCCATGGAAATTGTAACTCACGATGACTGGCACTCGGCCTTTCGGCGCATTGGGGATATAGAGCAAGAGGAGTGCCTGGAGCGACTTGCCGTTCTTGCCTGTGAAGGTGAAGCGAACCTGTTTGCATGTTGCCAGTCCGTCCATCGCGTCAGGAGTTGAGTTGACGACTTCATGCCTCACCTTGATGCCTGTTTTGCGAGGTGTTACGCCATATTCCATTTCGCCGAACATCCTCAGCAATTCAGGCCTGCGACGGCTCTCCCACTGCCTTGTGCTCTCCACAACCTGCCCGTCCAGGCACCTCAATGGGTCGGCAATCTCGAAGCTCGGCACCTTATTCTCGTCGTAATTGACAGGAGCGTTTTTGTTTTGTCCCATAGTTATGACAGACATCATGATTGCCAGCAAAAGAATTTCAAAGCGTTTCATCGTTTCATGCTGAATTTTCGCATTGTTTTGTCAGCGTTTCTATATGTACTCAAGTGCAAAGATAACACTTTCTACGGAATAATCACCCAGTCTGATGGTAAAACTTACGGTTTCGTGTCCAGTTTCCATTCCACGGCGACATTGTATATTTTCAATTTTAACGTGTCAAATTGCGCACTTTAACGTGTTGCGTTCATGGATGCTCTAGCACCAAAGCGCACTTCTAAGGTGCGGAAGGCATTTCAGCAGTGCCTCGCTTGCTCTCATTTGCAGCTAAGAGCTCGCCTATCAAATACACTACAAAGGTACAAAGATTCTTGAAATGTGCAAGCAAATTGGCGATTATTTACTCACGAAGATGAAAGTTTGTTTCTTGCTTCATTCGTCCCGGGGAGATAATCACTTAATCAGATAATCACTTTATAGACAGGAAGCGAAAGTGACGGTACATGGACATCTCTATAAGATCATTTTATAGTGTTTTATTATAATAATAGATAATAAATAAATTATTATCTCTTCTTTACCTCTCCGTGTACTTCCTGAAATCTATTCCTGTCCATAAAGTGATTTTCCTCTTTTCTGACTTTCTTACTTTTACGGCAGAAGATGCTTGCGATTTTAGTCGAAAATAGACTATATCTCGGAAATAAAAAGAAATACTAGTTTATTCTTTGTAGTTCTCTCATTTTTTTCACTATCTTTGTAGGCGAAAATAATAATGGAGAACAATATGAAAAAGTCTATCATTATTTTGTGCCTGCTGGTGTCCTTCATCACTTGTTTCGCTCAATCAAAGAGGATATACGACGTTGCAGCCTACCTCTACCCTGCTTATGCTGCCGACGACCCGCGATTACGACCTTTCTGGACGACGGGTATGGGCGAATGGGAGACAGTCATGACAATGCAACAGCGTAACCCAGGACACTATTGGAACCGTCGTCCACTTTGGGGGTACGTCAACGAAGCCGATTCTGCCGTGATGGAAATGGAGATTGAGCAGGCCACCAGTCATGGCGTGAACGTCTTCATCTTCGATTGGTACTGGTTCGACGAGCGTCCTTTCATGGAGACAACGCTCACCAACGGCTTCCTGAAAGCAAAGAACAGGGACAAGATGCACTTCTACCTGATGTGGGCGAACCATAATGTGGAGAACTACTGGGACACGCGCATCGCTCACCTCGGCGAAAGCAACATCATTTGGCGGGGAGGCGTTAGCCGCGAGGCATTCGAGAAGATGTGCCGACGCAACATCGAACTCTTCTTCCGCCAGCCAAACTACTACAAGATTGGCGGCAAGCCCGTCTTCATGATTTACGAACTCTCCACCTTCATCGAGGGATTGGGAGGTGTGGAGCAGGCTCGAGATGCCCTGAAATGGTTCCGCGGAGAGGTGAAGAAAGCTGGCTTCCCAGACCTGGAACTGCAGTTCACGATGTGGGCACCTCAGTTCAATTACAGCGGATTTGATGCTGCGAAGACTGACAAGCCTCGCGACGAGTTTGTCAGGAAACTAGGCTTCAACAGCATGTCGCACTACCAGTTCTGCCACTTCATCAACGTGGACGACGACTACAATAGAATCCTCGAACAAGCCTATCAGGAATGGGAGAAACTGGAGCAGGAGTTCACCATCCCCTACTATCCGCACGTCAGCATCGGTTGGGACAATAGCCCTCGCACGGGAAGGAGTGCTGTGACTCGCGACAATACTCCAGAGCGCTTCGAACAGGCCTTGCGAAGGGCAAAGGCTTATCTCGATGCCAGGCCACACCTCCAGCCGCTCATCACCATCAATTCTTGGAACGAATGGACTGAGACGAGTTATCTCCAGCCCGACAATGTGTATGGCTATGGCTACCTCGATGCCGTGAAGAATGTCTTCGTGGAAGATGGCAGGAAATAATAAAGAAATGATACCATGTTGGAAGAACTGAAACAACGTATTCTGATGGATGGACGCGCGAGGGCAGAAGGCGGCGTCGTGCTGGTGGGCAGTTTCCTCAATCATCAACTCGACCCCGAACTGATGATGCATTGTGCCGAGGAGTTTGCACGCCTCTTCAAGGACCAGGGCATCAACAAGATTGTCACTATCGAGGCGTCGGGAATCGCTCCTGCCATCATGACAGGCTATCTCATGCACCTGCCCGTCGTGTTCATTAAGAAAAAGAACCCCAAGACTGTCGACGAGTCTTGGAAATCGTGGGTCTGGTCTTTCACGAAGGACGGAGAGACAACAGTTTGCATAGACCGCAAGTTCCTGACCGAAAAAGATAGGATTCTCTTTCTGGATGACTTCCTGGCAGAGGGGCATGCCTCGGGCAGCGTCATTCATCTGTGCCGTCAGTCGGGAGCACATATTGTGGGCATGGGATTCCTCGTGGAGAAAGGTTTTGCAGGAGGCGGTCAGTTCCTGCGCGACCACAACATCAACTACCACGCTCTCGCCACCATCAAGCGCATCTACGAGGACGGCTCGATGGAGGTGGATTGAAAGACTCTTCCCTACAGGGGCTATTCTTCCGTACCATCAGCCCGTACGAACGAGAAACGTGCTGTGCCTCGGCTGGATTTCGAGAGCTTGTGAAAATAATAAATACTTTCTTTAGAATCTCTTTTAACTGGTGTATTTTGCCTTGAAATGCTTACTCCTTATCACTGAAAAAGCGTCAAAATGTACCACAACATCAAACATTTCTATCAAAAAAGTATGAGGATATCAATTTTATTTATATTTTTGCAACAAGTTTATATCGTTTTGCTATATATTTTTAGTTTTAATATGGTAATGAGAAAGGTACTTTTAGCGGCGACGCTGTTGCTTGGCGTCTTGTCGAGCCAGGCTCAGGAAAAGGTGATGAACATCCAGAAGACGGACGGCACGTCGCTCCAGGCTCGTGTGGCCGACCTGAAGCAAATCAGTTTCCTGACTGTGGACGAAGGAGGACAGGGTTTGATATTGAAGACATTAGGTGGTGAGATGGCGACTGTGCTCTTCGAGGCGAATCCCATCGTCACTGTCTCGAGCGGCAGACTGAGCATCAAACCGAGTTCAGAATCTGCCATCGTTTATGAAATCACTGACATCGCGGAAATCGTGTTCGGCGACATTTCGGAGGCCACGCCAATCAGCAAGACCGAGGGTTTTGCCTTCGTCGTGCAGGATGGTGGTGCGTTGCTTCGAGGCATTCCAGCTGGCACCAAGCCTCTCGTCTACTCTATCGACGGACGTAAACTCCCCTCTCCTCCTTGCCATAATGGCGAGTTGCGACTGAGTCGCGAGACACTTGGCTCAGGCATTTTTGTCGTGAAGGTTGGCACGTTCTCGACTAAAGTGATGTTTTAATTCCTCAATTTCCCAACATCAGAACTTACCGAAGAGATGAAAAAGATAATTCTCCTGCTTGCCGCCCAACTGGCAGCCACGCAGTTCATGGCGCAGCAACCCACCACAATGATTACGAAGCTCACGAACGGAGCAGTCGTCCGTACTGATGTGAGCGAGGTTGAAAAGATAACGTTCTCAGATTCGCTGTTCAACCTCAACAGCACGAACTACCGCATCATGGAATCCGACGAACTCTTCTGGCCTGAAGACCGTTTGCTGCCACATTTCCCCGTTCCGGCACCTACGCTCAAGTCGCTCGACATGAATGAGGCATCGCTTAGCGACGAGGAGCGCGTCATGTTCTGCACGCTGCAGGGTATCATCAATCGTACGCGTCCCCGCATTATCCTCTACAATCACAACGAGGAGCCTCAAACCACTTGGCCCACGGCAAACAATTTCAAGACCAGCAAAATCTCGTCTTCCAGCCCATACACCTTGGTGAAGCAGTTCAAGGCGGAAATCAACGGACTGGTGCTCTACAGCAATGATAAGACGAGTCACTATTCCAACCTTGCCGTCACCATTGCCGGACTGGACCGCTTGCTTCCCGTTACAGCCGAAATCAGACAAAAACTCATTGCCAACGGCATGGACTTCCCCGTCGTGACAGACCTCACCTCGCTCACATATACCTCTGCGATGGGCGTCTATTCGTACCTCTACAGCAACTATTGGGACCGTTGCAACCATCGCCTCCTCATCAGCGAACGCCCCAATATACCCTACGTGCACGACATCGCTGCCGCTTGTGGCTCGGCATGCGTATATCTTGACCCTCGCCAGTCAAACGAGCGCAACCTGCTCGACAAATTCCTCAAGACAATGACGCCAGGTCGAGACATTGTCCTGGGCTGGTATCCCGAGGAGCGTTCTGGCATTGGCGAAGCAACAAAGTATGGACTGACGACCGTGCCTGCCGACTTCTTCGAGAACACCTCGGTCTATTCTGCCGTACAAAAGGCATACAAGATTCCGCCAGTCCCCAAGCGCCCGAAACTCGAGAACAAGGTGTATGCTGCTGTCTACATCAGCGATGGCGACAACATACAGTACTGCCAGCATGCCATGGCAAAGATATTCGAGCAGAGTGGTCGCGGCAAGATTGCCCTGAACTGGACCATCAGCCCTGCCCTCGTCGACTTTGCCCCCATGATGCTGAAATACTATTACGGCAAAGCGTCCAATAAGGATTGCTTCGTCTCTGGACCGTCAGGATTGGGTTATGCCATGCCATACGATGCCCACAACTATTGCTATTACGCAGAAGCATCCAATCGCGCCCTGTTTACTCCTTACGCCAAACTCACGCAGCGCTACATTGAGAAGGCTGGCCTGCGAGTCATCACGATATGGGACAACATCAGCGACGTGCAGCGCCAGGTCTATGCTGATAATTGCCCATACCTCTACGGACTTACCATCAACGATTGGGAACGACAGTCCGGGCGCCTGACGTCCAGCATACAGTCTGGCTGGCTACCCATCACGCCTCTATATCCCTGCTATGCAAACAGCGTGGACGTCATCACGAACTTCTTTAATAAAGACATCAAGAACTTCAATGGCACGAGCCCGAAGTTCGTCACAGGGCAGGCTACCGTATGGGATGCAGGTCCTGACGCACTCGTTGCTCTGAACGACCGACTCGACGAACTCTCCCCTGGCAATGTGAATATTGTCCGTGCAGACCACTGGTTCAGCTACTACAACGAGGCTCACCACCTGCCGTTCAACCTCGCCATGCTCTCGGATATGGAGATTACGTCGTCGCCTGTCATGGTGGGTTCATTTGCAAGTTACGCTGCCAACGGTTCGCCATCAGACGGATACATGTGGCTCTCCAAGACCACAGACGGGACGGGATGGGTGCAGATGGACTTCAAGGAGCCTTTCCAGATTAGCCGCTACGTGATTCGCCATGCCGAGGCAGGCGGACTGGAACCACAACTCAACAGTCGCGACTTTACGGTAGAGGTCAGTCTGGACGGCGAAACGTGGCAGACGGTTAGCACTGTCGTGGACAACGTTGCTCCCGTGACCGATGTCAGCATCACGCCTGTCGAGGCAAGATACGTGCGGGTGAATGTCACCAATGGCGGTATCGACGGCTGTGTACGTATCGGCGACATCGAGGTCTACGGCGCACATTAGTCTCAGTAAACAGGCCTTAACATCAGACCTCAAATTGCAAAAGTTTGAGCGACTCCGGAGAGGGTTAAAACATCACACGTGATAAATTCATTTTACCCACGTGATGTTTGCAATTTAACCGTGCGATGATTTGAATTGCTCTACGCGACGAATTTCATTCTCGGCATTTCCATCGAAAACTTCTTCCCTCTTCCTCCTTATCCTTCATAGCTTCAGCCTGCGCCAAAGGCAATTTGGGAGGAGCCGCCAAAAGAACGTGAGAATGCGATAGCGCCAGTCTATCACACGAATGTGGCGACGATGGTGGATTGAACTGACAATATCGCGCGCCACATCGTCGGGGCGCATCAGCATCGGATAGGAGAAGTCGCCACTGAGCAATGCTGTATCTACAAATCCCGGACGAATGTCGGTGAACCTTATCTTCAGGTTGCGCTGACGAGCCTGTTGCTCGAGTGCCTGAAGATAGTTTGCCTGCAATGCCTTTGTAGCAGAATATGACGGAGCCGGGCCTAAGCCCTTGGTTCCCGCAATGGATGTGATGGCAGCAATATGTCCTTCGCCGCGCTCGGCAAAATACCTGTAGGCCGTGCCAATCATTCTGGCAAATCCCACGGCATTGGTCTCCATCGTACGCAATTCGACGTCTTCCATCAGCGTTCGGTTCTGCT
Source organism: Bacteroidaceae bacterium (assembly GCA_017645655.1). Lineage (GTDB taxonomy): Bacteria > Bacteroidota > Bacteroidia > Bacteroidales > Bacteroidaceae > Physcousia. The sequence goes on along the minus strand of JAGCNZ010000129.1, from coordinate 8,298 downwards.
TGCCTATACCGGAAGCGTGGAAATACAAATCCATCCCCCCGAGGCGTTTAATGAGCTGCAGCAGCCTTTCCCCTGCATCGGGCCTCGTCACGTCGATTGTCATCACCTCGATGCGCTCCGGATCGAACGCTTTCAGTTCCATGAGAGGCTCTTCTCGACGAGCCGCAACACCAAGATACCATCCTTCGGCAAGCAGCAACTTGGCAACTTCGTGGCCAATGCCGGAACTGGCTCCAACGATAACAGCTGTCTTGTCCATAATGTATTGATATGAGTTTTGAACTGCGAACTTCATTTACTCCTCACAGCCCCGGGCGTCCAGCCCTTGAAGAAACGTAGCACTTTCTCGCGGTTGTAGCCCTGACCTTCCTCCAGAAAACTAGAATCTTGGATATGGAGAACCCTACCCTCTTCATTCAAGACGACGAAAACGGGGAATCCAAAGCGGCCACAATTATCAAGACGCTCCATCAGGGCTACTGCCTGCTTTTGCTTTTCCTCACTTTCCGATATGCGCGGATTGTAGTTCACATGAATGTAGAGAAAGTTCTCGCTGATGAAGTTGCTGATGGTTGTATCGTTTGTAATGAAGTCAGCAAACCTTAGGCACCACGGGCACCAATTGCCACCGACCTGGCAGACCACGAACTTGCCCTCGGCTATTGCCTCTTCAAGCGCTCGGTCAATCTGTTCCAGAGGATTAACGTCCTCATCGTATACCTTTTTCGGTGCTGTCTGCGCCACGGCCGTCATGGACTCGAAAAGAACCGCAAACATAAAAATTGTCAATTTCCTCATAAAGGCAAAGGTTTTGGGGGGGGATATGAGATTCTGCTGCAAAGTTACGAATAAGTGAGCAAAAAGTCAAATTTATTTGAACTTTTCGAACAAGCGTCCCTTCGACAGAAGAAAAAGAGAGCAGAAGCATTAGCTCCTGCTCTCTCGTTTTGCAGCCCTGTCTCCTATCAAGGATGCAGGATGCGCTGATACTATTTCAGAATCTTCTTGCCACCAACGATATTGATGCCCTTCTGCAGTTTTCCGATTCGTTGGCCTGAGAGATTATAGATACCCTGTTCAGCGTTATCGTTAGCATTTATCTCCGTTACGCCATCGGGGTCGTCATACAGCCAAACAATTCTGGAAGGCAGGCGAACGCCATTCGCGGTATAGTAAACCTGCAGGCCAATGTTATTGGTGAACAGAGGTTCGTAGCCTTCGGTATTGGTACGATAGAAATAGCAATAATTGGACTTGAAGTCAGTAGCAGAAGAATAGAGCGAATAAGGCACCTCGGTGATGTCTTCGCTGAGGTCGAATGTATAGTCTTCTGCTGGGAAGGTGAACAGCTCGGCTCCATTGCCATTGTTAACGAAAACGGAATAGCTCAAGTTCTCAGGAACAAGCATCTTTCCGTCAATGCTCTTATCGGGAAGAGTGAAGTATAACCTAGAGAAACCGCTCTCATCTCCACAGTCATACCATTCGCTAACGGCGGGATCAGCAGGAATAAGAGGTTCTTCGATGACGAGTGTGGCAAAGGGGGCGTTTTGGCCACTCTCATCAACGATGGAAGTTTCAGCACAACAGAACGAATCGTCATCAGTCCAAATTGCCATCATGCCCGTACATACATAATGAGTTGGGAAATCGGCATTCGAGTTGCTCACAGCATTCAACAGGTAAAGGTTGTTACCATCAAGTTTGAATTGAATTGACGTGACAGTATCGTTTACTTCATACGTGAAATAGTATTGGGGGTTACCTTCTGAGTCAGTCCCATCTTCGTAGACATCGGTCGAACCCCAACAGAGCTCTAAGCCATATGCATTATTATAATTCCAATACACGCACTGTCCTGTTGGAATGGAAATGATACCGGTTGTGCTATCGTAGGTTCCTTCTACCCAAATCGGAGAATCTGGACTGACATACCACAATATATTCTGAATATATACCTTGTCATTTGTCGGGTCAAAAGCAACAACAAAATGTCCATTGGTTTCGTTCACAGTTAGCCCATACCATGAAGAAGTTATAGAAAAACTGTTGAGAAGGAAATCTTTGATTTCACAGCCATCTGGAATGGTTGTGATAAGAGTTGGGGGCTCATAAAATGAAACTTTGACAGTCACGCTACTTGCAGGCATTACGAATGAGTAGGTGCGGTTAAAGCCGGTCTGGTTTGTAAGATCAGTGGGCACAGAGTTCCCATTTGCATCTTGAACCTCAATCGACCGGATATAATATCCCTCGTTTGGAATTATCGAAACATTCACCATGGAACCTTCCGTAGCTTCGTTAAAGTTGGTTTGAACTTGACCTTCTTCTCCATATTCGAGAGTTATGGGGTATGCCGGGTCGTCTGTGTCGCTACCAGCGATGAATGGCGTTTCGCTCATAGAGCCGTCGAAATAGCCTGTCACCATGTCATAGAGGCCAACAACATCGTCTATCTGTGCTGGCACAAAATCATGAATCAGGTCTTCATCCTCATAAATCTTGAAGCCATAGAGTTTCATGGCCGACCAAGATCCGTCTTCCTGCAAACCGCCTTCTGTATCCGATGTATTCAGATTGAAGATAAACATCGGATTCTTGCCTTCGTCGGCCGTACCACTTGTTGTCAAGCTTCCTGCTACGGTTTCAGGATCAGAAGCTCTGTACCAGGTTGCAGTCTGTCCGGAAGCAACGAGTGTGATGCGCTCGCCATAGACAAAGTTCGAGCCAGAAGGCTCCTCACCTGAGCGGCTATAGCAAGGATTGTCTTGACGCCCAAATCTCGAGAAGAAGACGAAGCTGTTGTGCTGATAATTGCCCAGACGAGCTCCGAACAAAGCCTCATAATCTTTACGTTGATTCTTCACCTCGCAATCCATCACCACTCTCGTGTTAGCCTTGTGGATATAGTTTGTATTGAAGGTTTGCTGACCAGTGGACCTGATGTATGGCAACGGTTCTGGTTCTTTGATTATAACTATAGTAGATTTAAAGGTAACTGAAACAGCAACACTGCTGGCAGGCATGACGAATGTATAGACACTTTGCGTGTCATTCGTGGACGCCAAGGTGCAATTGATGGTTTTTCCATCAGCATTAAGAACTTCAATTGATTCAATCATATAATCCTCTGAGGGAGTTACCGTCACTTGCACCTCCTCGTTATACATTGCTTCTGCCTTGTCGACTTCCACAAGTCCTTGCTCCGAGTTATATGCGAGAGTGATGGGATAAATTGTGGGAGTTTCTACTCCTGCAATGAATGGCGTACTATTCATGGAGCCATCAAAGAGGCCAGTCCGCATGTCGAGAAGACCTGCGACATCGCCTTTCTTTGCTGGCACGAAATCATGAAGCAGAACGTCGTCTTCGTAAATCTTGAAGCCATAGAGTTTCATGACTGACCATGATCCGTCTTCCTGCAAACCACCTTCCAATGGCGAAGTGTTCAGATTGAAGATAAACATGGGATTCTTGCCGTCGTCGGCCGTACCGTTTGTTGTCATGCTTCCTGCTGCGGTTCCCGGATTAGTGGCCTTGTACCAAGTTGCAGTCTGTCCGTAGGCAACGACTGTGATGCGCTCTTCATAGACAAAATCCGAGCCAGATGGTTCCTCGCCAGAGCGGCTATAGCATGGTCTGTCTTGACTATTGAATCTTGAGAAGAATACGAAGCTGTTGTGCTGGTAATTGCCCAGACGAGATCCGAACAGAGCCTCATAACCGTTATCCTGATTCTGAATCACCTCGCAATCCATCACCACCTTTGTGTTAGCCTTATGGATGTATTTTGTATTGAAGGTTTGCTGTCGGCTTGATTCGATGTACGACAGCAGCTCAATATCATCAGGTATGGAGAAGGTTGCGCCGCATCTGGAGCAAACCCCGTCGTCGCCATACAGATGGCCAAGGGCTGGGATTGTGAGGGTATCCGTCTTACCGCAGAATGAACAAGTGCGAGTATTCACTCCATCTTCTGTACATGAGACAGGGGTAACCTCTGTCCATTCGCTCCACTCGTGGCCGTCCACGTCGCAGTCACGTCCCACGTTGCCCACCTTTGCCTTGAGCGACAGATTCCGGTAGTTGGGACCATATTGGCCAGCCCAGTATATGGCATCTTGACTTTCAATCTTGTATTGCAACTTACGGGTTCCGGCTACCACCCTGAAACCTTGCTGATAGAACTTCCATCCTTCATAATAAGTCAACTCGTCCACTAGGACAATGGAGCCGACGGTGGCATCATCGCCATCCAACATGAAGACAGTAATTTTGTTAACTTTGGCGCCATTACCATTTTTCTGCACTCCCTGCCTCACATCGGCGGAAGCCACGCAGATCACCTTGTTGGCGTCAACATCCTCGGCAGAAAAACCTTTCTCGCTCAAAATGATGTCTTGCCAAAGCACACAAACTCCATGCGATGAACAAAAGAAATAGCCATCTACTTCGGATTTGATAACCCATCCGTTTCCGCCATTCGTTATGTTCCAACCGTCGAAAGTGCCGTCGGGAGCACCATTCGTTAAAAGCTCGACGTAGTCGTCGGCCGCAGCAGTCATAGCCCCAGCCACAACCGCGAACAAAAGAAGTAGTAATCTTTTCATAAACACAAACTTTAAGGGTTAATACTGAAAATCTCGCCGCAAAGTTATAAAAAGTTGAGAAAACTCACAAGAAAAAAACATTATATTTATAATGTAAGATTATTCATTCTTATTTGTAATATTCATTGTTTACAATACAAACGTCCAGCAATCAACCAGTTTGCACGAGTTCTTCAGCTCAAAATCGCCTCTTCGTTCAGCAGATTTTCACTCTTTCTCTTGCAGGGAAAAGAGATTTTCTGTAAATTTACAGCCGCTAACGATAGATGAAAAGCATTCAAAACACCATATCACACGCAAATCCCTCAGCTCCCCGATACGAAAGAAAACAAATAACTAAACTCTATAAACTTATCAACATCATGAAAAGAATTTTATGCATTTGGATGGCTTTAGTTGCCACAACGCTAACCTCTCTCGCTGCAAGCAAGGCAGTTACCATCACATCTCCCAATGGACGAATCAGTGTCGAGTTGCAAACGGAAAAAGGCAAGCTGGGCTGGACGGTCAGTCGTGACGGCAAGCCTGCATTCACGACCGACGGAATCAGCATGGACTTGGGCAACCGCGTGCTGGGCGGCGAGGCAGCTCCAAAAAGCGTAAAGCAAACGAAAGCAAAGGAGACGATACGTCCTGTAGTCCCCCTCAAATTTGCCGTCATCGAGAACCAATACACGCTCGCAACACTCGACTTCGGACAGTACAAGCTGGAGCTTCGTGTGATGGACAACGCTGTGGCACACCGTTTCGTCACAAACCTGAAGGGCGAGATTGAGGTCAAGGACGAGCAGTTCACCATCCAGCCCACAGATGGCTTCACGGCTCACATACAGCCTTGCGGCTCATTCAACACCTCGTACGAGGAGCCCTATCAGCACAAGAGTATCGCCGAATGGCAGAAGGATGGCAATCTCGCCACCGTACCTGCCCTACTCTCCCGCGACGACGACACGCAACTGCTCATTGGCGAGAGCGATGTAGACGACTACCCACGACTCTTCTTCAAGACCAACGAGAAGGGCATCACAACAACCTTCCCCAAGTCTCCCGTCAAGTGGGAACCACGCGGAGACCGCGGCGAGACGATTACCGAAGAGGGCGACTATATCGCCAAAACGCAAGGACGCAGGACTTTCCCCTGGCGCTTCGTCGTTGTGACCGACTCAAGAGGCATCGTGGAACAGACTGTACCAGTGCAGTTGGCACGCCGAAACGCGCTCGCCGACGTCAGTTGGATTCAACCGGGCAAGTTCTCGTGGGAATGGTGGAACGGCGCCGCTCCGTATGGCCCTGACGTTGATTTCCGTGCAGGCTGCAACTACGAGACATACTGCTACTTCGCCGACTTCGCAGCAAAGTACGGTATCGAGTACATTCTGCTCGACGAAGGTTGGGCAAAATCCACTCGTGACCCATTCCACGGCAACGACAACCTACGCCTGCCGGAACTCATCAAGTATTGCAACGCGAAGGGCGTGAAGGTCGTGCTCTGGCTGCCTTGGCTGACGGTACACAAGAATCTCGACACCCTTTTCGAGACCTACGCCAGTTGGGGCATCACAGCCGTGAAGATTGACTTCATGGACCATGCCGACCAATGGATGGTCAACTTCTACAAACGCGTTACAGCCGAGGCTGCGAAGTACCATATCATCGTCGATTGGCACGGCTCGTTCACCCCTGCAGGACTGGAACAAGAGTACCCCAACCTCGTCTCGTATGAAGGCATACGCGGCTTGGAGCAGATGGGCGGCTGCCGACCCGAGAACACCACCTACTTACCATTCATCCGCAATGCTGTAGGTCCTGCTGACTTCACGCCAGGCGGCATGAACAATATGCAGCCCGAGCGCTATCGTGCCGAGCGCCCCAATTCGGGAGCGATGGGCACTCGAGCTTTCCAGATGGCACTCTACGTCGTGCTCGAAAGCGGTGTGCAGATGCTGGCAGACAATCCGACTCGCTACTATCAGAACGATGACTGCACACGCTTCATCGCATCTGTCCCGACCACTTGGGACGAGACACGTTGCCTCGCAGCACAGGCCGGAGAGTATGTTGTCGTAGCTAAGCGCAAAGGCTCAAAGTGGTTCATTGGCGGCATCACGAACAATACGCCTCGCGACCTTAACCTCAGCCTGGATTTCCTCGGCGAAGGCAACCACAAGATGACCTGTTTCCGCGACGGAAAGAATGCAGACTATCAGGCCATGCACTATAATAAAGCAGAGCAGACCGTAAGCAAGACCACGACCCTCAACATCAAGATGACAAGGAACGGCGGTTTCGCAGCAGCCATCGAATAATGAGAAAGTTCAGTTAATTAATTTACTATCCTAATTAATTTACTATTTAACTATTTACAATTTACGATTTATTTACGATTTAGTAATTTAGCTATTTACATCGCGGCAGCCCTAATTATGATTTACTATTTGACAATCCTATTTAATTTACTATTTGACTATTTACTATTTACTATTTACTATTTATTTACGATTAAGTAATTTAGCTATTTACAGCGCGGTAGCAAATTCTTCATTCTTCACTCTTCATTCTTCACTTTTTCAATTTACATCGCGGCAGCCCTAATTGTGAATTATGAATTATGAATTATGAATTAATTAACTCTTCACTCTTCATTCTTCACTTTTTCAAAGAAGCTAAAAATTGATATGGAAAAATACATTGCCAATGCATTGCGCTACGAAAACGGCATGCAATACGAACGATGCGGACGTTCGGGCGTGCTGCTGCCAAAAGTGAGTCTCGGCTTCTGGCACAATTTCGGCGGGAACGACCCATACGAGAGAAGTAAAGAGATTACCCGTTACGCCTTCGACCACGGCATCACACATTTTGACCTTGCCAACAACTACGGACCTCCTTACGGCTCGGCAGAAGAGACACTCGGCATGTTGATGGAAGAAGACTTCCGTCCCTATCGCGACGAGTTGTTCATCTCCACAAAAGCAGGCTACGATATGTGGCCGGGACCATACGGCAACTGGGGCTCACGCAAGTACCTGCTGGCAAGCCTGGACCAAAGCCTGAGGCGCATGCATCTGGACTACGTCGACCTCTTCTACAGTCACCGTTTCGACCCAGCGACGCCGATTGACGAGACACTGCAGGCTCTCGTGGATATTGTCAGGGCAGGCAAAGCACTTTACGTCGGCATTTCGCGCTGGCCGCTGGAAGCCACGAGAACAGCCTTCCGGTATCTCCGCGAGCATGACGTTCCCTGCCTCATCTATCAGGGCAAACTCAATATGCTCAATCGTGAACCACAGCAGGAAGGAATCCTCGACCTATGCCGCGAGTCGGGCGTTGGCTTCATCTCGTTCTCCCCCTTGGCACAAGGCCTGCTGACCGACCGCTATCTCAATGGAATTCCAGAAGACTCGCGAATGTCAAAAGGCAAGTTCCTGCGCAAAGACATGCTGACAGAAGAGCTGATAGTACAGCTGAGAAGTTGGAACGCAGAAGCCCAGGCACACGGAGAGACACTGGCAGAGATGGCCCTTCGATGGACCCTGGAGCAGCCCGGCGTCACCAGCGTACTCGTCGGTGCCAGTTCCACAGAGCAATTGCAAAAGAACATGAAATGCCTAAACCCCAAAATATAACCAACAAAGAAGCTGATTCACTATTCTTAATTCATAATTCACAATTCATAATTCATAAT
>JAGCNZ010000128.1 GCA_017645655.1 Bacteroidaceae bacterium | reverse complement strand
CGCGGTACTTGTGGCGATAGTGGATATTCCCGTAAACGAAGAGTCCGAAGAGGCAGAGCACGATGCAGCCTGCGGTCCACCAGTTGTCGCGTAGCCATGCAGCAGGCACCAAGTGCACGAGCCTCGCGATGTCCAGCACGACGAAAAGCATCGTGAGGTAGAGCAAGACGATGATGCTCGACGTCCCCACCTCGTAAACCGCTGTTGCCAAGGGCATTGGCAGGTGGTCTGTGGCACGGAAGATGCTGGCAAAGAGCATGGCGAAGGCACCCACCATCAACAGGATGACGAGAGCCCCCACAGTCCCCTTTAAGGGGAGTAAAAGCCAGACATGCCAGCAGACATACGCAAGGGCCAGCAACGGCAGCAGCAGAAAAAGAAGCATCATCATTCGTGCAAACATTCTTATTTGTTCTTTCCTGGGCAAAGGTACGAATAAAAATCGACATTTCCGCTCGTCGGGCCACCTCTTTTAACATCTTTTGGAACTGAGAGTCGCTTGTTCCTTTGCTCGACTTGGCAGGTTAAGTTCGTTGAATCATCATGAACGTTCAAGCAACTATGCAGCGAAGATTTAATCAAACACAATGGCAAAACGACAGAAAGAGCACATCGGAACTGAAGACACAAAGCTTGCCAAGACCAAAATCTTTGTGTCTTTTTAATGGTTATATTACTTTGTGTCTTCGCGTCAGTGTGTTTGATTAACCCCAATACCTTCGTGTTTGATTAACGCCTGAAAGAGTGTAATTGCCAACATGCGAACTTGAAATCGGTTTTCTTTCGCCTTGCATGCCTCGTATTTGCGAAAAAAATTGTATATTTGCCCTGAAAACAACTAAAACGATACAATTATGAGAGTGACGACAACGCTTCTTTCGTGTGTGTTGGCATGCTTTTGCATGCGTGTTCAGGCGCAGGTCAGCGTCAAAGTTGATTTGGCGCAAAAGGGCATCGAAATCAGTCCCACGCTCTATGGCATCTTTTATGAAGACATCAATTATGCTTCCGATGGCGGCCTCTATGCTGAGTTGATTCGCAATCGTTCCTTTGAGTACGATGCCGAGAAGCCTGTTCACTGGAAGGCGGAAGGTGCCAAAATCAGCTTGGTGGAAGACAATACCAAGTTTGACAGTGACGTTCCCAAAACTCCTTGGACGGAGAACTGCGTTGACCATGCCTTGAAGGTAGAGGTCACGGAACCGGGCGGCGGCATTGGCAACGAGGGTTATTGGGGCATCAATGCTGTGCAGGGCACGCTGTACAGACTGTCGTTCCTTATTAAGCCCCTGAAGGGAAAGCCTGGCGAGATAAAGTTCTCCCTTACAGACAGGAACGGTAAGGAATTGGGACGGACACTCATCAACACGAAGCTCAAGAAGGGCTGGCAGAAAATAGAATCCATTATCGTTCCCGATTTCTCCGACCCGCAGGCCGTCTTCCACTTGGAGTTTGAGAACCCCAGCACTATGCTGCTGGATGTGGTGAGCCTCTTCCCGCCGACCTTCAAGGGCAGGGACAACGGTTGCCGCATCGACTTGGCAGAGAAGCTGCAGGCCTTGAAGCCTGCCTTCATGCGCTTCCCAGGCGGCTGCTATGTGGAGGGCAACCATAAGCCCGAGAACGCGTACCATTGGGAGCGAACCGTCGGCCCGATAGAGCGCAGGCCGGGTCACATGAATGCCAACTGGGGTTATCCCACGACCGACGGCCTCGGCTTTCATGAATTCCTGCAACTCTGCGAGGATCTTAATGCCAAGCCGCTCTATGTGGTCAACATCGGCATATGGCATGGCGGTTGCACTCCCTTGAATGAATTGCAGCCGTGGATTGACGAGTGCCTCGGTGCTCTGGAGTATGCCAACGGCCCCGTCACGAGTCATTATGGCAAGATGCGTGCCGAGAACGGTCATCCGGAACCCTTCAACATCGCATACATCGAGATAGGCAACGAGAACTACAACTGGCACATGGAGGACAATTCCGACCAGAGCGACCACTATCCCGAGCGTTATCGGATGTTCTACGATGCCATCAAGGCACGCTTCCCTGAGGTGCAATGCATCGGTAACGTGGAATCGTGGGGAACGGACCGTCCCAGATGGCGCAATGAGCATCCCGTCGATATCGTCGACGAGCACTATTACCGCAATCCCACATGGTTCGTAGGCCAGTACAATCGCTTTGATAATTACGACCGCAAGGGTCCCATCATCTATCCCGGCGAGTATGCCGTGACACAAGGCTACGGCACGACGGGCAACATGAACGCTGCGATGGGCGAGGCCGTCTTCATGCTCGGCATGGAGAACAATGCCGACATCGTCCGCATGAGCAGTTATGCACCTATCTTCGTCAACGAGAACGGCATCCAGTGGCGGCCGGACATGATTCGCTTCAACAGCAGCAAGTCGTTTGGCACACCGAGTTATTGGGTGCAGCAACTCTTCCCGACTCACATCGGCAATCGTCTCGTGAAGAGCGAACTGCAGTGGAGCATCCCAGAGAATGAAGAATTAAGAATTAAGAATGAAGAACTTCGTGTCGGTGTGGCTACATGGAAGACGCAAGCCACTTATCGCAATCCGCAACTCCTGATTGAGGGAGATGAGGTACAGCTCTCCGACGTGAAGAACTGGATGTCGGGCAACTCGAAGCCGGAGTATCAAGGCAATTGGAGCGCGGAAGGCGGCACTTTGCGTCAGACAAGTAATGCCGAGGAGAGCATGCGCATCTGTCCCTTCACTACCACGGCAAAGCGATACACCTATACGGTACAGGCCAGGAAGGATGGCGGCGAAGAAGGCTTCATGATTGTCTTCAACTATGTGGACGAGAAGAACTTCGACTGGCTCAACCTCGGCGGCTGGGGCAACACGCGGACAAGCGTCGAGACGACGATGAGCGGCAGTCGTAATACCCTCGACGGCGCTAAAGACGACCATTACGAAACAGGCAAATGGTACGACATCCAGCTCTCTGTGAATGGCGAGGACATCGAAGCTTATGTCGATGGGAAGTTAGTCTATGTTGGAAAGAAGAAGTCCTCGCGGTTACATGGCGTCTATGCCAACAGCACGCTCGACGAGAAGACGGGTACGCTCTACACCAAGATTGTGAACCTCTGCGACACAGGCGCGAAGGGAAGCATCGATCTGTCCGGAGGCAGAGCAGCAGAAGCGGAGATGGTGAGACTGGCGGGCATGACGGGCGACGACGAGAACACCATGCAGTACCCCGACAACATCGTGCCTCGTCCGGCAAAGGTTGTGATGTCCGACGAAGGTCGCCGCCTCACATTTGATGTCGCACCTTTCAGCATCAACATTATCACCACGAAGTTGAAGTAAACGCTGAGTGACGACGCACAAAGAGGTGTTCAATAATAAAAAATGTAACATTTCCTTTGTGTTACTCTCGTTTATTCGTAACTTTGACCTGTGGTCTTAGTTACTCTCGCTCGGAAATGAAAAGAAAAACAAGCATTTCTTTTGCATTTCGCTCGCTTATTCGTAACTTTGACCTGCGGTCTTAGTTACTCTCGCTCGGAAATGAAAAGAAAAACAAGCATTTCTTTTGCATTTCGCTCGCTTATTCGTAACTTTGCAGACAAGTTTCATGTATTACGCTATGGTTAAAAAGATTGTTTTTTGTCTCTTGCTTGGGCTCATCGTGCTTGCCTCCTGTAAGGAAAAGAAGGAAGAGAAGGTGGCTCAGATTTATAAAACGATGAAGGTGGAGCCCTCCAGCCAGACGGTCAGGACGCAGTACAGCGCCACGATGAAAGGCAAGGAGATTGTGGAGATTCGGCCGCAAGTGAGTGGTCTCATCACGAAGATTCTGACTCGAGAAGGGCAGAAGGTTCACAAAGGACAGACGCTCTTCATTATCGACCAAGTGCCTTATCAAGCAGCCCTTAACACGGCTGAGGCTTCGTTGAAAGCAGCCAAGGCGGCAGAGGCGACGGCTCAGCTCAACTACGACAGCAAGAAGCAACTGCGCGACCAACAGGTCATCAGTGATTTCGAGTTGCAGACTGCTCAGCAGACTCTCCTTTCGGCTCAGGCGCAAGTGTCGCAGGCTCAAGCAGGCGTGACAAATGCCCGCAACAGTCTTAGCTATACTGTCGTGAAGAGTCCGCTCAGTGGCGTGGCTGGCATGATTCCCTATCACGTCGGAGCTCTCGTTAGT
>JAGCNZ010000022.1 GCA_017645655.1 Bacteroidaceae bacterium | reverse complement strand
TGAAAAATATGAGTCATTTTGCTGTCCTCGTTTTTCGTCAATTCTCTTTCACTATGTTTTTTTTTATTATATACTCTGATTTCTTTTTGATGTGTTTATTGATGAGACAAGCATGGCTATTATCTCACTTAAATCGGTATTCATGCTATCGAACTGAGTTGTTGTCAAGCAATCTGCCGACTTAAGCACATTGAGCCACTTGCGTGTTTCGTTGGCCTCTTTCAGTGCGATGTGAAGTTTAGTGACAAAGTCCGCGGGACTCTGAGCGAATTGTGATTCACCAATGTTAGCAGAAATTGATGTGCCTGAACGAAGAACTTGATAATAGACGGAGCTAAGGCATTTGTCCTTCTCTTTGTTCAAGAATTGTACCATCTTAATCACCCTTGCAGAAAAAGCTTCGCTCTTTTGTGACAAAGGAGATTTAATATTCTCATACATGGCAATCAATCTAGTAACTTTGATTTTTCACTTTTCACTCTTCACTTTTCACTTCGCATCTTGCGCTTGGCAAGACGTGATGGCTATCATCTTATATATGTCATCTACTGAGCAGCCGCGGCTGAGGTCGTTGACGGGGCGGGCGATGCCTTGCAGGATGGGACCGATAGCTTCAGCTCCAGCAAGGCGCTGTACGAGCTTATAGCCAATATTGCCTACCTCCAGGCAAGGAACAACGAGCACGTTTGCCTTGCCGGCTATGTGGCTGCCGGGAGCTTTCTTCGCTCCAACGCTTGGCACGAGGGCAGCATCGGCTTGCAGTTCGCCGTCAATCTGAAGCGTGGGCTCCATCTCCTGAGCCTTCTTCGTGGCTTCGACAACTTTGTCCACCACTTCGTGACTTGCGCTTCCCTTTGTGCTGAAGCTGAGCATAGCTACGCGAGGCTCCTTGAAACCAGCCACACTACGAGCGGTTTGAGCTGTGCAGACGGCAATCTGAGCAAGCTGGTTGGCATCGGGCATCGGCGTAACTGCTACGTCGCCCATCACGAGCACACCGTCCTCGCCATATTGCTTGGCAGGTGTAATCATCAGCATGGCACCACTCACGCAACTCACACCAGGAGCGCATTTGATGATTTGAAGAGCAGGACGAAGCGTGTCACCAGTCGTCGAGAGTGCTCCCGAGATTTGTCCGTCGGCATCGCCATTCTTGATGATAAGGCATCCATAATAGAGAGGGTCTTTAACCTTCTCGCGTGCCTCTTCCTCGGTCATGCCCTTGTTCTTGCGAAGGTTATAGAGGAGTTGGACGTAAGTTTCTGTCTTTTCGTACGTGGCAGGGTCGATGATGTGGGCTTTGCCAATGTTCTTGAGCCCCAACTTCTCGGCAAGTGCAAAGATTTCCTTCTCAGAGCCGATGAGGATGATGTCGGCAAGGTCGTCTGCCAAAGCTTTGTCGGCAGCCGTCAGTGTTCGCTCCTCCAAGCTCTCCGGCAGCACAATTCTCTGCTTGCAGGACTTGGCACGAGCGATGATTTGTTCCATTAAAGTCATATACATTTATTATTTGACGATTTACTATTTACCATTTATTTCTCTTCTCCCCCCGGGATGCTGAAAGGGGACTTTAGAACTTTCCCTTCATCAACACCGTTTCGAGTTCTTCAGCAGAGAGGTGAGAGCGCAGCATATCGCCATAGGCTGCGGTGATGTTGCCTGTCTCCTCACTCACCACAATAGCCAACGCGTCTGTTTCTTTGCTGATACCTTTTGCTGCACGATGACGGAGTCCAAACTCCTTGGGGATGTCGAGGTCGTGACTGATGGGCAGGATGCACGATGCAGCAGCAATCCTTCCATTCGCGATTACCATTGCTCCGTCGTGCAGAGGGCTGTTCTTGAAGAAGATATTCTCGATGAGTCGTTGTGTTATCTTGCCGTCGACTTCTTCTCCTGAGCGCATGAAGTCGCCAAGAGGAATGTCGTTCTGCAGGACGATGAGAGCCCCGACACGTTGCTTGCTCATGTTCATGCAAGCCATCACGATAGGGAAGATTGTCTCACGCTCATTGCGAAACTCGCTGGCGTTCTTGCGCTTGTCGAGTCTGAAGAACCGCAGGAAGCGGTGCGCTCGCTGTCTGGCTCCTATGTTGTAGAAGAAACGACGAATGTCCTCTTGGAACAAAATGATGATAGCGATGGCACCTACACTCACAAGCTGGTCGAGGATGCCGCCAAGCAACTTCATCTCGAGCACCTTGCTGATGATAATCCAGCCACTGATGAAGAGCAGAATGCCATAGAAGATGTTCATCGAGCGAGACTGCTTCATCACCTTGTAGCAATAGAAGAGTGCGATTGCCACAAGCAGGATGTCTATTATGTCCTTGAAACTAATGTTTGGCACCGATGTGATTTACTTTACTGTTTGACGATTAACTATTTACTGTTCTTTAGCATCTGACAGATTTTGATGCACTCTTTTGCTTCTCTGACTTCGTGCGCTCGAAGGATGTGAGCACCTTTCTGCAAGGCTACTGTGTGCAGGACTGTCGAGCCGTTCTGTGCTTCATCAGGCGTAGTGCCGAGCAGTTTGTATATCATGCTCTTGTGGCTTACGCCGACCAGCAAAGGCAGATGCAGTTCGTGGAGCACTTCGAGGTTCTGCATCAGGATGTAGTTCTCCTCGAGAGTCTTGCCGAAACCAAAGCCTGGGTCGAGAATGACGTCGCAAACGCCAAGTTCATGTAGCTTCTCGACCTTGTTCCCCATATCTTGCATGAATCGGGAAAGGAATTTCTCAGATTCTTCAGATTCTCCACTCCGATATGGATTTGAGGGATTGTGTGTCAGCACATAGGGCACTCCCAGTTCTGCTATGGTCTTGAACATCTCTTTGTCCAAATTGCCTTCGCTGATGTCGTTCACCATTTGCACGCCGAACTCATCGACACACATCTTTGCAACATCTGCCCTGAAAGTATCGACACTCACGATGGCTTTTGGTGATTCCTCGCGCACAACTTTCAATGCTTCCCTGAGACGCCTCATTTCTTCCATCTCATCTGGAGGCACAAAGCCCGGACGAGTGGAGCAAGCACCGACATCAACAATTGTTGCGCCTTCCTCTATTATCTGGCGGGTGCGCAAACGGATTGCTTCGGCTCCTTCATGATGCTGATAGAAAGAGTCGGGCGTAGCGTTCAGGATTCCCATCACAATGGGGACTTCAAGCGAGAGCAAATCTCCGCCGACGTTGATGCTATAGGGTAGAGTTTCGTGCACAGTTTGCATAAAATCGCACGCAAATTTACACATTATTTATCTAAAGGGCAAGATTTTGCGAAAAAAGGTTTAACTTTGTGCCTGAAAAAGAAGAAAACTATGAATATTGTAGATTTATATGCCCTTTATAAAGAGCATTCGTTGGTAACAACCGACAGTCGTAAGTGTCCCGAAGGAAGCATATTCTTTGCCTTGAAGGGCGAGACATTCGACGGGAACAGTTATGCCCAGCAGGCACTCGAGAAAGGATGTGCCTTTGCAGTTGTGGATAATCCTGAAATAGCGAAGCAGGACAAGCGACTCATTCTCGTTCCTGATGTTCTGAAGGCTTTGCAGCAGCTTGCCGCCTATCATCGAAAAGAGTGGGGCGGAACAGTCCTTCAGATTACAGGCACCAATGGCAAGACGACCACGAAGGAACTCCTCAGCGCAGTCCTTTCCGAGGGCAAGAACGTCCTCTTTACCGAAGGCAATCTCAACAATCACATCGGCGTGCCTCTTACCCTGCTTCGTCTCAAACCTGAGCATGATTTCGCAGTCATCGAGACTGGAGCCAATCATCCTGGCGAGATTGCAAGCCTCTGCCGTATTGTGGAGGCAGACTACGGACTCATCACGAATGTAGGTCGTGCTCATCTGGAAGGTTTTGGCAGCTTCGAGGGCGTGAAGCAGACGAAGGGCGAACTCTATGACGACCTTCACAAACGTGGTAAGAAACTCTTCCTCAATGCCTTCGACGACAATCTCATGCAGATGGCCATGGAGCGCGGCTTTGTCTTATTGGAAGATGCTCTTCCGTATGTTGAGGGCAGAGTGAGCCAGGTGGCACCTTTTGTTGAGATGCAATGGAGGGCAGAGGACGACCAGCCCTGGCACACTGTAAAGACGAACCTGATTGGCGCTTACAACATCGACAACCTGCGGGCAGCGGTCACAGTCAGTCTCTACTTCGGCATCAAGCCCGAACAGATTGACCATGCACTTTCGGCATACAAACCAACAAACAATCGCAGTGAATTGAAGGAGGCAGGAAGCAATCGCCTCGTCATTGACGCATACAACGCAAACCCCTCGAGCATGTCGGCAGCCCTGACGAACTTCTCCTTCTTTGAGGATAAGCATAAGATGGTGATACTCGGCGATATGCGAGAACTTGGCAAGGATAGTCTTGAAGAGCACAAGAGGATAGTTGAGCAGTTGAGGAAGATGGAATTGGAGCGCATCTGGTTGGTCGGAGAAGAGTTCGAAAAGGCTTGTTCAAGTTCCTCGTTCCCCACGTCAAGCCCCTTAAGGTTTTTCAAGGATGTAGAAGAAGTGAAGTCCGCTTTGAAGGAAGAACCGATAAGCGATTCGACCATCTTAATCAAAGGCAGCAACGGAACGAAGTTATATCAGTTGCCCGACGTGTTTTAAAATTCGCTGCTGCACGGGAGATTCTTGATACGCAAGTTGCAAATGTAAATATGCAACTTGCGTACGTATATTTGCAACTTGCGTATCAAGAATCAGACGCGGTGAGATAGGGAATTAAGCAGCCCAACGAACCTTATTTAATCCTCATCGTCAGGTCTGTAGCATCGAAGCAGATGCCTTCGTCCTGCAGGAAGCTACCGAGCGTGCCGCTTTCGGTGAGCGAAGCTGTCGTGCCTGCCTCGATTTTTCCGTCCATCACAATCCACAAAGCGTCGCTCAACTGGATTGCCATCTCCACGTCGTGGGTACTGAGGAAGATGGTTTTGTTTGTTTCGTGAGCGAGTCGGAGCATCAGCCGGAGCGTGCTGACCTTTGCGTGGAAGTCGAGGAAAGCCGTCGGTTCGTCGAGCAGAATGATGGGTGTCTGTTGGGCTAAAGCTTTGGCTAACAAGGTTTTCTGTCGTTCGCCATCACTGAGCGTATCAATGGTTCGCTCGGCGAGACTGCTGATTCCCACCATCTCGATGGCTTCGCCCACGATTTTCCTGTCCTCCGTCGAGAGTTTTCCAAAGAATCCCGTATAGGGTGAACGTCCCATCCCGACAAGGTCCACGACCTTCATATAGGGCACATCCACTCTTTCGGTAAGCACCACGGAAACCGCTTTGCTGCGCTCGGACAGGGAGAGGGAAGTCAAGTCGTGGCCATCGAACAGAACCTTACCCGAAATCGGCGGCTGAAAGCCCGCAAGAGTACGCAGAATCGTGCTTTTCCCGGCACCGTTCGCGCCAAGCAGACAGACCATCTGTCCCGCTTCGAGAGTCTGGTTGATGTCGGAGAGGACAGCTTTCTCGCCGTATCCGACTGTGAGATGTTGCAGGCAAATCATGATTTCGCTTCAGGGCGTTGCATTAAATTGCAGTCGCTACTTATCCTCGAAATAGATACGTTTCACGCGAGGAGCGATGCCGGTGAGTATTTCGTAGGGAATCGTGCCACACCGCGAGGCCAGTTCGGCAGGGGAAAGATGGTCGCCGAAGATGGTGACGAGATCGCCCTCTCTGCAGGGAATGTCAGTGACATCTATCATGCAGACATCCATGCAGATGTTTCCCACGTAATCAGCTTTCCTGCCGTTAACCAGGCAATAGCCTTTCCTGTTGCCAAGCAACCTGTTCAGCCCGTCGGCATAGCCTATGGGAAGGCTGGCAATTCGGCTGTCCCTTTCGAGTATCGTCCTGCGGCTATAGCCTACGCTTTCGCCGGCTTTCACATCGTGAATCTGTAGGATTGTGGTGCGCAAGGTGCTGATGTTGTTGATGGTCTCGTTGTTGAAACAGTTGATACCATACAGTCCGATTCCGAGTCTCACCATTTCGAGATGCCTGTCGGGGAAGCGCTCGATGCCAGCGCTGTTGCAGATGTGACGCAGAATCGGGTAGGGGAATGCCTTTTGCAGCAATTTGCTGCCAGCCAGGAAGCGCTCGTATTGCAGGTCGGAGAACTGATCGAAATCCTCGGAATCGCTTCCTACGAAATGCGAGAAGACTGAGCGAGGAATGAGTGCTGTCTGCTTGTGTAGGCGCTCGATGAGTTGGGGCATATCCTTTTCGGGGTCGAAGCCGAGACGACGCATGCCTGTGTCGAGCTTGATGTGAACAGGGAAGTTTGTAATGCCCTCGTGCTCAGCAGCTTTAATCAGGGCGTCGAGCAACCGGAAACTGTATATCTCGGGTTCCAGGTGATACTGGAAGAGCGTGCTGAAGCTACTCATCTCAGGATTCATTATCATGATGCCCTGCGTGATTCCCTTCTCGCGAAGTGTCACACCTTCGTCAGCAATAGCGACCGCCAG
Organism: Bacteroidaceae bacterium; assembly: GCA_017645655.1. GTDB lineage: Bacteria > Bacteroidota > Bacteroidia > Bacteroidales > Bacteroidaceae > Physcousia. Next base: position 81,199 of record JAGCNZ010000022.1, on the reverse strand, counting down.
GTAATCTACATTGTGGTCCTGCAGTGTCTTTGCTATTTCAACGGCTCCAGCTCCGTATGCATCTGCTTTGACCATGCATACCATCTTTGTCTCGGGCTTCATGAAGGAGCGATAGTAGTTGAGATTCTTCACGATTGCGCTGAGATTGACCTCAAGAATAGTTTCGTGAACTTTCTTCTCCAGTCGGTCGGTAATGCGTTCGAAGTGGAAACTTCGTGCACCCTTGATGAGGATGAGCTGATGTTCGAGTGACGAGATGATTTCATCCTGCAGGAGAGCTTCCGTTTTGGGGAAGAAGCGGCAACGGATGGGCAGTCCTGCGAAGCAATCCATGTGGGCGGAAATGATGCCTCCCACGGCAATGAAATTGTTGATGCCGCGTTGCTCCAGCAGGTTTGCCAGCTGACTATAGAGAGCGTGTGGCTCGACTCCGCTTTGCAGGATGTCGCTGAGGATAAGCGTCCGCTGGCGACCTTCCTTCTCGGGGCGTCGGTTCATGAAGTCGAGGGCAATGTCCAAGCTGCTCAGGTCGCTGTTGTACGAGTCGTTGATGAGCGTACAGTCGTTCTGTCCGTCCTTCACCTCCAAGCGCATCGCCACGGGTTCCAGGCTTCTCAGTCTCTCCTCGATTGTGTCGTCGTCCAGTCCCAACTCCTGACATGCAGCACGGCAAAGCGACTTATTCTCCTCGAAAGCATTGCCCGTGCAATGGCATGGGATAAGTTTCGCCTTGACATTCATGTCCTTGATGCACCTCTCGATGATTGGGTCGTTGAGGTAAATGATGACTTCAGCATCTTTCATGAGGAGCAACTTCTCCTTGCACTTCTCTTCCATCGATGAGAAGTTCTCCTGGTGTGCACTGCCTAGGCATGTGAAGATGCCAATCGTTGGTTTTATGATGCGCTCCAGGTGAATCATCTCATCCTTTTGCGAGATGGCAGCTTCGAAGAGCGCCACTTCCGTCTTGTTCCAGAGTCCCCAAACAGAAAGTGGCACGCCCGTTTGTGAATTATAGCTGCGCGGACTGCGGGTAACTGTATAGTTCGGGGCAAGCAGCTGATAGAGCCATTCCTTGACAAGCGTCTTACCATTGCTGCCAGTAATGCCTATGACTGGGATGTCGAACTTCGAGCGATGATGAGCAGCCAAGTCCTGTAGAGCCTTAAGCGTGTCGGGAACGAAAAGGAAGTCAGCGTCGGGATAGTTGCCCTCTACCTTTTCGCTAACCACAAACGCGCGAACGCCTCTTTGATAGAGGTCTGAAACATACCGATGCCCATTGCCGCGTTCAGTCTTTATGGCAAAGAAAAGCGTCGATTCGGGGTAACAAAGACTGCGGCTATCCGTCAGGAGCCAGTCTATGCCGTGTCCCTTTAAGTCTTTTATTTGTGCACCGATTACCGATGCTATCTCGAGAGTGTTATACATATTTAATATAGGAATTTGTCTGTTTGCCAATTAACGAAATGAATACAATCTGTTAGAGTTTCAGCTTCTCCCAGATGCGGTTGACCGCTTCGGGAGAAGGATGAATCATGTCTTCTGCATAGAAGTGATAGTCGCGAAGCTCGTCCATCATAATCTCGTATGCAGGGAAGTAGTTTGCCTTATCAGGAAAGCGCCTGCATACTTTGTCGACAGCTAAGAGTAAGGTCGCTTTGGCAAGTTGGCTTCCGTGAAAGCCATATTTCTTGTAGCGGTAAGGGCTGACGGTAAAGCAGACGTGCAGAGTGGGACATTCGTTCGAGAGAAGTTCCATCAGGCCGCTCAAGACCTCGCTACACCTCTCCACGTCCATCGCCACCTCCTCAAAGCACTTGCCGGGAACCTTGTGGCAGTTTGCGACAATCATGCCTTTCTCTTTCAATTCATAGTAAACATTTGTACCCAAAGTAATGAAGAGCCAGTCAGCTTTCCGAAGTGCATCTCCAAGCTCGGCGAATGTGTTGCGGATGGTATTGCGGAATGCTTCTTCGTTCGTATCACTTAGAAGCGTATTTGCCCACCAGCAACGCCACTTGTCATCGTATAGGAAAATGGACTCCTCGATGTCCGACCCTTCTAATCCTTTGCGAACCTGGATGGCTATGCTTTCGGGATTGTAGGCAGCACCAAGAGGATTGCAGAGGGCGTGCATGCCTTCTTCCTGAAAGCGTTTGCCAATGTATTGAGCAAAGCACGAACCAAGTAACACAAAGTGCTGGTCCTTGTGCATCGGATTCGTCCATTTCGGTACATCAACAATGGTTCTGAAAGGTGTCTCTTCGACCTTCATTTTCCTGTTTCGCTGATTTTGTTGCACAAAATTACATAAAACTCCGCAAAAATGCTTAACTTTGCATGCAAAAATAATTATAAAGCGTGAAAAAAGAGCCTCAAGAGCTACTTATAAATATAAAGTTGCCATCCGACCTCAGGACTTTGCCTGTTGAATCGCTGCCACAAGTTTGTGCAGAACTAAGGCAGGAAATCATTCAGGAGATGGCCAACAACCCGGGTCACTTTGCCAGTTCGCTTGGCGTGGTGGAACTGACGGTTGCTTTGCATTATGTCTTCAACACACCTTACGACCGAATAGTCTGGGATGTCGGACACCAAGCAGCAGGGCATAAGATACTTACAGGTCGTCGAGAAGACTTTCCAACCTATCGACATCTGGGCGGATTGCGTCCCTTCCCTTCACCCGAAGAGAGCGAGTACGACACTTTTGCCTGCGGTCATGCGTCGAACAGCATTTCGGCAGCACTCGGTATGGCTGTGGCTGCTCATCAGCAAGGCGACGACAAGCGGAAAGTTGTTGCAGTTATAGGCGATGGAAGCATGAGCGGCGGACTTGCCTTTGAAGGGCTTAACAATGTGAGCAGTACGCCTAACAACCTGCTTATCATCTTGAACGACAACAATATGAGCATCGATCGAAGCGTCGGAGGCATGAAGCATTACCTTCATCAACTTCACACTTCCAGCCTATATAATAATGTACGTTTCCGCCTCTCGAATGGTCTTGTGCGTTTAGGCGTGTTGAGTGAAAAGAGAAGACAAAAGATTTTGCGCTTCAACAACTCTCTGAAGTCGCTTCTTTACAACCAGCAGAACATCTTCGAAGGCCTCAACATCCGTTACTTCGGGCCTTCCGACGGTCATAATGTCATCGAGCTTGTCACCACTCTACGCCAGATAAAGGACATGAAAGGACCGAAGTTGCTCCATCTTCATACCATTAAAGGAAAGGGATTTAAGGTTGCCGAACGTAACCCGACGGTATATCATGCTCCTGGCAAGTACGATCCCGAAACGGGAGAACGCCTTGAAGACAACTGCGACAACAAGCCTCCAAGATATCAGGATGTATTTGGCGAGACGCTTCTTGAACTTGCAAAGCAAAACGAAAAGATAGTCGGCATCACTCCTGCAATGGCAACTGGTTGCAGCCTGACCATCATGATGAAGGAGATGCCGGAGCGCACTTTTGATGTTGGCATTGCAGAAGGTCACGCTGTTACCTTTGCCGGAGGTCTTGCCAAGGAGGGTTTGATACCTTTCTGCAACATCTATTCCTCCTTCGCACAAAGGGCTTTCGACCACATCATCCACGATGTTGCGCTCTGCAAGCTTCCCGTCGTCTTCTGTTTCGACAGGGCAGGTCTGGTCGGACAGGACGGCGCGACGCATCACGGAGCTTTCGACCTCGCGGCACTTCGCCCGATTCCCAACCTCACTATCTCTTCTCCGATGAACGAGCACGAGCTTCGCAATCTGATGTACACTGCTCAACTTCCTGACAAAGGACCTTTTGTGATTCGTTATCCAAGAGGTCGCGGCGTGCTGACGGATTGGCGATGTCCCTTCGAAGAACTTCCTGTTGGCAAAGGTCGCAAGCTTTCCGATGGAAAAGATGTTGCGGTGCTCACTCTTGGTCCTATCGGAAATGTCGTTCAGAAGGTTGTTCAAGAGTTGAATGAAGAGGGTCATTCGGTTGCACATTACGATATGCGATTCCTGAAACCCATTGATGAAGACACCCTTCAAGAGGCAGGAAAGTGTCGCCGCATAGTTACCATAGAAGATGGCGTCATTCGTGGCGGATTGGGTTCTGCTGTCCTTGAATATATGGCCGACCATAATCTTCATCCTGAAGTCGTGCGTCTCGGCCTTCCCGATAATTTCGTAGAACATGGCACACCCGATGAACTCTACCATCTCGTAGGGCTCGATGCGGAAACTATAAAGCAAAGAATTATATGAAAATCGTCATTGCTGGAGCAGGAGCAGTCGGTTCGCATCTTGCCGCGCTCCTTTCAAGAGAAGACCAGGACATCATCCTCATCGACGAGAATCCTGAGAAGACCGCTCGCCTTCTGGCGTCGGGCGACCTCGACCTCATGACACTCAACGTCTCGCCCACATCCATTAGCGGCCTGCGCGAAGGTGGTGTCCATCAGTGCGACCTCTTCATCGCAGTCACGCCTGAAGAGACACGCAACATCACCTGCTGCATGCTGGCACATACGCTTGGTGCCCGAAAGACGATAGCCCGCGTCGATACCGCAGAGTACACCATGCCGCAGTATCGCGACCTCTTCCAGCAGATGGGCGTCGATTCCATCATCTATCCCGAAGGCCTTGCCGCACGCGAAATACTGGACGGCATCAAACGCTCCTGGGTACGGCAGTATTGGGAGGTAGCAGGCGGAGCGCTCGTCATGCTGGGCATCAAGCTCCGCGAGAAGGCACGCATCACAGGCGTTGCCCTCCGTGACCTTTGCGACGCACAGACTCCATACCGCATCGTAGCCATCAAGCGAGGCGACGACACCATCATCCCGACCGGCAATGACCAGCTGCGCAACGGCGACATCGCCTACTTCATGACCACCAAACGCCACATCCAATACATTCGCGAAATTGTAGGCAAGGAAGACTACGACGACGTGCGCAACGTCATGATAATGGGAGGCGGACGAACCTCGGTTCACGTCGCCGAGGGCAAGCCCGATTTCTATAACCTCAAGATTATCGAGCAAAACGAAGAGCGTTGCCACCGGCTCAACGAAATCCTCGACGACAGCGACATCCGCATCATACAGGGCGACGGACGCGACACGACACTCCTCCTCGACGAAGGCCTCTCCGATATGCACGCCTTCTGCGCACTCACGCCCGAGACCGAGACAAACATCTTGGCTTGCCTTGCCGCAAAGCGAATGGGAGTGCGGAAGACCGTTGCGCTGGTCGACAACACGGACTACATCTCCATGGCCGAGAAGCTCGACATCGGTACCATCATCAACAAGAAGATGATAGCCGCAGGCCGCATCTATCAGATGATGCTCGACACCGATGCGCACAACGTGAAATGCCTCACCGTAGCAAGTGCCGACGTTGCCGAGATTGTGGCGGAAGAGGGTAGCGCAGCCTGTGCAAAGCCCGTCAGCCAGCTAAGTCTGCCGTCGGGCGTCACCCTAGGCGGCTACGTTCGCGGAGCAGGTCAGGGTGCCTTGATTTACGGTAATACACAACTGGAGCCTGGCGACCGCGTTGTCGTCTTCTGCAAGAGTGGACTCATCAAGCTCATGGACCGCTACTTCAGCAAGAAAAACGGCGGACTGCATCTGTTCTGAGTTAACGAGTTGACAAGTCAACGAGTTGATTGTCGTCCCTAAATGACTTCTTTGCCGAAGGGCGAGAGTGCGAGACCGGCCAGACGGAAGTGCATCTTGCCGAAGGGAATGCCGATGATGGTGATGCAGAACACCACGCCCAGGAAGATGTGGGAAAGCCATATCCAGATGCCGCCGATGATGAACCACAGCACATTCATAAAGAGGTTCAGGCAGCCGTGCTGAGGTTGCTTCTCCCTGACTTTCGAACCGAACGGCCACAAGGCAAGCAGTCCCAGCTTCAGGCATTGCAGTCCGAATGGTATGCCGACGATGGTTATCATCATGCCAACCGAGGCAACCAGGTATTCGAGGGCAATCTGCAGTCCTCCGAATACGACCCAGATGATGTTACCCAATATCCTCATTTGTAATAAGTTTACGGAGTTATTTACTTACAAACGGTTTCAGTCCCTTCGCGGCGTCGGCAGCGGTGATGCGTTTGCCGCCATTGTCGAGGTCGATGAGGACGTAGCGGTTGTTGCCCATGCCGAGTTCCTTCATGTAGGAGAGTTGTCGAAGGCCGTGACGCGTCTCGATGCGTTCAACCATGTCGTGATGCTCCTCGGCCGTCATGGCGTAGATGATGTCAACGCAAGCCTGATCGATGGCGAGGATGTCGGTCGATGAGAGGATGCCTACGTCGGGCGTCACGACTGGTTCTGCTAGCAAGCCTTCGCAGTCGCAAGACACTGACATATTGCGCATTACGTTTACGTAGGTAACATGCTTATTGAAGTGGTCGATGGTAGCCTTCGTTGATTCCGTCATTCGCTCCATGAACTCTTCTTCGATGATAGACCATTGGTCGTCGGAACCCTCGGTGGTGTGAATCATCTTCTTGCCGATGCGACCATCCGCACAACCGATGCCGATGTTCTTGTTCGAGCCGCCGAAACCTCCGGTCGTGTGCCCCTTGAAGTGCGTGAGTGCCACCAAGGAGTCGTAGTTGGTCAAGTGACTTCCCACAAACATTTCCTTGAACCATTTCCCGCCTGCGATGGGTAGGGTAGCGGTATCCTCTTCGTCGATGATATCAACAGGACAGAAAGTCCAACCGTTCACTTCGAGCGTTTTGCGATGCTTCTCCGTCGTGTCGCGGTCGCCCTCGTAGTAGGTGTTCGTCTCGATGATGCTGGCTCCTTTGAGGTTTTTCTTCATCAGTGCCTTGACCCATTCCCGTGGAATGATGTTTGGCCCGTTCTGTTCGCCTGTATGAAGCTTTACTGCAATCCGTCCGCTTATTTGCTCACACACTTGCTTGTAGGCATTGATGAGTCCTTCTGCAGAGAGTTTGCGGGTGAAATACACGATGGACTCGTTGCCCGTCCGCTTTTCGTAAGGCACATACTTCTTGCCGCCTGTGCCTGCGGTCGGCTTGTTATTCCTGCTTACCATGATTGTGATGTTATTCTATTGCTTTAGTGTGTAAATCCGATGGCTGCCTCGGCCTTGACAGGCGAGCAGGGCGTCGTCTCCTTCGGTCAGGGCGCGCAGCTCCTTGCACGCTGCGGTGTGTGGCATTACAGTGAGTTCCGCGTATTTTTTGCCGTTGATGAAGGGTGTCTCTCTCAGGTATGACAAGAGCATCTCCCTGCGCTGCCCGGCGGAATAGGGGCAGGCATTGGGGCGAATGGTCTCTTTGCCTGGCGAGCGTTGCAGGTCGCAATTCTTGTCGATTCTGCGGACGAACTCTTTGTCGGGGCGGAAGTTGACGCCGCCCACGCAGATGCTCCGGGCGTTTCGGCGAGTCGGGTTCTCGTCGCTTTCCTCTGGCTCGCGGTCTTCCTTCATGGCAAGCTTGGGGGTGAAGGTGCCGAGACCGTCGATGTGGACCGATGCTCCCTCGCTTCCCATCAGCTCGCCGATGCAATCCACCAAGCCCATTAGTACTCCCTCCACTATTCCGCGCTCGAAACTGCTGTGGTTGGCCACGTGGTTCACCAAGTCGTCGTGCGACAATGACCGTAGCCCTATCAACCTGGGGAACAGCCTCTTTTGTCCGTCTCTGTGCAGGAAGTTCATTTCTTCCATTATGTATTTTGCCATTTCCGCCCTCTTGTTTAATTGTTTCCGATTGAGACATCTGTTGTCTCTGCTTGCCAAATTCCTTTTTTTTTCATGCGAGATTCTTGATACGCAACTTGCGTACGTACAGACGCAACTTGCGTATGCAGATTTGCAACTTGCGTTTTTACATTTGCAAATTGCGTATGAAGAATTCAGCACAGCAAAGTTAGGAATTTCTCTGCGTCCGTGCAAGTTTTAAGGCAAAAAAAATGTTGTTTCTCCCGGTTTCAATATGCTTGCAAGGCAAAAGTCGTCAGCGATTTTAGCGTTTTGCATGTTAACCTCCCGTGTTTTCTTCGGAAAATGTTCGCATATTGAAATTATAGTCATTAAATTTCACATTTGATGCTTCCTAATTTCAAAATATTAGCTACCTTTGCAGTACCTGTTTAATTTTACTAATACATTTTTTTTATGAAGCATTATTACTCTTTAGTTTTGTTGGCGGCGATGACTCTCTTTCCGTCAATGGTATGTGCACAACTCAGCAAGAACACCGTCTATGAACGTCTTATTGCGCGCCAAAACGTTGATGGCTATCGCGAAGGGGAGCCGTGGAACAACTCAAATGTCTATGTTAACACCGTGGAATTCTTCGGCTATCCGGCCGGCTATTACACGGGAATTGCATGTTTTGGCTTTATGATGGACATGATGGAGTATGCCTCCAACTACGAATATCCCATTCGTGAAATAGAAGGCTCCTACGACAACATCCCTGAGATTCGAGTCGGCGATGGCGTCAGGGTGAATAACGACGGGCATTCTGTCGTGGTGCTCGAGGTGGAAGGAAGTGTCATCACAGTCGCTGAGGGAAACTACAATAGGTCTGTTCATTGGGGAAGGAAAATCGACTTGGCTGACCCGAATGTCGGTTTCTCGTATATCGCCACTTTCTGGCCTGAAGGTTCTACAGGCTTTGCTTACAATGAATTTAAGGAGAAGGCTCGCGACATCTCCATCTCCAACCTGTCCGGCATACTCGTAAAAGAGGTGGCACAAACCAATCAGCCGGCTCGAACGCTCTTGAATGACCTGCCAAAAGGAACGTACATCGTGAAGGAAGGTACAAAGACATACAAGATATTCAACAGCGGAAAATAGGAATCGGCAGGAGGAAACAGGTGAATCCATCCTGTAAAGCATTGGGAGGATGTCGCTGACAATGGCAGTACATCCTCCCAAACTGTTTGATGTCCGAGTGTCGGACGTGTTGGACCTACTTTATCAGGTTGCCGAGAATGCTTCGGCCAAGTTCGCGGGTAGCGGTTCTGGTAGCGGTTCCGACGGCACTCTTCGTGACTTTCTTGCCAAGACCGTCTTTCGAGCGACTCTTTGTACCTGTTACGGTATTGGCAACATACGTGCCGAGAGCGGCGGTGACGCTGGTGATGACGGCTGAGAGTATCTTCGAGAAGAAGCCTTTCTTCTTTTTGCCTCCCTTTGCTTCGGCTTTTTGCTCTTTCTCTGCCTGCTTTTCCTGTTCGGCAAGTTCGCGGGCCTCTGCCTCCTTTTCGCTCTCTGCAAGCAGCACTTCAAAGGCGCTCTCGCGGTCTATCATCGTGTCGTAACGGCCGAAGAGGCGTGATGTCTTGATGATTTGCTCACGTTGGGATGCAGTTATTGCGCCGATTTGACTGAGCGGGAAGAGTATCTTGGCGCGTTCCACGACATTCGGAGTGCCCTTTTCATCAAGGAATGAGACGAGGGCTTCGCCAGTTCCAAGCTCCATGATGGCGTCTTCCGTCTTGAACTCCGGATTGGCTCGGAAGGTCTCGGCAGCAGCTTTCACGTTCTTCTGCTCCTTTGGCGTGAAGGCTCGAAGCGCATGCTGAACTCTGTTGCCAAGTTGAGCGAGGACGGAATCGGGAATGTCTGTGGGGTTCTGCGTCACGAAATAAACGCCAACGCCTTTGCTTCGGATGAGTCGGACAACCTGCTCAATCTTATCCACGAGGCTCTTGGGTGTGTCTGTGAAGAGTGTGTGTGCCTCATCGAAGAAGAAGACCAGTCGCGGCAACTCTTGGTCGCCAACTTCAGGGAGACGTGCGTAGAGGTCGGAGAGAAGCCAAAGCAGGAAGGTGGAGTAAAGCTTTGGCTGATGCATCAGCTTGTCTGCAGCAAGAACATTCATGATGCCTTTGCCTTCTGCATTACATTGCAGGAGGTCCATGATGTCGAAAGCAGGTTCGCCGAAGAACTTGTCTGCGCCTTGATTCTCGAGTGAAAGTAGGGCACGCTGAATGGCTCCCACGCTTGCCGTCGAGACGTTGCCGTATCGTACGGTCAGTTCGCTTGCGTGGTCGGCAATGTAGGTGAGCATCGAACGCAAGTCTTTGAGGTCAAGTAAGAGCAAGCCGCGTTCGTCGGCAACCTTGAAGAGGATTGTCATCACGCCTGCCTGCACTTCGTTCAGTTCCATAAGTCGCGACATGAGGTCAGGTCCCATGTTCGAGATGGTGGTGCGCATCGGATGTCCTTGCTCGCCGAAAACGTCGTAGAAGCAGACAGGAGCGCCTTGGAACTCAGGGTTCTCGATGCCGAACTCAGCACAGCGTTTCTCGATGAAGGAGGACATCGTGCCTGTTTGAGAGATGCCTGAGAGGTCGCCCTTCATGTCGGCCATAAAGCAAGGCACGCCTGCTTGGGAGAACGTCTCTGCAAGGACTTGCAGGGTTACCGTTTTGCCTGTTCCTGTTGCTCCGGCAATGAGTCCATGCCGGTTTGCCATCTTACCATTTAAGCATATCGGCCCGTTCTGACCGTGTGCCACATATAAATGTCTGTCTGAGGTTAACATGTTGGTGATGTTAGATTGTTAGTTGTTAGTTATTTGACGAGAATCTTCTTGCCGCCCACGATGTTGATGCCGCGTTGAACTTTGCTCAGACGCTGGCCGGCAAGGTTGTATATGTATTGTGGAGTCTCAGCATTATTTGCGACAGTCTCAACGCCATCCGGGTCAACAGGTTGGATGTTGAGCAATTGGAACTCTCCAATCTGCATCTGCTTTGCACCATTCACAGCGGTAATGGTGAGGCGATAGTTGCTGAATGCTGCATTTGATTCCGTGTAGTAGAACTGAGTGGCATATCGATGGGAGAAGAACTCTCCGCTTCGAGCGTCAAGCAAAGTCCAGTTCTGGCCGTCGTTGCTGCCTTCGAGTATCCAGTCGGAAGGATCGCGCGTCACTTCGTTCTTGCTTGCCGATATGCTGTATGCGTTGATGCAAACAGAATCTTCCATAGTGTATGTAATGCTGACGGGCTCGGTAAAGGCTGAACGATAGTATGTCGTTCTGCTTCCATCATTGATATACTTGATGGCTTCCGACGTAGAGAGTGATGGTGCAGAAGCTTCGACGGATGACGCTTCAACCAGGTTCTCGTCGTTCTTGTCTGCAATTGCTGTGCCGTAGAGTTCGAAGTCAGCCAGGCGAACGCTTGATGCTTCCGATTGGTTGAATAACACTTTGAAGCGCTTGAAGGTCTTCGTGGTTGATACAGAATATGTGATGCGTGCGCCACGAGCGGAGAAGGAGGGTACTTTGCTGGAGATTTGCGTCTCAGTTCCACTTTCGTCGCAACCAAAGAGCGTAATGTCTTTCGGGTCGAGTTCTGCATCATCAGCACTGACGAGCGAGAAACCAATCACTCTGGTAGGTATGGGTGTTGCAATGTTAAAGTACTGTTCGTTGCCATTTATTGTTGCGTAGGTGGTGCCGTCTTTATCGATAAGGGGCAGAGCATCGCTTCCGTCGCTGCTGACAACAGTAGCAATTGTTGTAGCCTCAGCATAGTACTGACCGAAGTCGAGTTTGCCGAAAAGTTGCAACTGAGTGAACTTCGCCTCTTCTCCTGTAACAACCAGTCGATAATGGAGGTAAGAGTTCTCTGGATTGACGCGATAGACGTTCGTGCTGTAGTCGTACGGGAAGACTGCATCCTTTTGCTGGTCGATAATGGTCCAAGCTGATACGCCGTTTGCAGAGCCTTCGAGTCTCCAGGATACCGGTGCAGTAGAAGCGCTATCCGCAGTAATGCTGTATGCCGTGAGTTTGTAGTTTCCTGCAGGATGATAGACGGTGGTGATGGGAGTCGTGAAGACTGTTGTTCCAACGTGGTCGATGAGAGACTCCTGCCCTTCTGAAATAGTGCCTCCGTCGGCAGTGATGTCAACATCATCGATGCAACGGCCAAGCAGCTGCCATTCACTAATCGAGAGTCCCTGTTGATTGTCGTCGAAATCAAAGAGCAGTCGATAGTGTGTGTATGCTTTGGTTGTCTCAAGTTCTGCGCCATATCGTTCTGCCTGAACGCTAAAGCTGGCATCCGAGACGGTATGGAGGGTTTCCCAGTTCTGTCCGTCATTCGAGCCTTGCAACTGCCATCCCTTGGGGTCGCAGTCCCTGTCATTTCCTGAGAAGAGTTGGTATCCGTAGATGGTCATGGGCGAAGGACTCTGATAGAGAATCCAAGAGTTCTCTCTCTCTTCGATGCCGGCATTGACAGTACTTAAGAGGTCGTCGTCCGCGATATTGGTGAGATTGTCTGTATTGAGGGAAGTGGTAAAGGTTCCGCCTCCATTCGTCAGGTCGGCATAGACGGTATTCTTGCTTTCGAACTGCCACCAGTTAAGGTTTATGTTGCCGGAATTGCCGTTCGTCCTTGCTACAAAATAGAGATTGTGAACTCCTGTGACAGGAACGTTTATCGCTTTCTGAACAGTCTCCCAAGTCAGGAGCGAGGGGATGTCGTCTTTACTGATGTTGCAGAGCAAGGTTCCTTCGGAGTCGTTGGGTTGGTCGAGATAGACATCTACGCTCATGGATGACAGGGAAATCTTTACTCGAAGATTTATATGAGATGCTATCTTGCTTCCGAAATCAACTCGCCGATAACCGATATAGTGGCCGTTCGTCATCGGTCCGACTCTTCCGCCTGCATCTTCGTCGCCGTTATTATTGTAATTTACTGGAGCATTACGGACGAAGTTGAAATCTTCTGCCTCGTTTTGGGCATAGGCGTCGTGATAATCTACGGCTCCGAGGTGGCAGTTGAAGGCGGCTGAGACGCAGGTCATGTTGCCTTCGTTGGCGAAATTCTTTAGTTCTTCACCTTCCTGATGCTTGAAGTCCTCCTCCGATTTCGTGAGCCATGCTGAGGAGGTGATGCCAGCCGAGTTGCGGTTGTTCCATGCGTGATAGGCATTCTTGGCAATCCAGTCGTAATGTGAGGGCACGTTGAAACTCTCGGCATACATGCGGATGTATCGCAGCATGATGCCCTTGAAGCCACAAAGGTCGCCGCTTACGGTTTGGCAGGCGTTGATGATGCCATGCGAGTTCGCCAGATGTGATTCGGACCACGAGATGATGGCGTCTGCGTCGTCCTTGAACATCTGCTCTCCATAGTGGTTGTAGAGCATGATGGCAGCTCCGAGGTTTGTGCCTTGATTGTAGGTAGAGCACCATTTGTTGTAGTTGCCTGATCCTTGGTCGTAACTGTCCCAAACGGCGCCAGTTGGTTTGCCGTTCGACATCTCGAAGAGTTTGCCTCGCTCTGCCATATAGGTCTTGCGAGCTTTCTCGTAGTAACTCTCGTCGGCTTCGGCGATGGCGAGATAGCAAGCGCAAACGGCTGCAGGGCCGTTGATGCAGGAGTTCGTGCCCTGACCGCTATTGTGCTTCCATTGCAGGAGGTCGTTCCCATAGCAGTCGGCTCTGGCAAACATGCCGTCGAAGTTCGTCTTGGAGGTTGTCAGGTATTCTTCTTTTCCTGTAAGCAGATAGCCTCGAACGCAGGCGATGCACATCCAGGCGATATCGTCGTTGTATTCGTTGTAACCTTGTACTCCTCTTTGATACCAGATGCTGTGGTTGCGGGACAAGAAGTTCTGGTAGAGTTCGTCGAACATCGTGGCATACTGTTGGTCGCCTGTTGTTTCGAGGGCATCGAGTACTACCTCGAACATCTCTGCATCGCCCCACCAGCCGCCGTTTCCTATGACGTGTCCCACGTTGGCACTCTTGTATGCCCTGCTCTTCCACTTCGACATCATGTTGTCGCGCTTGTCTTTCGTAAATGCCTTTTCCATCTGGTTGACGACTCTGACGGTCCAGGTGATTCTGGCAGGAGCGACAGGATTGTTCTCGTCGAGCGTATTGACGACGGCGAGTGTGTCGCCATCAGCGGGGCTGGCGGGAACGGCGAGCGCGAATTTGCGTGACGTGCCCAGATAGATGTAGTATTTTTCTGTAGAGCCTTCTACGGGTACTAATTCCCAAGAGCCTTTGGAGTTGGCGGTACTCTTTTTTGACTGAATGACTTTCGATGCGGCGTTTGTGCTGGTTGCGGACAGGTAGAATCCCGTGTAGTCGTTGTTGAGGAGGAAAGTGCCATTCGTCTTTGCCTCAATCGTCCAGCGCTGGGCATTCACGTTCGTCTCTTTCCAAATGACTACAGGTTTGTTCTCGTCGAGCGAGGAGTTGAGCACGAATGCCGACTTGCTACTGTTTATCAGTCGGACAGTTTGACCGTCTTCGAGTGCATAAGCACAAACGGCAACAAACAGAGATAAAATAGCGGAGAGTAATCTTAACGGTTTCATAATACTAACTTTTTGTTGCAAAGTTAGTACTTTTTTGATATTGTGCAAAGAAAAGTGTGGATTTATTTGTTTTCTGCTCCGCAATAAGGGCATTTTCCTAACTCTTTGAGTCTTTTTCCGCACGAGCCACAGAAGAATAAGGGTCTGTAATGGCGAAAATAATGCAGGAGAAGGACAAGGACAAAGAGCGCGAAAATGAGATAACTGATGCCAGGGCTGAGCGACAGAAACGTGAAGAGCAGATAGCAAAGGATGCTGCAACCCAGCAGAGAAAGCAGATAGAGCAGGGCTTCGCCTGTCGGCAGAAGACGGAAAACCTCCTCGACAGTTGCCAAACTTAGCACTAGTAAAATCCAAACACAACACAGGAAAAAACTCAATATAACAGGCAATCCAAACGGATTTAACGTGGGATGATAATAATATAGCATCCAAGTCTCAGGCACGTAATGCTGGATGCCTGCATAGAGCAGGGCGGAGGCGGCAAGCGTGATGAGCAAGTAGGTGGGGTAGGGCGAGAGAATGTCGCGAAGGAAGAAGACATGGGGCTTCTTTCGGCTGAATATCTGATAAAGAAGTGCGGCTAAAGAAATGGCGAAGATTATGGCAAAGACGCCTAAATGACGAACGCTGAAGAAATGAATGAACCAGGAAATCGGGTCGTCTGGAACAACGCTCTCAACGAAGTCACGCTGATGCGCCCAACCCATCGTGAACTGGTCTCGAGCCAACTTCACCCAAACACTGTCGACGGAGTCTTCTGGAATGACAAGCGTCTCAGCCACAACAAGTTGGTCGTTATAATAGACGCTCAAATGCTCGCAAGCGGTATCGATAGGAAGGTTGTGAAGGGGCTGACTGCTTTGCAGGGAAAGACTGTCGGCAGAAAGCACAAAGTTGTCGCCAACCTCGTAAAGCGTGGCATCCTCTTGGCTGTAATAACAGGAGGAGAGGAGAAAACAAGAAGATAGAAGAAGACAGAAGAAGAAAGAAGGAGACAGGCGACATTTGTATTGTCCCCTAACTTCTTTGCATTCAGCAACATATCTTCTTTTATCTTCCTTTATCTTCTTCATCTCAATACTAACATTTCGCACCGTTTGCAATCGAACTCAAGTGGGAAGCGACGCCCATCACCCAAGACGAGATAGAGCGGGTCTTGCCATTTACCATTTGCCATTTCATTTGCGGCTTGCTTTTCCTTCAAACATTGTCCCCAAGCGTGGCGAAGGCAGAAGCGGCAGGTCATGAGAGGAGTGGATTGAACATTGAGCATTGAACATTGAACATTATTGGGAGCAGAGGAGCTTTCGGGCATAGCCAAATGTTCAATTTTCAATGTTGAATGGTCAATGGTTTTCCTTCTCCACTCTGCGAGCGTGCTTCTTGGGATGAACCAAGGTTGTGAGAAACGTATTTCTATTTCTTTGCAGGCGTAGGGAGTGTCGCCCAGTTTGCTGAGAACTTCCTTGATTGAGGCCGTTTGGTCGGTTCGTGCAGGTTGATGTTCGAGGGCAAATTCCTCGCTCTTTCGTGAGCCATTCTCGGCAGAAAAAGTGAGGCGGAAGCCTTGTTCTGTCTCTTCAAGCAGGAAACTTGCCAAGATGCGTCGCTCAGCCGTCTTGCCGCTCATCAGGTCTTCCCATTGCTTGTCGAAGCTGCGCCAAAGTCTGTCGCCTTTTTTAGGCCTCGCCCTAAAGGGAGAGGTTTGGAGAGGGTCTGCAATATACAGGTGATTCCCTTCGGCCCTGTTCACTCGGAAGCCTTGTAATTTGCCTTCCTCGTCGAAGTAGCAAAGCCCATCGCCATTGCTGAAACGCTCTGTAGATGAGACGATTATGCAACATCTTCCATCATCCTTCTTACCTCTTCCATCATCCTTCTTACCTCTTCCATCATCCTTCTTACCTCTTCCATCATCCTTCTTACTTCTTCCCTCATCCTTCTTACTTCTAACTTCATCCCTCATCCATCTTACCTCTTTCACACGCCCCACTTCTCGCCCTCGACTTTTTGGCGTGTCAGGCGAAGCGAGGTCGTCGGTTCTGCCGAAGAGGAAGTATTCCGTGTTGCCTCGCGAGAAGCTGCGTGATAGGTCGGGTTGGAAGGTGTAAGTGCTTGAGCCATAGGAAGAACGGACGAATTCAGGACGGCGTATCATGATGGCATCGAGAGCCTGGCGATAGGCTGCCGTCACGTTCTTGACGTACGCCACATCCTTCAGCCTGCCCTCGATCTTGAAGCTCCTGACGCCTGCGTCCATCAGTTCTTCGAGGTGAGCCAGGCGGTTCATGTCGCGGAGCGAGAGCAGGTATTTGTCCTTGATGAGCGTGTTGCCGTCTGCATCCTCGAGCGAGAAAGGAAGTCGGCAGAATTGTGCACACTCGCCTCGATTTGCAGAACGATTGAAGCAATACTCTGAAGCATAACATCTGCCACTATAAGAGACGCAAAGTGCTCCGTGTACGAAGACCTCGAGACAGACATCAGGAACGGCTTCGTGAATGCGTCGTATCTCTTCGAGCGAAAGTTCACGAGCAAGGACTATCTGATTGAATCCAAGTTCCTTAAGTGTTGCGACTCTCTCCTTCGTTCGATTGTCCATCTGCGTGCTTGCGTGGAGTGGAATAGGGGGGAATGACCCACCTCCGCCTCCCTCCTCGAGTGTGAGAACTTCTCCCTCCTCGAGTGTGAGAGAACACAAGGCCATATCCTGAATGATGAGTGCGTCTACGCCAGCACGATAGAGGTCCCACGCCAGGAGTCGAGCCTGTTCGCGCTCGTCTTCGTGGAGCAGGGTGTTGAGCGTGACGTAAATCTTGACTCCGAACTGATGCGCGTAGTCGCAGAGTTGCTTGATATCCTCGATGGAATTGCCTGCCGCAGCCCTTGCTCCGAAGCGTGGAGCCCCGATGTAGACGGCATCTGCACCATGATCTACGGCTGCGATTCCGCACTCGAGGTTGCGAGCAGGGGAGAGGAGCTCAATATAATCCATTTACAAATTTACTATTTACAAATTTACTATTTACAATTTATTTACAATTTAACTATTTAGCAATTTATTTACAATTTAACTATTTAGCAATTTATTTAATTTACAATTTACAAATTTACTATTTCTTGCGCTCCGTAGGTGCTCAGGCGAGCAAGCTCGGAGTCCTATTTATTTACAATTTAACTATTTAGCAATTTACAGGGTAGAAAATAGTATATTAGTTCAATTGTCCATAAATTGTACTTTGTACATTGCTAAATTGTACATTTATCTTATCTCGTTGATATCGTAGGGCGTTTCCTGGTAGACGTAGTAGTTGAGCCAGTTCTGGAAGAGCAGGTTGCCGTGGCCTCGCCAGGTGACGAGCGGTCCCTTCTCTGGGTCGTCGTCGCGATAGTAGTTGATGGGTTTCTTGATGGGCAGGCCTTTTGCGAGGTCGCGACGGTACTCGTTGTCGAGCGTTGGCGGCGAGTATTCTGAGTGTCCCGTAATGAAGATTTCACGCCCGCCTCGCGCCATCACCATCGAGACGCCGCTCTCCTCTCCCTCGGCAATGATGGTCAGTTCTTCACTCTTCATTCTTAGTTCTTCGTTTACCCTGAGGATGTCCTCTTTGCGGATTTCCGTGTGGCGGGAGTGAGGCATGTAGAAGACGTCGTCGAAGCCTCGGAAGATGGGCAGTCGAGGCAGGAGCGGCACTTGCGGGAAGATGCCGAACTTCTTCTCTGGGAGGGGGTATTTGGGGATGCCGTAGTAGTGGTAGAGCCCTGCCTGCGCGGCCCAGCAGATATATAAAGTAGATGTAACGTGCGTGCGCGCCCACGCGAAGATGTCGCAAAGCTCGTCCCAGTAGTTAACCTCCTCGAAGTCGAGGTGCTCCACGGGTGCTCCTGTGATGATGAAGCCGTCGAACTTCTCGTGGCGCATCTCCTCGAAGTCGCGGTAGAAGGCCCGCATGTGTTCTACAGGCGTGTTCTTGCTGGTGTGCGCCTTGACCTTCATGAGGTGTATCTCGAGTTGCAGAGGCGTGTTCGAGAGCAGCCGTATGAGGTCCGTCTCAGTTGTGATTTTCAGCGGCATGAGGTTGAGGATGGCGATTCGCAGTGGACGGATGTCCTGCGCGTTCGCCCTTTCGGTGCCCAACACGAAGATGTTTTCCTCTCTGAGGAACTCGATTGCGGGCAGGCTGTCTGGAAGTCTAAGTGGCATAGTTGTTTGCTTTTGCTTTGCAAAAGTACGAAGAAAAAATGAAAAAACGAAGAAAGAATGAAAAAATGAAGAAATGAGAAAATGAAAAGGGAATGCGGAAGCAAAAAAACTCCCTTACCTGCAAAGAGATAAGGGAGAAATTGGGAGGAGTTAGATTGGACCTAAGCCCATGCAACTTGTCGTAGTGATGGCAGTCAAAGCTGCCGTTAAAGCAGCTACAATGACTTTGAGGATTACTTCCCAGATGTTGTTCTTTTTCATGGCATTATGGGTTATTGGATTAGGGATTTCTTGTTTTGTTTTTTCAGCGTCCTCCCAGCCCTCCCCCTACAGGGGGGAGCTGGAGGGGGGCTTTTACTCGAGACCTTGAGCTTCGCTCGAGGTCTCTCCCGCTCGGAAAAGCTCGAGCTGGGCTCGGCTTTTCTCTCGCTTACTAAAGACCTTGAGTGATTTTTGCAACGCATTGATTTTCAGGTTCGTACAACCGTGCAAACCATACAAGCGAAAAAAAGAGATGCGACGGTTCACTTTTATTTATTATTTATATATTACGAATTACATTCGTTAATTATAATTATAATATATAATATATAATGCATTTCTCTCGAAAACCGTTGTACGTTTTGTACGGTTGTACGGATTTGTTGTGAATTGCCAGGGGTTGTAAGGCAATAAACCACAACTTCGGAAAAAACCTTCAAATTTTCTTTTCGCGTATTCAATAATTCCGTAATTTAGCACCCAGAAACAACAAAAAGCACACGATGAACAACGCTCATAGCCTTTCACAGTTCAAGTTCGACATCTGGCTGATAGAACAGCTGAAAACCTCCCGTCGTCCTGGCCTGACGCTCGAGGAACTGCGCCGTCGGTGGTTGGAGGTGCCAAACAGAAAGGGCAACCTCTCGCGCGACATGCTGACTCTGCACCGCCAGAGCATCAGGGATTTCCTGGGCCTGCACATCGAGGCGCCCGACCGCATGCACTACCGCATCATGAACCCCGAAGCCCTCGCACTCAGTTCGCTCGCTAATGACTTGCTGAAGAGCATCCAGAACTACGCCTTCCTGCAGGAATACAAGGCGCTGGGCAGCCTCATCCAGCCCGAGCAGATCGAGACAGGCTCGCGCTACCTCCAGCAGATTGGCCGAGCGCTGACGGAGAAGCGCAAACTGAGCGTCACCTATCAGAAGTTCGCCGACGAAGCGCCCTACACGGCCGTGCTGCATCCCTACTGCCTGAAGGCCGACAAGGGGCGTTGGTACATCCTCGCGCACAAGGAGGGGAGCAAGCATCCCGAGCCCGTTCAGGTCTTTGCCCTGGACAGGACCTCGCGCCTGGAAGTGATGGCCGACACCTTCGTGCCCGACAGCGAGGTGGATGTCGAGGCCTACTTCCGCGACTGCTTCGGCGTGTGGCACGACTTCGAGACCTATCCCGTGCGTGACATCACCATCACCTGCACCGAGCGCGTGGCGCACTACCTGCGCACTCTGCCCCTGCATCACAGCCAAAAGGAGGACTCGTTCCGCGAAGGTCGCGACGCGCGCGTCGTCTTCCACTACCGCATCTCGCCCTCACCCGACTTCCTGGCCGAACTCTCAAAATGGGGCGACGGAGTGAAGGTAAAGGGATATATAACAAAAAAAGCCCCTCCAGAAGAGAGGCCGTAGGAAAATTCATCCTTCGGCATATAGCCTTATTGTGATTTGATGATGAATGAATTATCTGCTGCAAAGGTAAGGCTTTTCAACGAAACAACAAAATAAAAACATAAAAAAATGACGAAAAAAAGAATTTTAGGCCTCGACACAGGCACAAACAGTCTGGGTTGGGCGGTTGTCGACCAAGAAGAGAGCGGAGAATATACGCTTGTCGACAAAGGAGTCGTCATCTTCCAGGAAGGTGTAAAGATTGAGAAAGGTGTCGAATCGAGCAAGGCTGCCGAAAGGACTGCGCATCGCGCACTTCGCAGGCAGTATTTCCGCAGGCGTCTGCGCAAGGTTGAAGTTTTGAAGACTTTGCTGAAATACGACCTTTGCCCTGCCCTTACCGAAGAGGATTTGAAGTTGTGGAAGTCGCGCAAAATCTATCCGAAGAAGGACGAGTTCATGCTTTGGCAGCGCACGAACGACAACGAGGACATCAACCCTTATCATTGCCGCCATTCGTGCCTGAACGAGGTGCTCGACCTGCAGAAGCAGCAGGACAGATACACCCTTGGCCGTGCTTTCTATCACATGGCACAACGCCGCGGATTCCTCAGCAACCGACTGGATGAAAGCGACGAGAAGGAGAGCGGAGCCGTCAAGAGCAGCATTGCCGACCTCAACAAGGAGATGGAAGCGAGCGGATGCAAGTATCTGGGCGAGTATTTCTACAAACTGTATAGGGAAAAGGGGAATACCGTGCGCATCCGTACGCGCTATACCGACCGCGAACAGCACTACAAGAAGGAGTTCTTCGCTATTTGCGAGAAGCAGAATCTCCCACAAGAAATGGTGGAAGAGTTGACGCGTGCCCTCTACTTCCAGCGCCCCTTGAAGAGTCAGCGCCAGAATGTAGGGAAATGTACTTTCGAGAAAGGCAAACCCCGTTGCAGCGACTCGCATCCTGCCTACGAAGAGTTCCGCATGCTCGCGTTCCTGAACAACGTGAAGATACAAGGCCCGAACGATACCGAAATGCGTCCGCTCAACAACGAGGAACTGACAAAAATCGATTCGCTTTTCTACAGGAAGGACAGGAAGAGCAAGCCGATTTTCGACTTCGAAGACATCGCCAAGAAGATTGCAGGCAAGGGCAAATATCAATGGAAGGGCGACGAGAAGGTGGACTTGCCCTACAAGTTCAACTATCGCATGAGTCAAGGCGTGCCTGGCTGCCCCACCATTGCGCAACTGAAGGAAATCTTCGGCGAGGGCTGGAAGAACGGCATTGCCGAAACCTATACGCACGGCACAAAGAAGGACGGCACGCACAAGAGCATCGACGAGATGGTGAACGATGTCTGGAACGTACTCTTCTTCTTCGACAGCAAGGACAAGGTGAAGGAGTTTGGCATCGACCAACTGCAACTCGACGACGAGCAGGCCGAAAAGTTCTCGAAGATTCGACTCAGCCGAGGCTATGCCTCCCTTTCGCTGAAGGCCATACGCAGCATCTTGCCTTTCCTCGAGATGGGAATGATATATTCCGATGCCGTCTTCTTCGCAAAAGTGCCAGCCATCGTCGGGCGGAGCGTCTGGGAAGAGCGAAGGGATGAGATACTGGAAGACCTCACCTATGCCATACACATGGCAATGAAGGAGAAACGCCGTATCGACGAGGCCGTGAAGGACTATCTGCAAGACAATTTCGACTTGAAACCCGGAGCCGCAGAAATGCTTTATCATCCCTCGATGATTGAAACCTATCCCGATGCAAAGCCGAACAGGGACGGCATCGTATTGCTTGGCAGTCCGCGCACAAATGCCGTGAAGAATCCCATGGCGATGCGTTCGCTCCACGAAGTGCGCAAGGTCGTCAACACCCTCATCAAGGAAGGCAAAGTCGGGCCCGACACGGAAGTGCACATCGAATATGCCCGAGCCTTGAACAATGCCAACATGCGAGCCGCCATCAACGATATGCAGCGCGAACGCGACAAGAAGCACAAACAGTATGCCGACGAAATCCGCCGCCTCTACAAGGAAGCGACAGGCAAAGACATCGAACCTACGGAAACCGACATTCTGAAGTTCCAACTCTGGGAAGAGCAAGACCACATCTGCCTCTACACGGGCGACGAGATAGGCATTGCCGACTTTGTCGGGGCAGGTCCGAAGTTCGATATCGAGCACACCATCCCGCAAAGTGTGGGTGGCGACAGCACGCAGATGAACCTGACGCTTTGCAACAACCAGTTCAACCGCTACGTCAAGAAAGCCAAAATGCCGACGGAACTGGCCGAGCACGAGGAAATCATGGCTCGTCTGGAGCCTTGGAAAGAGCGCATCGACGACCTGACGAAGCAGATAGACCGCATCAGCACGCGCGGCATTTGGGATAAGGCGACAAAGGATAAACAAATACGAAAGAGAAATCGCCTAAAGATAGAAAGAGACTATTGGCGGGGCAAATACAATCGGTTCACCATGACCGAGGTCCCCGAAGGCTTTGCACTCCGCCAAGGTGCTGGTATCGGATTGATTTCGAAGTATGCGGCGCTCTACCTGAAGAGTTATTTCCACGACACACTCCGTCCCGACCATCGCCAAGTCTTCAGCATCAAGGGAACCGTCACCTCGGAGTTCCGCAAGATGTGGGGCATACAGGATGACTACGAGAAGAAGTCGCGCGACAGCCACACCCACCATTGCATCGACGCCATCGTCATCGCCTGCATCGGAAAGAACGAGTTCAACATGATGGGACAATACCATCGCGACATGTTTGATTTTAATGAAGGTAATGGGGCAAAGCCACAATTCGAAAAGCCTTGGCCCACCTTCACACAAGACCTCAAACAAATCTCTGAGGAATTGCTTGTCGTTCACGACACGCCCGACAATATGCCCAAGAAGGCTTCGCGCACGATGGAAGTGAACGGCAGGAAGGTCGTTGCGAAAGGCGATTGCGCTCGCGGCAGCCTGCATCAAGACACATATTATGGTGCGATAGAGAAAGATGGTGACATCAAGTATGTGGTGCGCAAACCGCTAAGCGCCATGAAGGAAAGCGACGTGGAGAACATCGTGGACGATGCCGTAAAGGCAAAGGTGAAGCAGGCGATAGCAGAGAAAGGCTTCAAGGATGCCATGGCTGGAGACATCTATATGAACGAAGCGAAAGGCATCCTCATCAAGAAAGTCCGTTGCTATACGCCTACCGTTACCCAGCCTCTCGATATCCGCCGTCATCGCGACTTGAGCACGAAGGACTACAAGCAGCAGTTCCATGTGATGAACGACGAAAACTATATGATGGCAATATATCAAGGCATCGTGAAGGGCAAGCGCAAAACATCGTTTGTTTTGGTTAATGCGCTTGATGCCGTTAACTTTTACAAAGAGAGCACAGACAGGAACGACTATCCATCCATCGTTCCAGAAGAGAAGAATGGCTTGCCGTTGAAATGGTGTGTCAAGAAAGGCACGCAGATACTACTGCTTGAAGAAGGAGAGGAAAGTATAAGTGTCGCTAATGTTGAAGAATTGAGCAACAGACTGTTTACAATTACAAAAATGGATAAGAATGGACTTCTTACATGCAGGAATAGCAAGGAAGCAAGAGCCGCAGGAGAATTAAAGAGTTTTCTGAATTCTAACCTTTTCCATTTGCGAGAAGGATATCGCCCTATCCTTCGAATGAGTCCTGCAAACTTCAACTTCCTCGTCGAAGGCTATGACTTTATGATAACGCCTCTTGGAGAAATAAAACTCAAACATTGATATGCTAAAACAGACACTTGTCTTTACCAACCCCTTTCGGTTGTCCATGAAGAATGCACAGTTGGTGATTGCTTCAAAGGAGATGCCTGAAGAAACACGAACCATTCCTATAGAAGATATAGGTGTGGTGATAATAGAGAATCAGATGATATCTGTTTCCATACCATTATTAAACGAATTGGTCGACGCTGGTGTAGGCGTCATTCTTTGTGACAAGAAGGGAATGCCTCACGCAATGTTGCAAAACATGGATGGGAACAACCTCCAAGGTGAATTCCTACGCAATCAAATCGAGGTAGGCGAGGTGCTTCGCAAACAATTATGGAAGCAAATCATCGAAGCCAAGATAAAGAACCAGTCTGCTTTGTTGGAAAAACTTCATGGCAAGGGAGCACTCCTAAAGCCATTCTATATGAATGTGAAGAGCGGCGACAGCGATAACAGGGAAGGGATTGCCGCTCGGCTTTATTGGAGTGCGCTATACGGAAATGACTTCTTTCGAGAGAGAGCAGAAGATGGCATCAATGCGTTGTTGAATTACGGCTATACCGTGCTTCGTGCTGCAACGGCAAGGGCATTGGTCTCGGCAGGCTTGACACCATCACTTGGCATATTCCACCATAACAGAAGCAATGCCTTTCCACTCGCAGATGACCTGATGGAGCCATATCGACCGTTTGTTGATGAAGTTGTATATCATCTGTGCGAAGAGGGGAAGTTGGAGCTAAATAAAGAAACGAAAGTTGAACTTCTTGGAGTATTGACATGTGACACGTTCTTCCCTAAAGTAACAAGACCCCTACAAATAGGTCTGTCTATTACAATGGCTTCTTTGGCAAAGTGCTATGCTGGGAAACAAAAGAATCTTTCGCTACCTATGCTGAAATGAGTGATGTCCGTCTAAATGCATATAAGATAATGTGGCTAATAGCTATGTTCGACTTGCCAACAAAGACAAAAAAAGAACGTCATGACTATGCAGTCTTTCGCAAAAACTTGGAAAGAGACGGCTTTGTCATGCATCAGTATAGCGTGTATTGTCGTTTCTGTGCATCTTTAGAGGCAAGAGATGTACATGTGAAGCGTGTTAGGTCCTATATGCCAAACAAAGGGAGGTTAAGTATAATCACAATCACAGACAAACAATACTCCGGAATAATAAACATTTGGGGAGAGATAGAGCAAAAAGTACAGAAAAGACCAGTTCAATTAGAGTTTTTTTAGTAAATTTGCAGCAGATAAGATATTCATTATACCACTTCCTATATGTAAGAAGTATTCTAATACTCTAATAATAAATAGAATACACCATATAGGTTGTGGTTTGATGATGAAATGAGATAAGAAACAAC
This sequence comes from Bacteroidaceae bacterium, assembly GCA_017645655.1. Classification (GTDB taxonomy): domain Bacteria; phylum Bacteroidota; class Bacteroidia; order Bacteroidales; family Bacteroidaceae; genus Physcousia. The sequence goes on along the minus strand of JAGCNZ010000022.1, from coordinate 55,866 downwards.
AACCTTGCTACTAATCCTAACGGATGGCAGTTGTGGTTTGATGATGAAATGAGATAAGAAACAACATAATCGTCAAAGAAAACAATAACATTGCCGTTGTGGTTTGATGATGAAATGAGATAAGAAACAACAAATCCGTCAATATCAAGCACACCAAGTGGTTGTGGTTTGATGATGAAATGAGATAAGAAACAACCATGAGGATGGCGTTCATATTCTGGTCGGAGTTGTGGTTTGATGATGAAATGAGATAAGAAACAACACAAGCGACGTGATGTGCGTCGATTTGTTGTTGTGGTTTGATGATGAAATGAGATAAGAAACAACCGGAGGGATGCCAGCGCATACGGATCATCAGTTGTGGTTTGATGATGAAATGAGATAAGAAACAACTCGGTCTTGTTGGATGTCACTTCCATATTTGTTGTGGTTTGATGATGAAATGAGATAAGAAACAACACTTCCTGATATGATAGCCTCAGGTCATACGTTGTGGTTTGATGATGAAATGAGATAAGAAACAACCAGACACTCGCTGAGGTCTGTATGGAAATGTTGTGGTTTGATGATGAAATGAGATAAGAAACAACAAGCCAAGCAAGGCTTTACAGGGTCACACGGTTGTGGTTTGATGATGAAATGAGATAAGAAACAACATACAGGGACATTTTGCCGAAAGTGGGAGGTTGTGGTTTGATGATGAAATGAGATAAGAAACAACAAGATATAATTGGAATAAACGTTTATCGCGGTTGTGGTTTGATGATGAAATGAGATAAGAAACAACGTTACGATAACGAGGATAATAACGCATAGGTTGTGGTTTGATGATGAAATGAGATAAGAAACAACGACACGACTTAAATTCAAAATCAGCGCGCAGTTGTGGTTTGATGATGAAATGAGATAAGAAACAACCACGACTTAAATTCAAAATCAGCGCGCAAGTTGTGGTTTGATGATGAAATGAGATAAGAAACAACTAATTTATATAGACAAAACGGGGAGAAGAAGTTGTGGTTTGATGATGAAATGAGATAAGAAACAACGGTCGGTTAATCAGTACTTCCTTATCTATGTTGTGGTTTGATGATGAAATGAGATAAGAAACAACACTGAGAGCACTCTTCTCAGTAAATTCTTTGTTGTGGTTTGATGATGAAATGAGATAAGAAACAACGGCACGACATTGTATTGTGGTACGACCGCAGTTGTGGTTTGATGATGAAATGAGATAAGAAACAACAACAATTACTCAACAATTACTCAACAATAAGTTGTGGTTTGATGATGAAATGAGATAAGAAACAACCTTTCTATCTAAACTATTCGAGTAATGGGCGTTGTGGTTTGATGATGAAATGAGATAAGAAACAACAATCTTTGGACGATTACGAACTACCTTATCGTTGTGGTTTGATGATGAAATGAGATAAGAAACAACGCGAGTTCTACCACAAGAACGACCCCGACGTTGTGGTTTGATGATGAAATGAGATAAGAAACAACTGCCACCACGACTATTCGCCGAAGTTCCAGAAGTGGCTTCCGTTGGTGCTGGGCGGACCTGAGTTCAACAAGAAATGGCAGGGCATCCGCATCCACGCAGGCAACACGGCCAAGGACACGCAGGGCTGCATCCTCGTAGGCGAGAACAAGGAGGTGGGCAAAGTGCTCAACTCGCGCAAATGGCTCTACGAACTGAAACACCGCATCGTCGAGGCAAAAGACCGAGGCGAAGCCGTCTGGCTCACGATAAGGTAAAAGACCCCCCCGACCCCCTTTAGGGGGAGAAGAAGACCCCTCTTCCTCCCCCTTTAGGGGGAGGAAGAGGAAGAGTGCATAGTGCCTTGGATAATTAAGAATTAAGAAAGAAGAATTAAGAATTGAAACTCTAAACTCTTCCAACTGACTCTACTCCGCCTGCGCCTGAGCACCCAAAGGGAGCGCAAGAACACTAAACTCTCAACTGACTCTAAACTCTCAACTGACTCTAAACTCTCAACTGACTCTAAACTCTAAACACTAAACACTAAACTCTAAACACTAAACTCTAAAGGCCAGGGCAGTTGCTTTTTTATTATTTTTTCACATTCAGGATTTGTGGTAATGATATTTTTTTTGTACCTTTGCACGCGAAATATGAATATACAAACCATAGGTTTGAGAAATACTAACTAAATCCAAATGGAAGATCAAGAAAGAATAATCAAAGTTGACATCCAGCAGGAGATGAAGAAGAGCTACATCGACTATTCAATGTCGGTCATCGTGGCTCGCGCCCTGCCTGATGTGAGAGACGGTTTCAAGCCTGTTCACCGCCGTATCCTCTACGGCATGCGTGAGCTCAGGAATTTCCACAGTAGTCCTTATAAGAAATGTGCGCGTATCGTGGGCGAGGTGCTCGGTAAGTACCATCCTCACGGCGACAGCTCGGTATATATGGCCCTCGTGCGTATGGCTCAAGAATGGGCGATGCGCTACACGCTCGTCGATGGTCAGGGTAACTTCGGAAGCGTCGATGGCGACTCTCCTGCCGCTATGCGATACACGGAGGCTCGACTCAGCTTGATGGGCGAGGCGATGATGGACGACTTGGAGAAGGAGACCGTCGATATGACCAACAACTTCGACGATACCCTCCAGGAGCCTACCGTCATGCCTACGAAGATACCTAACCTCCTCGTGAACGGAGCCACGGGTATTGCCGTCGGTATGGCTACGAACATCCCCACGCACAACCTGAGCGAGGTGATTGACGCTTGCGTGGCATTCATCGACAACAATAGCCTCGAAGTGGAGGACTTGATGCAATACGTGAAAGGTCCTGACTTCCCGACAGGCGCTTTCATCATGGGCATGCAAGGCATCCGCGACGCTTACGAGACTGGTCGTGGACGCATCATCATCCGTGCCAAGGCTGAGATTGAGAATGGCGATACGCACGACAAGATTATCGTCAGCGAGATACCTTACGGCGTCAACAAGCAGCAACTCATCGAATACATCGCCCAACTCGTTGGCGACAAGAAGATTGAAGGCATCAGCAACGTGAACGACGAGAGCGACTCGGAAGGCATGCGCATCGTGGTTGACCTGAAACGCGACGCAAACGCACGTGTCGTCCTGAACAAACTCTTCAAGATGACGCCTCTGCAGACGAGCTTCAGCGTGAACAGCATCGCGCTTGTGAAGGGACGCCCGCAACTGCTTACCCTCAGGGACTTCATCAGCAACTTCGTAGCCCATCGCCACGATGTCACCATTCGTCGCACCAAGTACGACCTGCGCAAAGCAGAGGAAAGGGCGCACGTCCTGAAGGGACTCATTATCGCGAGCGACAACATCGACGAGGTGGTACAGATTATCAAGAAGAGCAAGACGCCAGCCGATGCCCAGCGTGCGCTCGAGGCTCGCTTCTCGCTCGACGAGATTCAGAGCAAAGCCATCGTGGAGATGCGATTGGCTCAACTGACGGGACTCAATCAGGAGAAACTCCATGCCGAGTTCGACGACCTGATGGAGAAGATAAAGTACTACAACCAAATCCTCACCGACGACGAGCTTTGCCGCAAGGTGATGAAGGACGACCTCCTCGAAATCAAGGAACAATACGGCGACGAGCGCAGGACGGAGATTCTGCCGAGCGCTGAAGAGTTCAACGCTGAAGACTTCTATGCCGACGACGAGGTAGTCATCACGATGTCGCACATGGGATACATCAAGCGCGTTCCCCTCGCCGAGTTCAAGGCACAAGGTCGTGGCGGCATCGGCGTGAAGGCAAGCTCCACTCGCGACAACGACTTCATCGAGAAGATTTATCCCGCCACCATGCACAACACGATGCTCTTCTTCACAGACCGCGGACGTTGCTATTGGCTCAAGGTTTACGACATTCCAGACGGCAACAAACAAGGCAAGGGTAGGGCAATACAGAACATGCTCAACATCGAGCCAGGCGATGCCGTACGCGCTTGCCTCTGCATCCGCAAGCTTGGCGACCCCGACTTCTGCCAAAGCCACTACGTCGTGTTCTGCACAAAGAAGGGCATCATCAAGAAGACCTGCCTGACCGATTACAGCCGCGTCCGCTCGAACGGCGTGAACGCCATCAACATACGCGAAGACGACCAGGTAATCGGCGTAGAACTGACGAACGGCAAGGACGAAATCATCATCGCCAACGCCAAGGGTCGCGCAGTTCGCTTCGACGAGACACAGGTTCGTGCGATGGGACGTACGGCAACAGGTGTGCAGAGCATCATCCTCGACGATGACCCAAGAGACGAAGTTGTCGGCATGTGCGTCATCAACGACGTCGAGACGGAAAGCATCATGGTGCTCAGCGAAAACGGCTACGGCAAACGCACGAAAGTCGTCATCGACAACGAAGACGTCTATCGCAAGACAAGCCGTCACGCTAAAGGCGTTAAGACGCTCGACATCACGGAGAAGACTGGCTATCTCGTTGCCATTACCGTCATCAAGGACGAAGACGACCTGATGATTATCAACAAGAGCGGCACGACAATCCGCCTCCATGCCGACGACATCAAGGAGACCAAGAGCCGCGTCACGCAAGGCACGAAAGTCATCGAACTCAAGAAGCGCAACGACGTCATCTCGCACCTGAGCGTCGTGCCTCGTGCCGAAGACGAAGCAGAAGTTCCTGAAGGCGAAGAGGCTCAAACCGAAGAGAATGAGACGAAAGAATAGTAGAAAGTTTAACCATTAAAAATTATAAAGGTATGAAAAAGATTATGCTTTCGATGGCGCTGTTGCTGAGCGTCGGTACCATCATGGGACAAGCAGTAGATAAGACATCCCTCAAGCTCGCTCAAAAAGAGGCGAAAGCGTTGATGGCAGAGGCTCAGAAGATTGACCAGGCCATTACTGAAAAGATTAACGCAAAGACCGCAACGGATGCCGAAATCCTGAGCGAATGCAAAAAGGGTCAGGCTCTCATCACAAAAGCCATCAAGAGCGGCGGCGTTGCCGAAAACAAACTCGGCGAGGCTTACAAGATTAGCGCAGACTTCGCTCAGTTCCCCAATAACGTGATTCTGGGCCAATCGCAGACCAGCCAGCCTTTTGATACGGTTGCTTTCTATCAGAACCTCAAGAACCTGACGTCCGCGCTGCAAGGCGAAATCCAGCACACCAAAGTGACGAAGGGCGAGACAGGCAACGAGAACTACCTCAAAGGCAAGAAGGCCAATCTGGCACTAAGCGCAAACTTCTATCTCTACGCCGCTCAGCTCTTCAGCGAATGCAACAAGTACGACAAGGCCATCGATGCCTTCGACGTTGCCATGAACTACAAGAACCTCTATCCCGAAGTGGCAGATATCGTGAAGTTCCAAATCCCTGATGAGCAGATTTCGTACTTCGCCTTCCATACGGCTCATGAAGGCAAGATGTACGACAAGATGGATGCCCTCTACGACCAGGCTGTTCAGTTTGCCGATAATGCCGAAGTCACGAAGCAGGTGATGATAGAGTCGTTCCGCGAACGTGGCGACACGCTTGCTTGGGCAAACCGCATTCGCGAACTGACCGTCGAGGAACCTTCAGCAAACGAGACCTACATCCAGATGCTCATCGCATACTACTTGAAGGAAGACAAGGAAGCAGGTCCCGAAAGCAACCTCGTGCTGCCTTATGTGGAAGAGATTTTGGCGAAAGCCCCCAACATCCTCATCGCACAGTACGGCAAGGCTTACAAGTATTTCGAGAGCGAGAAGTACGACGAGGCATTCGAGGCCTACAAGAAGTGTGCAGAAATCAAGGACGACTACTACGACGCCTGGTATCAATGCGGCCTTTGCAAATATCGTCAGGCGCTTGCCCTGAATGCTACGGTCAGCACCATCAAGAACCAAGCGGAAGCAAAGAAAGCCCTCGAGCGCACAAAAGCCCTCTTCGGCGAGGCAATACCCTACTTCGAGAAGGCACGCGAGTGCGCTCCCGACGAACCGATGAAATGGGCATTCGAGCTTCGCCAATGCTATTCCGTAACAGGACAGGCAGCAAAGGCAGCCGAAATGGATAAATTGATGTAAGTTTCGGATGTTGCAGTTTTTGGAAGTTAAAGAAGTTAAAGAAGTTAGCTCGCCTTGCTCGCTTTGGGAAGTTAAAGGACAATAGCTTTTGCGTCAAATATACTCCCAAATGGCGCATCACGTACAAAAGGTATCGTCCTTTAACTTCTTTAACTTCATTAACTTCTTTAACTCCCGAAAGTTGAGTTAATTAATTCATAATTCATAATTCACAATTAGGGCTGCCGCGATGTAAATAGCTAAATTACTAAATTGTAAATAAATCGGACTCCGCGCATAAAAGCGCGCCTTTGTGCTAAAGCATCAAAGAAATTGTAAATTGTCAAATCGTAAATTAAATAGAATTGTCAAATCGTAAATTAATTATGAATTAACATGAGGCTTGTATTGCTCCTTACATTCTTGATTCCTGCTTTTCTGACGCTCAGTCCCGCCAAGAAAGCAAAGGAAGAAAAGCCGAAGCAACCGAAGCAGGAAAGACTCGCCACGCTCTACAAGAACGCAAGAAACGCGCTCAAGAACCAAAGCGGTCAGGATGCAGCAAGGGATGCTTTGCTGAGTGCCGTAACGCGCCCAGAACTGGGGAACAGGCAAAAGGCGAAGATATACTACAAAGCTGCACTGCTCGAGCAGTCCTTGAATGGAGAAGAGAACAAGAAAGCCTTCCTCAAACAAGCCTTCGACTCGGCGAAGTTCTTCAACAAGCTTCGCGACATGTACGGCCAGCTGCATCTCTGCGATAGCGTGGATGTCCTTCCCGACGCAAAGGGCAACATGCATCCGCGCTACCAGAATCGCTCGCGAGCCCTGCGCCTGAAGCACCGGCGCAACATCCTCAACGGCGGCAAATTCTTCCTCGCAAAAAAGGATTACGCATCAGCCTATCCATTCCTCGACCTCTACTGCACCCATAAAGACCCCAACCAGAAAGACAGCCTCTACCCCCAAACGCAACTCTGGGCCACACTCGCCGCCTTTCAAGCCGGGAACTACGAAGGGACGGTCAAACACGCAGATGCCGCCATACCCTTTGCCGACGCCAATACAGCCCCCATCCTGCACGAATACAAAGTGCGCTCCTACGGAAAACTGCGGAACGACAGCGCCTGGACAGCATCGCTCAAAGATGGCGTCATCAGGTACCCCGACCACGACTGGTTCTTCGTGCAGCTGTCCGACTGGTGCTACAGGCACCGCCGCTTCGACGTGGAGCGGCAGCTGGCAGACAGGCTCATCGCCCAAACAGGCGGCAAAGCCATACACTACTACGCCAAGTCGAAAAGCTACCTCTCGGAAGAAGAGTACGAAGCCAGCATCGCAAGCGCCGACACCGCCATCGCCATTCAGCCCGACTTCGCAGACGCCTATTACAACAAAGGGATAGCCTACCTCAACATGGCAGTAATAGCGCAGGAAACAAGTCCGAAAGACGCCGGCAACCCCGATTACCTCAGCGACAAGACGAGGATACAGGCCTACTATCGCCAGGCACTGCCCTGCATGGAAACCGTCCGCAAGCTGCAGCCCGACAGGCAAGACCGCTGGGCATCGCCGCTCTATCGCATATACCTCAACCTCAATATGGGCGACGAGTTCAACGAGATTGACAAGCTGCTCAATCAAAAGCAGTAAGACAAGAAAAAGAAGGAAGCCTCAAATGGTTTCCTTCTTTTATATCCCACGTTACGAAATCAATCGTCCCACGTTATAATTATTCCTCGTTGTGTACGATGACCTTGACTTTGACGATGCGCCGCTGGTCGACTTCGAGGACGTCGAACGTGAAGCGTTTGTATGCGATGCGTTCTCCTTGTATTGGGAATTCGCCTTTTATTTCGAGCAGCAGTCCGGCAAGGGTCTCCGCCTCGCCTTCTACGGTCTCGAAGTATTCGCCGTCGAGCCCGAGTATCTTCGTGAAGTCGGATATGAGTGTCTTTGCCTCGAAGATGTAGGTGTTTTGGTTGAGGCGCTGGTAGGGTTTCTCTTCGTCGTCGTATTCGTCGTTGATTTCGCCTACGATTTCTTCGAGGATGTCTTCCATCGTGACGAGTCCGCTGGTGCCTCCGAATTCGTCGACGACGATGGCGATGTGCACTTTGTTGGCCTGGAAGTCGCGCAGCAGGTCGTCCACCATCTTTGTTTCGGGTACGAAGTAGGCGGGTCGGATGAGCGTCTGCCACCGGAAGCCTTGCGGCTTGCCGATATGGGGCAGTAGGTCTTTGATGTAGAGTACGCCTTTGATGTTGTCTTGTGTGCCTTGATAGACGGGGATGCGGCTGTAGTTGTTTGCCACGATGCAGTCCAATACGTCCTTGAATGTGTCCTTGATGTCGAGCGATACGATGTCGACGCGACTTGTCATGATTTCCTTTGCCATTTCGCCGCCGAAGCGTATGATGCCTTTGAGCATGCCGGCTTCTTCGGCGATGTCTTTCTTGTCGGTCAGCTCCATTGCCTTCTCGAGGTCGTCGACGGTCAGCATCTCTTCTTCGTGGTTGGCAAGGCGTTTTGTGATGACTTTGCTTCGGATGAGGAGCTTGCTGAGGGGCCAGAAGGCTTTGCTCAGGACTTGCAGCTTCGGTGCGGCGAACCGGCAGAAGGACAGTGCGTGCTGTGCGCTGTATATCTTCGGGATTATCTCGCCGAAAAGCAGTAGCAGGAAGGTGAGGAGCACTGTCATGACGAGGAACTGGAGCCATACGGCTTGTCCGAAGTTGATGGTTTTGTCGAAACAGAAGTATAGGATGATGATGACGGCGACGTTCACCAGGTTGTTGCTGATGAGGATTGTGGCGAGGAGCCGTTCGCTGTCGTCGAGCAGGGATGCGACTTTCTCGTCGGCAGGATGCTTTTCTTCTTCGATGGTGCTCCTGTCGCTTGGCGCGAGGCTGAAGAATGCAATTTCGCTTGCCGAGACGAATCCTGAGCAAAGGAGTAGTATAAGGACTATGCCGAGCGCAATCCAGACGCCTGGAGTCGGCATCTGGAAGGTGACGGAATAGATGGAGTCGATAAGTTCTTGCCAGCCAGACATTTATTTTTAATTCATAATTAATTTACGATTTGACAATTCTATTTAATTTACGATTTGACTATTTACAATTTCTTTGATGCTTTAGCGCAAAGGCGCGCTTTTATGCGCGGAGTCCGATTTATTTACGATTTAGTAATTTAGCTATTTACATCGCGGCAGCCCTAATTATTAATTATGAATTATGAATTAAGAATTATTTTGGGCTTTTGGCGTCAGCATCTCCATCGATTCTGCCCATATCTCTGTCACGGTGCGACGGATGCCGTTCTGGTCGTCGTAGGTGCGTGTGCGAATCTGTCCTTCTATATAGAGTTTGTCGCCTTTGTGGACGTACTTCTCGACGACTTCGGCAAGCTTGCGCCAAAGAATGACGTTGTGCCATTCGGTACGTTCCGGCACTTCTGTGCCGTTTTGCAAAGTGTAAGCGCGTTCTGTTGTCGCAAGTCTTACGCTTGCCACGCAAACGCCAGCGTCGACGTACTTCACCTCGGGTTCCTTGCCGACATTGCCTATTAACATTACTTTATTCATAATCTTTCTTTCTTTTTGTTTGCAAAAGTACAAAAAAACTGTGAACTATGAACTATGAAGTACGAACTTTTTTATAACTTTGCAGAAAATACACAAGATAAATTATGGTTAGAATACAGCTTTTAGCTCTTATGATGCTCGTTCCTTTAATCTGTTTTCCTGCCCAAAAGCAAGAGACGGCAAAGATTCGTTGGGGAACGTTCAACATCCGGCTCGCTAACGATGGCGACGAGCAAGCGGGCTTTGGATGGAGTGTTCGCAAGGACAGAGTGGCGAATTACATCAAGGAAAAGCATATAGATGTCGTGGGCATGCAGGAGGTTCTGCATGGTCAGCTCGAGGACTTGCTCGAGCGGCTGCCCGAATTTGATTACGTTGGGGTAGGGCGAACCGACGGGAAGACGAAAGGTGAATACTCGCCCATCTTCTTCCTCAAGGACAAGTTCGAGGTCTTGGAGAAAGGCAACTTCTGGTTGAGCGAGACGCCCGACGTGCCTGGCTCGAAGGGATGGGACGCAGCCCTGGAGCGCATCGCCAGCTATGCCAAGCTTTGCGACAAGGCTTCGGGCAAGGTCTTCATGGCAGTCAACACGCATTTCGACCACGTAGGCGTCACGGCTCGACGGGAGAGCGCCAAGCTCATCATGAAGAAGATACGCGAGATAGTCGGCAACCAGCCAGCCGTCGTCACTGGGGACTTCAACGTGACGGAAGACGACGAGGCTTATTCCACGATGCTGGGAGGCGAAATGGTAAATGGTAAATTGCTAAATTGTAAATTACTTGATGTTTACCACATGACGCCCAACCACACGGGCACGACCTACACCTGGCACCAGTTCTGCCAACTCCCGCCGCTCAAGCGCGAGAAGATTGACTTCATCTTCGTCACCCCAAACATCAAAGTCAACCGCAGTCACATCGAGATACCGGACCTTCAGCACATGCTCTCCGACCACAACCCGCATTGGGCTGACCTCGAGTTCTGAAGAAGAGTAAAAACATAACGTGGCTAAATCGCCAACTTGACACGTGTAGTTCGCCAACTTGACACGTGTAGTTCGCCAACTTGACGCAAAGAAAAAAGGCATGTCTCGTTTGAGGCCTGCCTTAATTCTTTTACTTCCAGCTGAGCAAACGTCCTATCTGGTCGTATAGGCTTGCCCAATGTGCTCTGCTTTCCGCATCTGGAGCGTTTTGAGCGGCTGCCTTTGTCTTCCGTTCAAGCTGTTGAAGCGTGTAGAGAACTGCAGGTCGAACTGCCTGATTGCCGTTTCCGTAAGCTCGGCTCAAATGCAGATACATATTGTTCTGAAGGGCAATTCTGTAGGGAGAAACCTTCTTGTTCGTGTCGAGTTCTGTGAAAATCATCTTCGTCAGGTCGGCAAGATAAGCTTGAGGCTTGTAGAGGTCGTTCAGGCTCTCCAAGCGATTCATCAGGTTTGTCACGACAGTCTCGCCAACGCTATTTGTGATGGCTTGCGGATTAGCCCAGAGACGATGGGCATAACTCAAGTCGCGAAGCCAGACAGGTTCGTTCAGGACTTGTTCGTTCACGAAGTTCAAGGCTGCTTTCTGCTTGTCGAGAGGCTGGGGCACATAAACATCTTCGCTCGAACCTTTAGGCTTGAAGTTTATCTGATAGCCGCCGATGTTGCGCGTGACGTGCCCCATATAACGAAGGAATTGCGTGCGTATGTGCCCGTACATTACAGAAATATCGTTCCAATAAAGGTCTTTGTCGTTGTCCAAAGTCCATTCGGGCAAAGCTTTCACCTCGCGCTTCAAGTTCAGGATGCCGTAGTAGCTTGCCTTGATGGGGTCGTCGCCCAGGTCTTCTGTCTGGCGTCGAGGGTCTCTATGCTCGCTTTCGCCGTCGCCCCACCAAAGTCGCTTGTTTTCTTGTGCTTTGAGAGTCATGGGTTCCAGCATCTTGTGGTCTTCATCCTCGTCTTTCGCATCGAGCATAGGCGTGTAGCCCCACTGGATAGCCCACTTGTCGTAGTCGTTGATGCGAGGGAAGATGCCGATATGCGAGATGCCGTCTTCGGGTTGAGCCACGTAATTGAAGCGAGCATAATCCATGATAGAAGGCGTGTGGCCATGTGCTTCGACCCAAGCCTTGTCGCGAAGAGAATCGACAGGAACGGTGCTTGAGCTTCCGAAATTGTGGCGAAGACCAAGCGTGTGACCTACCTCGTGGCTCGACACAAAGCGGATGAGCTGACCCATCAGTTCTTCGTCGTAGTTCATCTTCTGTGCCGCTTCGTCGATACTGCTGCATTGTACCATGTACCAGTTGTGGACGAGGCTCATCACGTTGTGGTACCAGCAGATATGACTCTCGAGAATCTCGCCGCTTCGAGGGTCGTGAACGTTAGGTCCGTAAGCGTTCTCGATGGGACTTGCAAGGTAACGGATGCAACTGTAGCGAGCGTCTTCCATGCTCATGGTTGAGTCATTCTCAGGCCACTCCTCGGCACGGATTGCGTTCTTGAAGCCTGCCTTCTCGAAAGCTGCCTGCCAATCGTTCACACCCATGATGAGATACTTCCTCCATTGCTTTGGCGTGGCAGGGTCGATGTAATAGACAATCGGCTTGACAGGTTCAACGAGTTCGCCACGACGCATCTTCTCAACATCTTCGGGCTTGGGTTCCAAGCGCCAACGCGTCACGAAAGTCTTGCCCTCAACACGTTGCTGATCGTCGGAGTAGCTTGTGTAGCCGTCAGTAAAGTAACCGACACGCGGGTCGTAATAACGCTTCATCATTGGCTTTTCAGGCAGAAGAACGAAGCTGATGTTCAAGCCAAATGTGGCTTTGCCCGTACGACTTGTCGCTGACATCCTGTTTGTGCCACCACCATTGAAAGTCTTTACTAATCGGACTTCTGTATTCAAGGGGAACGACTTGATGTCCTCGATGTAGCTCATCTCGTTGACTTGACCTTGCAGCGAGAAGCCGTCCTTGACGGATTTCGGCATACCAAGCGCAGGATTGTCCTGATTGAAGAAAGGATTAACCTTAATCTTATAGACCTTGTTCTTGTGGCTCTCCACCTTGAAAGCTCCGATAATTGGGTTCTCGTTGCTGATTGTTATGGCGCGGTTGATGTTCTCAGCGGTATCTGCAACATTGATGAATAGGCGCGAACGAAGCAGGAGTTGGTCGTCGGGAGCCACTTGAAAATAGACAGTTTGCTGGTTGACTTGTTCACCGCCGAACTTGCCGATGCCAGCAGGCGTTGAGGTGTAGCGAACAGTCGTCAAGAACTCCCTACCTATCAGGCTATCTGGAATCTCGAAGAACCAATCGTTCTTCATCTTTGTAACATGGAAAAGTCCATTGCGGTCGATGCTTGGCTTCTCCACCTTTGCAGTGTCTTTCGGAGCTTCTGCCTGAGTTTTCTTTTTCTTGCCGAAGAGTTTCTTCTTGTCTTTCTGCTGAGCATTAGCCTTTTGCTCAGTCTTTGGTTTCTCTTTCTTCTCTTTTGCTATGGCGGGAGCGTGTCCCAAAAGTGCTGCTGCAAGGAGCAGACTCAAATATTTTGCTTTCATGTGATTTAATGATTTAGTCGCTTAATGAGTAAGGTTTTCCAGTTGTGATGCAACGCTTCTTGTTTGGTGTGGAACTCATGACGAACTCGAGTGTGCCGCCAGCCATGATGTCTTTGTGTGTAATGTAAAGTTTGTCGTAGGGCTTGCCGTTGAGCTTCACTTCCTTGACGTAACGGTTCTTATCGCTGACGCCTGGAGCCTTTATGAGGAAGAGCTTTCCGTTTGGCAAAGTCAGCTTGCATGAAGGCACATAAGGTGCGCCAAGCACATACTGGTCGCTGCCCGGACAAACAGGATAGAAGCCCATTGCCGTAAAGATGTACCAGGCTGACATCTGTCCGCAGTCATCGTTGCCATGCAGTCCATCTATATTGTTGACATACATACGGTTCATGATTTCACGAAGCCAGTATTGCGACTTCCAAGGCTGCGACGTCCAGGCATAAAGATAAGGAATGTGATGGCTTGGCTCATTGCCGTGAACATAGCCGCCAAGCAGGCATTCTTCTTCAATGTCCTCGTTATCAGCATAATACTTCTTGTCGAGAGGCTCAGCAAAGAGATTGTCGAGGCGTTCGATGAACTTCTTGTCACCGCCGAAGCACGCAATCATGCCCTTCACATCATGTGGAACGTGGAACGAATAGTTGGCGCTATTGCCCTCGATGAAGCCTTCGCCATAAGTCTGCAGAGGAGAGAAATCCTTCTTCCAACTGCCGTCTTTGTACTTCGGACAAGCGAGTCCCAAAGCGGGATTGAACACATTCTTATAATTAAAGGCGCGCTTCTTGAAGGTCTCTGCCATTTCCTTGTTGCCGGCATCAAGCGCCGCCTGATATATCGTCCAGTCGTCGTAGGCATATTCCAGCGTGTTGCTTGCACTTGTGCCGCATCTGTCGTAAGGTACATAACCATATTTAATATAGTCTGTCAAACCTTCCATCCACTTCGAGGTGGCAGTTGCTTGCATCGCTTCGAGCATAGCCTTTTTGTCTTTTATGCCGAGCTTCTTAGCAACATCAGAGAGGACGGCAACAGAATGATATCCACTCATGCACCATCCTTCGTTAGCCATCAGATACCAAACGGGCAGGAGGTCGAGTGCACTCTGTTGCTGAATGCGAATCATGCTTTCTGCCATATCTGCTCCTTGCTTGGGCTTGATGAGGTTAAGTAGTGGATGTTCAGCACGATACGTGTCCCAAAGCGAGAAGATTGTGTAGTTCGTGAAGCCCTTTGCCTCGTGGATTTCCATGTCGTTGCCGCGATACTTTCCGTCCACATCCATATAGACGCTTGGGTTTATCATGGTGTGGTAGAGCGAGGTGTAGAAGAGCGCCTTCTGGTCGTCATTGCCTTCAATCTCGAGACCCGTGAGTTCCTTCGTCCATTGCTGAACTGCACGTTGTTTCAACTGCTCGAACGAGAGTCCTGCAGCCTCGGCACGAAGGTTTGCGAGAGCACCACTCTGACTTACTGCCGAGAGCGCTACCTTGATGGTAAGTTGCTTGCTTTCAGGGAGATTGAGTTGGAAGTAAGCCGCAATCTCGCGTCCTGCCATATCGGGGAAGTTGTGGTGAATGTCGTTCTTGCGCCAAAAGCCGGAATACTTCATGCGTTGCTCGTCCTTATACCCGTAGTTCTGAATGGGTTCGGAAAGCGAGATGGCGAAGTAGGTGTAGTTCTGTCTTGCCCATCCGTTCGTGATGCGATAGCCCGTCAGCAGCGTGTCGTTCTCCACACGAAGATAACTCCAGAGTGTCTTGCCGTCGTAGTTATATATGCCGTGCCCAAGGTCGAGAATGAATTGAGCATCAGTTGAAGGAAAAGTATAATGATGTACGCCAACACGCTGAGTTGCAGTAAGCTGAGCAAGTATATTGTAGTCCTCGAGTTTCACTTCGTAGTAGCCAGGCGAGCACACTTCTGTGTCGTGCGAGAAACGCGAACGATAGCCTGCATCGGGGTTTTCAGCAGTGCCGGGATTGGTATGCAGCTTTCCTGTCGTGGGCATGATGAGAATATCGCCAAGATCGGAGTGTCCCGTGCCCGAGAGGTGTGTGTGCGAGAAGCCCACGATGGTCTTGTCGCGATGCTGATAGCCTGCGCAGTACTCATAGACTTTGCCCTGATAGCGCCCATCCACGTTGTGAGGAATGGTGTCTGTCTCGGGCGAGAGCTGCACGATGCCGAAGGGAACGCATGCTCCTGGGAAGGTGTGTCCCATGCCGTTCGTGCCGATGATGGGGTTCACGTAGTCGATAATGCTTCGCGAGTAAAGGTTAAAGAGCGAAGCGTGAAGAATAAAGAACGCGAATAAGATATGTTTCTTCATGTTTCAAAACGTTGATTATTAGAGAATAAACAAAAAAGCTTCCCCATTTCGAGGAAGCTTCTGGAAAGTCTCCCCTCGGGGAGATTTAGAAGGGATTGTTCTTTTTTATGCCTTAGCCACTTGTTCCTGGAAGTCCTTGCAGGGCTTGAAATAAGGAATGTCGTGAGCAGGAATAACGAGAGTAGTGTTCTTGGAGATGTTGCGAGCGGTCTTCTTAGCACGATGTTTGAGTGTCCAAGTACCCCATCCGCGGATGTAAACGTTCTCTTTCTTGATGAGCGACTCCTTGAGGGTGTCGATGAAACCTTCCACGGCAGCCAAAGCTGTGGGCTGGTCGATGCCTGTCTTTTCGGCAACGGCCTTAACTAATTCAATCTTTGTCATATTAGTTTGATTATTATGTGTTTATGATTTTAAATCGGAAAAGTGGCACAAAGGTACAATAAAAACTGAAAAGAAGAAAAGGAAAAGCAAAAAAAAACTTATTAAACGCATTTTTTTTATAGAACCGACGCGATGAGAGCAAAAACGCAGCCTGCTTTATCTGTAAACACGACGTGGGAAAGATGAAATTATCACGTGTTAAAAATAAAATATCACGTGGGTAAAATGAAATTATCACGTGGAATAAATTCAATTATCCCATGGAGTAATTTCAAATGCAACGTGCCGTGTCAGTAATCATACATTTTTTATTACATATTTGTCTGGCTCGAAATATCTTTGTATCTTTGCACCGTAAACACTGTTTCTCATGAACAAACAACGATACGACCTCCTTGACGGGTTGAGGGGCGTTGCCGCTCTGATGGTGCTCTTCTATCACGTGTTCAACGATGCAAAGATTTTCTTCGTCTGGCCTACGCCTGTGTATGAATTCTTCCACGGCTTCCTGGCTGTCGATTTCTTCTTCATCCTCTCGGGGTTCGTGATGGGCTATGCCTACGACGACAGGCTGAAGAGCAGCATGACCACGGGCTCCTTCATCAAGCGAAGGCTCATCCGCCTGCATCCTATGGTAGTGATGGGCGTGCTGATTGGCCTTGTCGCTTTCATTATACAAGGTCAGACGAAATGGGACGGGACGCTGGTTCCAACCGAGACCGTGATGCTGGTCTGCCTGCTGGGACTCTTCATGATACCCTCGCCACCGAGCATCGAGGTTCGCGGCTTTACGGAAATCTTTCCGCTGAACGGCCCGCAGTGGTCGCTCTTCTTCGAGTACATCGGCAGCCTGCTCTATGGACTTCTCCTCTACAGACTGCCGACGAAATGGCTGAGGGTATGGGTCGGCTGCGCTATCATCTCCATTGCCGGTTTTGCCCTGCTGACCGAAGATGGCGGGATAGCATACGGCTGGGGCTCGGAACCTGTGAATTTCTATGGCGGTGCGCTCAGGATGCTCTACGCCTATCCGATGGGTCTGCTGATGGCCAGAGTCTTCCGCGAGCGGCAGCCGAAGCCTCTGCACCTGCCCATGTTCTCGCTTTGCACCCTCGCACTGGTCGCCCTTCTCGGGCTTCCTTTCTTGGGAGGAAAGGATGTGGAGTCGGTTTACCAACTCGTCTGCATCTTCTCTTTCTTCCCGACCATCATCTGGTTCGGAGCCAGGGGAGTCCTGTCGGGCAGGGCACAGAAGGCCGTCTCTTTCCTCGGACGACTGTCTTACCCCCTTTACATAGTTCAATATCCCTTCGTTTACCTCTATATCTCATGGGTTCAGCGCGACCCGAACCCCTATGCGGACTATGCCCATGCCTGGGGACCGGCTTTTCTCACCATCGCGGCTTCCGTGCTCATAGCCACCCTATGCCTTCTTTTCTACGACGAACCTTTGCGAAAATGGTTAAACAAATCATGATTCTTCTTCCTTCATTATAATTTCTTCATTATTTTTCGTAACTTTGCGCCCGCAAATGTTTAAAACGTAAAATAACACTATGGCACAGAAACCAAGCATACCAAAAGGAACGCGCGACTTCGGACCGCAGGAGATGTCGCGTCGTAACTACATCTTCAACACAATTCGCGAGGTCTATTCGCTCTACGGATTTGAGCAAATCGAGACGCCTGCAATGGAGAACCTCTCGACCTTGATGGGCAAGTACGGCGAGGAGGGTGACAAACTGCTCTTCAAGATACTGAATAGCGGCGACTTCCTGCGCGGCATCACCACCGACGACCTTGCGAACGGCGCAACAGGACACCTTGCTGCCCAACTCTGCGAAAAAGGCTTACGATATGACTTGACGGTTCCTTTCGCCCGCTATGTCGTGCAGCACAGAGAGGAACTTGCCTTGCCCTTCCGTCGCTATCAGATTCAACCTGTATGGCGAGCCGACCGTCCGCAGAAGGGACGCTATCGCGAGTTCTATCAATGTGATGCCGACGTGGTTGGAAGCGACTCGCTGCTCTGCGAGGTGGAATTAATGCAGATTATCGATACCGTGTTCCAGCACTTTGGCATTCGCGTCTGCATCAAGATAAACAACCGTAAAATCCTTAGCGGCATAGCTGAAATGATTGGCGAGGCCGACAAGATTGTGGACATTACCGTTGCCATCGACAAGCTCGACAAGATTGGTCTCGATGCCGTGAACGAAGAACTTCGCGAGGACGGCATAAGCGAGGAGGCTATCCAGAAACTCCAGCCCATCATAAACCTCAGCGGCTCGAATGCCCAGAAGATTCAGACGATGCGAGAGGTTTTGGCTGGTAGCGAAGTAGGGCAGAAAGGCATAGATGAGGTGGAATTTGTGCTCTCGAAACTCTCAACTCTACACTCTGAACTGGAATTAGACCTGACGCTTGCACGCGGACTCAACTACTATACGGGCTGCATCTTTGAGGTAAAAGCCCTCGATGTCGAGATAGGAAGCATTACTGGAGGCGGTCGCTACGACAACTTGACAGGCATCTTCGGCATGCCAGGCCTGAGTGGGGTAGGGATTAGCTTTGGTGCAGACCGCATCTACGACGTCCTCAACCAGCTGAACCTCTATCCGGAAGCAGTCACGACGGCAACTCAAGTGCTCTTCATCAACTTTGGCGAGAAGGAAACAGACTATTCGCTGCCCATCCTTTCGGCTTTGAGAAAGCAAGGTATCCGTTGCGAAATCTATCCGGACGCCAGCAAGATGAAGAAGCAGATGCAGTATGCGAACCAGAAAGGCATTCCCTTCGTCATCATGACAGGCGAGACGGAAATGCAGGCTGGAAAGGTGATGCTCAAGAACATGACTAGCGGCGAGCAGCAACTCGTCTCGCCAGAAGACATCGCAGCATCAATCAATTCTTAATTTTCAACCTTCAATCTTCAATTAAAGAAATGCCCGCAGCACTCTACCTCATTCCCGTAACGCTTGGCGAGACCACGATAGAACAGGTCTTGCCCTCTTACAATCATGAGGTTATCATGAGCATCAGGCACTTCGTCGTCGAGAATATCCGTTCGGCACGACGTTTCCTCAGACAGACCGACAAAGCCTTTCCCATAGACGATTGCACGTTCTTTGAGATGGGCAAACATGCCGACGAGAAGCTGTTCAGCCAGTATCTGCAGCCATTAAGAGAAGGCAAATCTGTTGGCGTCATCAGCGAAGCAGGCTGTCCTGCAGTAGCCGACCCGGGTGCCGACATCGTAAAGATAGCTCAACGGGAAGGCTTGCGAGTCGTTCCGCTTGTAGGTCCGAACAGTATGATCATGGCTGTGATGAGCAGCGGACTTGGTGGGCAAAGCTTTGCCTTCAACGGATACTTGCCTGTTGACGCATCGGATTGTGCCAAACGACTGAAAGCACTCGAGACAAGAGCGTGGACGGAAGGGCAGACACAACTTTTCATCGAGACGCCTTACCGCAACGAGAAGATGTTTCAGGCACTCCTCTCAACCCTTCGTCCGCAGACTCGTCTCTGCATTGCTGCAGGCATCACGACGGGTGACGAGTATATCCGTACCCTTCCCATCTCGGAATGGAAGAAAACGAAACTGCCCGACCTGAGCAAGATTCCTGCCATTTTCCTAATTAACAAGTAAATGAAGTACTCAATTATAGTGCCCGTATATAATCGTCCGGAAGAGGTCGACGAACTGCTTGAAAGCCTTACTCAGCAGACTTTCCACGATATGGAGGTCATCATTGTTGAGGATGGTTCCAGTCAACCCTGCGAAAGTGTTGTTCACAAATATGCCGGCAAGCTTCAGCTCCGCTATTACACGAAGGAAAATAGCGGGCCAGGACCGACCAGAAACTTTGCTGCAGAACGTAGCCAGGGCGAGTTTCTCATCTTTCTTGACAGCGATTGCGTCCTGCCACCAGACTTCTTGAAAGAGGTAGAAGCAGAGCTAAACAGGAAAGAATGCGATGCTTGGGGCGGTCCGGACCGTGCTCACGAGAACTTCACGCCTGTGCAAAAGGCCATCAGCTACAGCATGACCTCGTTCATCACGACTGGCGGCATTCGTGGTGGCAAGAAGCAGATGGACAAGAAGTTCTATCCGCGTTCCTTCAATCTGGGCATTCGCCGCAGCCTTTACAGACAGCTTGGCGGCTTCTCTTCCATGCGTTTCGGCGAAGATATCGACTTGAGCCTGCGCATCTACAAGAGTGGAGCGAGCTGCCGTCTCTTTCCTGAAGCGTGGGTTTGGCACAAACGCAGGACCGACTTCAAGAAGTTCTTCAAGCAAGTTCACAACTCGGGAATCGCTCGCATCAACTTGATGAAACGGCATCCGGGCAGTCTAAAGCTCGTACATCTGTTACCGATGCTTTTCACGATAGGCACATTCGCCTGTCTGCTCTTTGCCTTCCTCTTCATGCTGCTGGCCTTGATAGGAGTGATTGCTTTGTGGGAGATGCCCAAGCCAGGCTGCGCAAATGGGCCGATGCTTTGCATCATTGCAGGCATCGGAGGGATGCTGATATTCCTCTTGCCGCTGCTGCTCTTCTCGATGCTCGTCTTCATCGACAGTTCCATACGTAACAAGAGCATAAAGATAGGCATCCTTTCCGTCTGGGCAAGCTTCATCCAGCTCATCGGCTACGGAACAGGCTTCCTGCGAGCCTGGTGGCTGCGCTGCGTTTGCGGAAGAAACGAGGAGCTGCAGGCGTTTAAAGATAATTTCTACAAATAAGGACAACAGACAACGGACTACCGACAACAGATATTTAATGATGAAAGGCATAAAGAATTGGGCTCCGGAAGACAGACCTCGCGAGCGTTTGCTTGCCAACGGCGCAGGTTCTCTCAGCAAGGCAGAACTGCTGGCTATCCTTATCGGAAGCGGCGTGCCTGGCAAATCGGCTGTCGATATCATGCGAACCATCCTCTCGGACTATGGCGACAGTCTG
Source organism: Bacteroidaceae bacterium (assembly GCA_017645655.1). Classification (GTDB taxonomy): domain Bacteria; phylum Bacteroidota; class Bacteroidia; order Bacteroidales; family Bacteroidaceae; genus Physcousia. The sequence continues at coordinate 34,995 of JAGCNZ010000022.1, read as the reverse complement.
ATGTCTCTGGGCAAAGCCTCCGTTCAAGAACTGATGCGTTACGAAGGAATCGGTGAAGCGAAAGCAATTACCATCATTGCCGCTTGCCAACTTGCCAACCAACGCCTAAAGGAAGAACTGCCTAAACGAATGCGTATCAAAGAAACTTCCGACACAGTTGACTACTTCCGTCCGCTTCTTCAAGACCTTCAAATAGAAGAGTGCCACTTGCTAATGCTCGATCAAGGCATGGCAGTCAAAGGCTCGGCACTGCTTAGCCGAGGTGGTATAGCTGGGGCTTCGGTCGATGTTCGCTGCCTCCTTCGTCACGCCATCCTCGGTCAAGCTGTTGCCGTTGTGCTTTGCCATAATCATCCAAGCGGCAGAACGCAGCCAAGCAGGGAAGACGACAACCTCACCCAGAAAGTAAATGAAGCCTGCAAAGCCGTGGGTATCAGGCTTGTGGACCATGTCATCTTTGCAGGAAACGACTATTACAGTTACCATGAAAACGGAAAGATTTAGTGAAGATATGACGGAAAATCAGACGAATGTCAACACCGAACTGGAGATGCAGGAACGCGTGATTGAGGTGCTCAAGACGGTCTTCGACCCCGAGATTCCTGTCAACATATACGACTTGGGGCTCATCTATCGCATAGAACTCAGCGAGGAAAACACCGTGCTGAGTGTCGATATGACCCTGACGGCACCCAATTGTCCCGCAGCCGACTTCATTGTCGAGGACGTTCGACAGAAGCTTGAGACCATTACGGGCATTGAAAAGGTCGAAGTAAACCTTGTCTTCGAGCCTGAATGGGACAAGGATATGATGAGCGAAGAAGCAAAGATGGAACTTGGATTCCTGTAAACATAGAACACAGAACATAGAGCGATGAAGAACATTTACTTTATATGCGACGCACATCTCGGCAGTCTGGCCATTCCGCATCGTCGTCAGCAAGAAAGAAGACTGGTTCGTTTCCTCGATGAAATCAAGGATAAAGCGGGCGCCATCTACATGCTTGGTGACATGTTCGACTTTTGGTTCGAGTATCAAAGCGTTGTGCCTAAAGGCTTTACTCGTTTCCTGGGCAAGGTCAGCGAACTGACCGACATGGGAATCGAAGTACATTACTTTACCGGCAACCACGACATCTGGTGCCTCGACTACTTGGAGAAGGAGTGCGGCGTGACGTTGCATCCCCAGCCTCTCACTTTGGAGATAGGCGACCAGACGTTCTATCTTGCTCATGGCGACGGGCTTGGCGACCGAGATTGGAAGTTCAAATTGATCCGCAGCATCTTCCACAACAAGTTCTGTCAGTGGTGTTTCCGCTGGCTGCACCCAGCCATCGGAGTGCCTTTCGGACTGAATTGGGCCAAGCGCAGCCGCATGAAACACGAGGTTTCTCAGGATGGGAATGGTGGCGAACCGCCTTATCAGGGCGAAGACAAAGAGCCGCTCATCATCTTTGCAAAGCAGTATCTGAAGGAGCATCCCGACGTGGATTTCTTCATCTTCGGGCATCGTCACATCGAACTCGACCTTGCGCTGACTCATCTAACACGCGTCCTCGTCCTGGGCGACTGGATTTCGCAGTTCACGTATGCCGTCTATAATGGCGAGCAACTCTATCTGGAAAGCTATACAGAAGGCGAAGAACCGAAGTAACCGGGACACATCAATTCACACAAGAGAGTGCAAGAAAGGTATAAAACAATTTCCAGTCCGAAGTCAGACAAAGAATAGCCCTTTTCGACAAGGAAAAACTGAAATAATTGCCAGTCCATGCAGTCTTGAATATCATTCGCGAGGACAAGAAGCCATTGATGTGGCGCAGTGTTTTTTTTTGTGTTGATGAGGATGACCAGGGCAAATATCAGATTGATGCAGGGAGCGAGGTAAACACCATCATACAGCCAAGTGGTCATTTGATAGTGTGGTGCGACGGCAAACCTTCTATATCCGAACTGCATCTTCCATTCAAATTGAAGATTGTCGATAACGGCCTTTTGGTCCTGCAATCTTCAGATGGACGATGGAGAGATTCTCTATGCTATGGCACACATTCAGCGAAAGAAACAGTGGGGAGATACCCGGACGGAGGAACGACCAGCTGGAAGTTCTACCATCCGACCATTGGGACTCACAACATGCAGACCTCCTACGACAGTTGGTTAGATACAACACCAAATGCGATTATTTCTCAAATCTTTCCTGGCGAAATAGAGAGTGTCAGCTACTATACTATCAGTGGAATGCGTGTGTTTCATCCTGCAAGAGGCATACATATCAAAGTAGTACGCTATAAGGATGGTCATACCGAGCAAAGCAAGGTCTGCGTTAGATGATGGGCGAAAGAGTGCCGATCGAACAAAAAGGTGCAAATAACTCTTTCAAATATCCAGCCAGCATTGTTGTTCTTAACGGAGTCTATTTGCAATCGTCACGTGTGATGTTTTCGATCCTTGCAGGTGACGTTATTTCTTCAGTATCTTTTTGCCGTTTCGGATAACGAGACCTTTCTGGCTTTCATCCACTTCGTAGCCTTGAATACTATAAGTCCTCGCGTTCTTTTTCTTTGAGGATTGCACCTGTTCTATCCCGTCGTAGAAGTCGGGGGTTGCTTGGTAGTAGAGCACAAAGTTGTCGAAGCAGCACCAATTATCGTTGCCGCCTGTCTCAGCTTTAAGTCCGAACCTGAGCGTTCCCTTTGCATCCAAGGTATATTCCAATACGTTCTGATAACATCCCTCGGCAAAGCGAATGCCTGCTGCACGCATGCTGTGTGGATAGCCATTCTGGTTATCTACTGAACCATATTGTGATGCGTCGGGCCAAACCTCTGAATAAAGCGATTTCACCTTCACTTTTTTATCGTTCACATAAAGGTAGGCCTGAATGTTCTCCGTGCCTGCTCTGTAGGCTACACCTCCGTCGTTACTCTTCGGTCTGTACAGAGCGTTGCACATCACGGTGTAAACTCCTGGCCTCATGTTCGATAGAATCTGGTAGATGTCGAACGCTTTGTTGTACCCTTCGGCGCATCCATCGCGGTAGGTTGGCTCGCCTTCCCATCCCTCTTTCACAGAGAAGTCAGGGTTGACGACAAACATCGTCATGTCGAGATATTCGCCATATTTAGGCACGGCATTTGTGTTCTTCAGATATGTCGTAATAGCCGACTTCAAAGAACTCAGGGCGCTGTCCACCTGACTCTGTGTGTTGGCTCTGGAAAGAGTGCCGTCGCATCTCGTTAACTTCGAGATGAATGTGTTGAGTGCAGATGATTCGAGGCTTGCATTCACGTTCTTTTCCGCATACTCTCTCCAGAAGCGGTATTCTTCGAGGAGTGGCAGAATCTGACTGATGGTATTTTGCATGGTCTTGACCTCGCTGATGAGAGACGTTATCTGACTGTTTGTGAGCGAGTTTGACATTGCTCGTTGGAGCAGTTTTTCTATGTCCTGATGCAAGCGGTCGGTCAGTTGATTGTTGTTTGCCATGACTGAAAGCTGCATTCTTATCTCTTCCAATCGGCGGGTATTGATGGTGCTCTCACCAACTTTCTCGAGGCTCATATAGTCCACATTCGGCATCCATCCGCTTTCGTTATACATCTCGATGGTATTGGAACCTGCACTGAGGTGGAGCGTCATAGTGTACTCCTTGAAGGTGCCCCAGCCGTTGGTCATGGCGTTAATAGTCCCCACCTCCTCGCCATTCAGCAAGACAGTAAAAGTGCGGGATTCGCTAGAGGCAACACTGAAATGCACCGTATAGTCGGCTTCCTCTATTACATAGACATCTTTCCAAAGCAGTGAGTTGCTACGTTTTCCGCCCAACCAGCCTACTGAGGCGCCACCGCTAGCCGATGAGTTTGTTTCATAAATGGCCGTCCCAAGCGATTGATTGTTGTATATCTCTTGATAATCGTGCAGGAAGGCAGTCTCGGCTTCATAGATACAACGTTCCAGTCGCGTTTCAGCCTGCAGTTTGTAGATACGCGTAGCATGAGGCGGAACCAAGACAGACAGGCCACCTTCCATCTCTCCTAAGTCCTGATGCTCAAACAAATCACGCACTTGCACCCGACCTCCCAAGTCAACTTCGCTGAAACTGATGCACATCTCTTCTTCTCTATCTGAAGGATTGTAGAGCGCCACCGCTCGTGTATTGCCGTGCAGGGTCAGTATGTCTTTCACAAGAACGTATGTCTCACCTATATGCTGCACGACATAAGCCTGCAAACCTAACGGGTCTTGGTTCAAAGCAATGAGTTCCGGGTTCTTCAAGAGCGCTAATGGACGCTCCTTGATGGTTGCCATGTTGCATCCGATAAGCAGGGGACTCGACATGATGCACCACATTCCGAAGTGCGTCTTATCCTCTTCTTCCGACATGGAACGCCCGACTTCCAGCATGTCCATATCGTTGTAACAGCCATCATAGCAATAGGCCGACAGATAGAGATTCTCGGCAAGAATGCCCTTCACGGACGCCCAACCGTCGTAGATATCACCCGTCGTTCGCCAAGATGTCGAGATGTCGTGGCACCAAGTACCCGGATAAGCCCATCTGCAAAGGTTGTAGCGCACGTCTTTTCCCGTGTTTACAATAGCATTATGAATCGCCGTATATTGTTCCTGCTCGTTCAGTCCTGCGTGGTTTCCCCCGCAATAATCAACCTTGATGAAGTCGAACTCAAGTTCTTTGAAGTAGTAGTCGGCATCCACTTGCTCGTAGCCATAGAAACCGACATTCGTGTTTCTCGTGTCTCCGTTACTGATACTGCCGCAAGTACAATCGCCAGCATCGCTGTAGATGCCTGCCTTAAGGCCTTTGGAGTGAATGTAGTCGCTCACAACCTTCAGTCCATGAGGGAAACGTTGCGGGTGAATGCGAACTTTTCCTTGTGCCGTGCGGCCATACTGAAAACCGTCGTCGATGTTGATATATTGGTAGCCCGCGTCCTTCAAGCCTTGTGAGACCATCGCATCGGCCTGCCCCTTTATGATGTCTTCCGAGATGTTCACCGAAAAAGTATTCCACGAACTCCATCCCATCGTAGGAGTCTCCACTTGTGAATGTACGCAAATAGCTTGGACAAGGAATATGCTTGCAGATAAGAGAAAATGTTTCATCTGTTGTTTATTTTTGCCTACAAAGTTAACGAATTATCCTTTCCTAACAAAGAAAAAGAGAGGAAAAAGTCGTCGGGGCTAATGTGGTTTGAAAACAACACACGTGAAAATGCCAAACTTAACACGTTTAATTTGGAATTTTCACACGTGTAGTTTGTCAACTTAACACAGGATGATTCCGAAGTTGGCTGGGAGCGTGAGTTTGATAGGCTTGTGAGAATTGAATGAGATTGTCAGTTTGTTGTTACCCAGAACATTACAGATTGACACCTTTTCCTTTTCTTTAACCCCTGCGAACGCAAAGAAATGCTTCGGAATACAAAGCATAATCGTCTCTTCTTGGTCGGAGAAGTTGGCTACTATCAAAGCGAATTTCTTGCCCGTATGACGGATGAAGGCATATTGTCGCTGCAGATGCAGGTTGGCATACATCAGGTCGTAGAAGCCGCCATCTGCATAAAGTTCCTGCTCTCGAAGGTTCAGTATAGTTTGATAAGTCTTTCTCAGAGACGACTCGTCTGCAGTCAGCAGTTTTCCATCAAAGCGACCTTTGTTTCGCCAACGTCGAATGGTGGGCACGCTCCAATAGTCGAAAATCGTAGTTCGCCCGTCTCGGCCGCTGAAACCTTCTGCATCCATACCTTGCTCGCCAAGTTCCTGCCCGAAATAGAGCATGAAAGGGGAGGGCATAAGGCTGCTGACGAGAAGTGCCGGCAAAGCCCTTCTTGCATCACCAAGCAGGAAATCGCTTGCAAGTCGCTGTTCATCGTGGTTCTCGAGGAAGTTGAGCATGTGGCTTCGAATGTCGTCAACCGCTTGCCAACAGGCTGTGATACTGTGTGTGCTCTGACCTCGACACACATTCAGAAGCGTGTCGTAAAGCCCAACTTTGTCGTAGAGATAATCGAAATGGCCTCGATGGATGTAGTCGCGATAAAGGCTGGGATTATAAACTTCGGCAATAAAAATGATGTTTGGGAAAGCCTTTTTTACCTGAGGCAACGCCCATTCCCAGAACTCGACAGGCACCATCTCAGCCATATCGCAACGGAATCCGTCGATACCTTTCGAGGCCCAATAGAGAAGAATCTGCAGCATCTTGTGCCACGTGTCTGGAGTAGGGGAGAAGTGACCCTGCCTGCCACCAACATAATCGATGCCGTAGTTGAGCTTCACGGTCTCATACCAATCGTTCTTTGATGGCCAAGACGAGAAATTGTCGTTGCCCGTAGCCTTTGCCGGAACCTCTTGATAAGTGCTTTGTGGCAAGATGTTACCGAGGTTCAAACGTTCCTCAGGAATGTAGTAGAAGTTGTTCCGAGGCGAGAAAGCGCAGGTTTTGTCGTCGTCTTCACCTAGGTCGCGAACGCCTTCAGGATTTGCATCCGAGTGATATTGGCGGGCAACATGATTGGGCACGAAGTCGATGATGACCTTCAGTCCTGCCTTGTGTGTCCGTTCCACCAAGAGTTCGAACTCGTGTAGGCGTTTCGTTGGGTCTTTCGCAAGGTCCGGATCGACGTCATAGTAGTCGCGAATCGCATACGGACTGCCTGCCTCGCCCTTCACTACATCAGGGTTGTCGACCGGAATACCAAGCCCAGAATAGTCGGTTTTGCTGGCGTGCTCGATGATTCCGGTGTACCAAATATGAGTACAGCCAAGGGTTCGGATGTGCTCCAAAGCCTTGGCTGTAAAGTCTTGTAACGTGCCACATCCGTTCTCTTGTCTGGTACCGGAAGGGATGCAGACTGCCTTGTCGTTGCCGAAAAGGCGGGTGAAGACCTGATAGATGGTCATGTTATTGGATGCCGTCTATCGTTATGCCTTCGATGCCTTTAGCAATCTTCGTGATCATACCCTGCAGTGCTCGGCCAGGACCACATTCTGTGAACTCCGTTGCACCTGCAGCAAGCATGTTCTGCACCTCTTGTGTCCACCGAACAGAAGCAGTCAACTGAGCAATAAGATTCTGCTTAATTTCTGCTGCATCCGTGTGAGCTTTGGCATCTACATTCTGATAGATGGGGCAGGAAGGCGTGTGAAACTCCGTCTTCTCAATGGCTGCCTGAAGCTCGTCCTTAGCAGGTTGCATGAGAGGACTATGGAATGCACCGCCGACAGGCAACACGATAGCACGCTTCGCACCTGCCTCCTTCAGCCTCTCACAAGCGGTGTTAATCTCCTCGACATTGCCGCTGATGACCAACTGACCTGGGCAATTATAGTTGGCTGGCACGACAACTCCGTTGCCTTCTGCAGTCACCTCAGCACAGATTTGCTCGACTGTTTCATCAGGAAGGTTGATGATAGCGGCCATAGTACTGGGAGCTGCTTCGCAAGCTTTCTGCATCGCCAACGCACGAGCATGGACAAGTCGCAGACCATCTTCAAAGGAAAGTGCTCCTGCAGCCACCAGCGCGCTGAACTCTCCCAAGCTGTGACCGCCAACCATATCAGGTTTGAAGGCTTCGCCCATGCAGATTGCCGTGATTACACTATGGAGAAAAACGGCAGGTTGAGTCACCTTTGTTTGCTTCAACTCATCCTCAGTTCCCTCGAACATAATGTCTGTAATGCGGAAACCAAGTATCTCGTTTGCTTTTTCGAAAAGTTCTTTTGCCTTAGGATTCGTGTCGTAAAGCTCTTTGCCCATGCCTGTGAACTGAGCTCCTTGACCGGGAAATACAAATGCTTTCATGTTTATTCTGGTTTAATTTAATTTCTTTTGCGCCGCAAAGATACAAATAATTATTCACATGACAGCGTTAAGTATGCAATTATCTCTGCGCGCGTACATTATTTATTGATATAAGTCATACCATTTGCTAACGTTCTAATAGACGTTATGTTTAGTAACAATTATAGAAAATACATGGGTAATCACCTGTTTGGGGATTTTGAACGAAATGTTTTGGCTTTTCGTATGAATTGTTTTGCCCTTTCGATTAAATTGACTAACTTTGTGGCTGAAACGAAAATGATATTAGAAAATGAAGATTTCGATTGCAGGCACGGGAAAGATTGCCGAGGAAGTCTTGCAGATGCTGCACGACGAGTTTGCTGGCGAGATTGAGGTGACTGGCATTTTTGCCCGCGAGAAAAGTGTCGAACATGCTATCGACCTTTGTAAGGCCTATGCTCAAACTGGCTATGTTTACACGGATTATCAGCGAATGCTTCAAGAAGCGGAGGCTGATTTCGTGTATGTCGCCAACGCAAATCACGTGCATTATGAGTATGCGATGCAGGCGATGATGGCCGGAAAGAATGTGATTGTAGAGAAACCTATCGCGGTGGATCGTGTTCAGACTGAGGAACTTATCGATACTGCAATACAGCGTTGCGTCTATTGTCTGCCGGCTTATTCTCTGCTTTATATGCCTCTTTTCAGGCAGTTGCAAGGCTTCTTGCCCAAACTTGGCACGATTCGGATGGTTCATTGCAACTTTGCGCAACGCAGTAGTCGCTATGATCGTTACTTGAACGGCGAGTTAACTCCGGTCTTCGACCCTGCTATGGCTGGCGGAACGCTTGCCGATCTCAACGTTTATAACCTGTGTTTCACGATTGCTTTGCTTGGTCCTCCGCGCACCATTCGCTATGAATGTAACCGAGGTTACAACGGCATCGACACCAGCGGAACACTTCTCTGTCACTACCCTACCTCGCTTGCAGTGCTGAGTGCCTCAAAGGATTCCGACGGTTTATCGTATGGCTGCATCCAAGGCGAAGAGGGTTATATTGAAGTACACGGTTCCGTGAGCATCCTCGACTCCTTTACCGTTCACCTGCGTGGCCAGGAGCCTGTCACCTATCAAAGCGAGAAAGGACGTCACAGGCTCAGTTATGAGTTCCGGGAGTTCCTTTCTCTCATGGAGAACAGGCAGGAATGTCACATTATCATTCCGTATTTAACGAGAATAATGCAAGAGATTGCTATCGCTCAAGAACGTATGATATCATGAAAAAACTCCCTCTTTTCCTGCTTGGCAGTTGTGCCTTAAATGCTGCTCAGGCACAGCGTTGGAACATCGTTTACATTATGAGCGACGACCATTCCTATCAGGCAATTAGCGCTTATGGGCATCAACTCAGCCGACAAGCCCCGACTCCAAACCTCGACAGGCTTGCCGAGAAGGGCATGTTGTTTCGTCGCGCTTATGTGGAGAACTCGCTGAGCACACCAAGTCGGGCTTGTCTGATGACAGGAATGTACAGTCATCAGAGCGGACAAAGAACGCTTAATTGTCCGATTGACGAGAATGCACCGTTCGTAAGTGAGTATCTGCAACAAGCTGGTTACCAGACAAGTATGATTGGTAAATGGCATATGCTTTGTGAGCCGAAAGGCTTCGACGACTATCATATCGTGCCTGGTCAGGGCGATTATTACGATCCTCGTTTCCGCTCAAAAGAGACTGATGGCAAGTATATCGTTGAGAAAGGCTATGCGACAAACATCATCACGGACCATGCAATACAGTTCCTTGAACAGCGCGACAAGTCTAAACCCTTTGCTCTCTTCGTTCATCATAAGGCTCCTCACAGGAATTGGATGCCACCACTCGAGATGCTCGACTTGTATGAGGACGTCGAGTTCCCTCTTCCAGAGAGTTTCTACGACGATTATTCCACGAGAGGTCGGGCTGCTCACGAGCAACAAATGAGCATCGAGAAAGACATGGAAATGTGCTACGACCTTAAGGTGACGCAGATTAAGCCCGGTATGGGTTACACTCACGAACGTAATGGCAACGGATTTCGCCAGCAGCTTGCCCGTATGTCGCCTGAACAAAGGGAGAAATGGGAAGCTATCTATAATCCTCGAAACGAAGCTATGTTGGCACAGAACCTGAGTGGCGACGCCCTTCTTCGCTGGAAGTATCAGCGCTATATCCGCGACTATATGTGCGTCATCCACAGTATCGACGAACAAGTTGGCCGGTTGCTTGACTACTTGGAGGCTAACAACTTGATGGACAACACGATGGTTGTCTATACGAGCGACCAGGGTTTCTACATGGGCGAACACGGTTGGTTCGACAAAAGGTTTATGTATGAGGAGTCGTTTCGCACGCCCCTACTCGTCTATACACCTGGCATGAAAGGCGGTCAGAAGTGCGACGCTCTCGTTCAAAACATTGACTTTGCCCCGACTTTCCTCGATATCGCTGATGCTGAAAAAACCAAACAAATGGTTGGAACCTCGTTGCTTCCTATCATGTCGAAAGGCGGAAAAGCCCCGAAGAACTGGCGTAAGTACTTGTATTACCACTATTACGATTGTCCCGCAGAACATAATGTTATGCGACACGATGGCGTTAGCGACGGAAGATACAAGCTTTTGCACTTCTACGGACCTAACGATTCCTACGATGAACTCTTTGATTTGAGGAAAGATCCGAATGAACTTCATAATGTCGTGGCTGATAAGAAGTATGCCAAACACTTGACTCGACTCCAGAAACAACTCGATGCGTTCCGTCGCGAACAACATGTCGATGAGTGGTAAGACCAGCAAGGTTTTCAAACTAAGCACGGTTAAATTGAAATTTTAACACGGATAAATTTCAAACTTAACACGGATAAATTTCAAACTAAGCACGGATAGTTTGCCGATTTAACTGCACTATCTTTTTCATGTAAGATATAAAAAAAGCAATGCTCACCTGCGAAAGTGGGCATTGCTACTATATTGAATGATTACGTTGGCTTAAAGAATTCCCAATTCCTTGAAGACTTTTTTCAGTTTAACAACAGATTCGTCAACCTGTTCGCGTGTGTGGTTTGCCATCAAGGCATAGCGAACGAGCGTGTCTTGCGGGGCGCAAGCGGGAGGAATTACCGGGTTGATGAATACGCCTTCGTTGAATGCTTTGGCAACAGCCATGAAGGTCTTGTCGGTGTCACGTACGTAAAGAGGTATGATAGGGCTTTCCGTGTCGCCAATCTCGAAGCCTTCTTCGCGGAAACGCTTAAGCGCGTAGTTCGTTACACTCCATAAAGCTTCCAGTCTTTCCGGCTCTTGTTGGATGATGTGAAGTGCCTCGCGAGCCGCCGCAGTTGCGGCTGGTGTACAACTTGCGCTGAAGATGTAGGTTCGTGCGGTGTGCCTGAGCCAGTTGATAACGCTGCTGTCTGCTGCGATGAAACCGCCGATGGAGGCCAAACTCTTTGAGAATGTTCCCATGATAAGGTCGACTTCATCGGTCAGGCCAAAGTGGTTGCAGACGCCCCTACCCTGCTTGCCGAAGACACCAATGCCGTGAGCTTCGTCAACCATGATGGCTGCATTGTATTTCTTCTTCAGCTTCACGATTTCCGGCAACTTGCAGAGGTCGCCCTCCATGCTGAAGACACCGTCCACCACGATGAGTTTCACACGGTCAGGATCGCACTTTTGGAGTTGCTTTTCAAGGTCCTCCATGTCGTTATGCTTGTACTTGAGCTGCGTGGCAAAGCTGAGACGACGGCCATCGACGATGCTCGCGTGGTCGCGGTCGTCACAGATAACGTAGTCGTTTCGGTCAACAATCTGACTAATGACACCGCTGTTAACGGTGAAGCCAGTTGCAAAGCAGAGTGCTTCATCCTTGCCGACAAACTCTGCGAGCTCTTTCTCGAGCTGCACATGTATGTCGAGTGTTCCATTGAGGAACCTGCTGCCAGCACATCCGCTACCATATTTCTGCATCGCCGCACAACCCGCATCGATGATGCGCTGGTCGCCTGTCAGGCCAGTATAAGCATTCGAGCCGAACATCAGCACGCGCTTGCCTTCCATTATAACCTCGGTGCCTTGCTTACCTTCAATCTCGCGGAAGTAAGGGTATATGCCCTGCGCCATGAACTCCTGCGGGAGTGTGTACTTGGCGCATCTGTCTTGTAATAATCCCATAAAACTCTTTTAGCTATCCCCCGAAAGGGCTAATTTCGTGTGCAAAGATACGAAAAAAGTTCTTAATACATAAAGCATCATTCATAATTTTTCGCCTTGTGTGTCTATTTAATATATTATGGTATGAGAATTAAAGTATTTTTCTTACCTTTGCAACGCGAAATATGGAGAAAAAGACCAAGATAGTATTCATCGTCAACCCCATTTCGGGTACTTCGGACAAGCAGCACATCATCGACCTCATCCCGAAGTATTTGGACAGCCAGCGCTTCGAGTGGACGATTTGCAAGACCGAGCACAAGGGACATGCCGCGGAGTTTGTTGCGAAGGCTACTGAAGAGGGAGCCGACATCGCTGTGGCTGTGGGCGGAGACGGTACGGTTAACGAGGTGGCGCGAAGTCTGATTCATTCCGAAACGGCGCTTGGCATCATCCCTTGCGGCAGCGGAAACGGCTTGGCGCGACACCTCTATATCCCGATGAATCCTGATGGCGCGCTGCGAGTTCTTGCTGATTGTCACATCGAGGCGCTCGATTACGGCATGATCGATCAGCAGCCTTTCTTCTGCACATGCGGGGTTGGATTCGACGCATTCATCAGCGACCGGTTCGCCAAAGCAGGTCGAAGAGGCCTTCTCACCTATATTGAAAACACACTGAAAGAGGGCTTGAAGTACAAACCAGAGACTTACGAGATAACGATTGACGGGGAGCGACAGGTCTATAAGGCTTTTCTTATCGCCTGCGCAAACGCAAGTCAGTACGGAAACAACGTGTACATCGCTCCTCATGCAAGTATGAGCGACGGTCTCATGGACGTTACTTTGATGGAACCCTTCACGGTTCTCGAGGCGCCGCAAATCGCCATACAGCTCTTCAACAAGACCATCACGACCAACAGCCACATCCGTTCATTCCGTTGCCAACATCTTCACATTAAGAGAAGTGCACCCGGCGTTATGCATTTCGACGGCGATCCGAAGGAAGCGGGAAACGAGTTGGATGTAAGGTTGGTGCCTAAAGGCATACGAATGGTCGTGAATACTAAGGAACAACCCTACATTCCTCCCCTACTCAGGACGTTTACCGACTTCTATCATGGCGTGAATGAGGAGATTTCGACCTTCGGCGCGGACCTCAAAGCGGACTTTAAGGAAGGTCAACGACGCATCAGTACCATCAACAAGGAACTGCTGAGAAAGCTAAAGATGAAGCCTTAGCTCCTGTTCGAAGCCTGCCTGAATCGCATCTTTTTGCTCGTCGGAGAGGGTCGGTTCTGCCTTTTCCAAAGCAATCTTCAAAGCCTCGATTGCCTTTGCCTTCGTTTGTTGTTGCCCCATTTTAACGCCACTTCTGTATGGCGTGGAAGGAAGCAAAGCCCGATTGAAATTGCCGTCGCTCATCTTCTGACTAATCTTTTGGCCCGTTTTCTTTGGGCGGAGTTTGTGGAGAAAAACGGCTGCCCCAGCACTTTTCCATTTGTGAACGAAGCCTTTCTTCAGCCGGATTGCTTTGTGGATGCCAGAAACGCTGGTCTTTCAACTCGTCTGGAAGAAACTGCTGAAGAACGAAATTGCCTTCATAGTCGTGTGCATACTTGTAACCCTTGCTGTAACCGAGGTTTTTCATCAACGACGTGGGAGCATTCCTGAGGTGGAGTGGCACAGGTTGATTGCCGGTCTCCTGCACCTTTTGAATGGCGTCGTTGATGGCCATGTAGGCCGAATTGCTCTTGGGACTCGAGGCGAGATAGACGGTTGCTTCAGCCAAAGGGATGCGACCTTCAGGCCAGCCGATCTTCATCACCGCGTCGAAAGCGGCATTTGCCAACAGCAGGGCGTTGGGGTTGGCGAGTCCGATGTCCTCACTCGCGCTGATAACAAGCCTCCTGGCTATGAAAGCGGGGTCTTCCCCACCCTCGATCATACGGGCGAGCCAATAGATTGCGGCGTCGGGGTCGCTGCCTCGGATGCTTTTGATGAAAGCCGAAATGATGTCGTAATGCATTTCGCCATCCTTGTCGTAAGCAAGCGGGTTCTGCTGCGAACAGTTTGCCACAATCTCGTCCGTCACTTCGATATCGCCCTCTTGGGGTGCCGACTCATAGACAAGTTCCAGTATGTTTAGTAGCTTACGTGCGTCGCCTCCGCTGTAACGCATCAATGCAGAGGTTTCTGTGAAATGGAATACGCGCTTGCTCAACTCGATGTCATGCTCCACGGCATAGTGCGCAAGCTGCATCAAATCCTGTTCTTCGAGGGGCTTAAGCGTGTAAACCTGGCAACGGGAAAGCAGCGGACGGATGACTTCGAAAGAAGGATTCTCCGTTGTCGCCCCGATGAGTGTGACGATTCCCTGTTCCACGGCCCCCAGCAGAGAGTCCTGTTGCGACTTGGAGAAGCGGTGAATTTCGTCGATGAAAAGTATCGGATTGTTCTGGTTGAAGAATCGATTGGAGCGAGCCTTCTCGATAACATCGCGAACATCCTTCACCCCGCTCGTCACCGCGCTGAGTGTGTAGAAAGGAACTTCCAGCTTACGGGCGATGATACTGGCAAGCGTGGTCTTCCCCACTCCAGGAGGTCCCCAAAGGATGAAGCTGTTGACGTGACCGCATTCCAACATCTTTCGAAGCACAGCACCCTGTCCTACAAGGTGTTGCTGCCCGATATAACCATCGAGCGTCAACGGACGCATTCTCTCTGCTAAAGGTTGCATAACGATTGCAAATTTACAAAGAAAGGTTCATATTCACAAATATATTCCCGCTTTTTCATGTTATCACGACAAACTTAACACGCGGAATCACCAGACTTAACACGTCGAGCGACCAAACTTAACGTGTGAAATCTCTCGACATGACACGTTAACTTTGTTGATTCATCATGATGATTCAATTGAACATTCATGATAATTCAATTGAACGTTCATGATGATTCAATGAACGCGACTTGAGAAGTTGAGTCGCGAGGCTCGTCAAGTTGACTGAAAAGGCGTGTTTATTTCTCCCAGACGAAACGATAAAAGAAGCGTCGGTTCGGGGCTGTGTCGCCTGAAGTCGATATGCTGATGATATCGTTGGCGTTGCTCGGATTGTCGGCCCACTTGAAGTTGAAGCTGACTTTCCTGCCTTCGCTGAACATTTTGCGAGGTAAAGCGACCTCGAGACACCTTTCTCCTATCGCAACAGGATACGTTCCCTCGGCTGGTTTAACAGTGAAGTCGGCTGCACCATCCTCGTCTGTATCGATGAGGAGAAGCATCCAGTTTGGGTCTGTACTTGGTGAAAGAGGCTCGGCAGTCTCGGCAGCAAAGTAGATGTTCCGCTTGTCGAGCGCCACAAGACAACGCGTGATGTCATTCCGACCTGTTTCGTCCGTGTAATGATGATTGCCGTAGCCGTCGTGGTCACGATGAATCACGTCGCCTCTCGTATCGAGAAAACAACTGTCGGACTGCCATTCGTCGAGACTTCCGTCGAGTTTAATCTGCTGATAACCAGTGTGAACAGGCATCGGAGGAACGCCCTTGTAGCGCCGGATGTTCTGTACCATTTGCATATAATAGCTGTCAGTCCAGCCATCTTTCATGGGCGCGATGGTTCGGTTGAACTCCGCATTATACTGATCAACAAAGTAGAAAGGATTCTCCTTCCTGCCGAGGAAGTCGATATGCATGTCCGCCTGTCCCGAAGGGTCCTTGCCGTTTCGGTACTTACCTGCAGTCCATTCGTTCCAGTCGTTGAGGTAAATGAAGTCCGGATCAACTTGAAGCGCCTCGTCCCAACGCTCCTGGAAGTAGATGCCATAAGCAGAAAGAGGAAAACCTGCCTCGTTCCCTTCAAAGGAGGAAGGAGTGAGGGGCATATCTTTGCCGTCAAGTTCCGGCTCACCCGACACGCGTCGCCAGCTCTTTCCGGTAATGCTGATGGGATGCTGAGCAGGCGTTACAGCCATTTCCTCCAGCCTGCCTTGGTGCTTCGAACACAATTCTTCGGGCGTCAGGGCAGCCACATTCGGGTCGTTCAACTCGTAGCCGAAACTCCAACGGTCTTCCGTGCCGACATACCTCTCACCTGCCCATTTGTAATATCCCCACCACATTCCTCTCAAAGTAAAGAACTGCTTGACCTCCTCGCTGTAGTCTTTGTCTTTCTGTCCCCCGCCAGGATTGGCATCAACACTGGGTGTGGCGTTGTAAAGAAGCAGTGGTTTGCCTTCCCAATAAAACCAACAATCCTCGTAACGAGGTGTTTTGTAGAAGCGTTCATAGAGGCTTTGGACCACGTCAATCACGTTGCCGTTGAACGCCCAAAAACAGAACTTCGGCACCTTGTTGCCTTCCGCCTTCATCTCCTGCATGGTCTGGAAGAGGACTTCCCACTCGTCCCAATAACAGACGGCGTTTGTGACGTCCATGATAAGCACGTCAACGCCTGCATCGGCAAGCATCGAGAGGTCGTGGCGAATGACGTATTTGTCCTGACTTAGGAAGTAGCCGTACTCGGGTTCACCCCAATGATAGGTAGCATAAGGCCAGTCCGGCGTGCCGTAAATGCAGCCGGGATCGGCCTCGATACGTTTCGTCACATCGTACGTATAAGGCTGTCCGTCGTGAAGATTCTGCGTGTGCCAGGTAATATAAAATATGCCGACGGTTCGCGACTTGTCGGTCTTGAGCGGACACTCCTCGGCAGTCGGAAGCGTTCGACCTAATGCATCGGTCGCAACCCAAGAGGTTTGAGCAGAAGCAATAACGCCGAATGACATTGTGAGGCACGATAGCAAGAGCCTCTGCGCAAGCGATTTCATGTTATTCTTTGTTTGCCCTTTTCCTCTCTAAATGGTCGAGAATGACCTTACGCATGCGCATGCTCTTCGGCGTAACCTCAACATATTCGTCTGCCTTAATGTATTCGAGAGCCTCTTCGAGCGAGAAGATTGTTGCCGGAATGATGTGCGCCTTCTCATCTGTGCCGCTTGCTCGAACGTTGGTAAGTTGTTTGGCCTTGCACACATTGATGACAATGTCGTTCTCATGAACGTGTTCGCCAACAACTTGGCCAGCATAAACCTGATCCTGAGGCTCGATGAAGAAGCGTCCTCTATCTTGAAGATGGTCGATTGCATAGGCGTAGGCATTGCCGCTCTCGAGGGCGATGAGGGAACCATTCACGCGTCGATTGATGTCGCCCTTGTAGGGTTGATATTCTTTGAAACGGTGTGCAATGATTGCTTCCCCTTGACTTGCTGTCAGCATGTTCGTTCGAAGACCGATGATGCCACGCGACGGGATGAGGAACTCAATGTTAACGCGCTCGCCTTGACTCTCCATGCTTGTCATTTCGCCCTTCCTGCGCGTCACCATATCTATCATTTTGGAGGCAAATTCTTCAGGCACATTGATGGTCATCTCTTCGATAGGTTCGCACTTCACGCCGTCGATTTCTTTATAGATAACCTGTGGCTGACCGACTTGCAACTCGTAACCTTCGCGACGCATGGTCTCGATGAGGACTGACAAATGCAGCACTCCGCGGCCGGACACAATCCAACGGTCGGTGAAACCCTCAGGCACTTCGACACGAAGGGCAAGGTTCTTTTCGAGTTCTCGCTCGAGACGTTCGCCTATGTGACGGCTTGTGCAATACTTTCCTTCTTTGCCGAAGAAGGGAGAATCGTTGATTGTAAAGAGCATAGACATCGTTGGCTCGTCGATGCTGATAGGTGGAAGCGGCTCGGGATTCTCGAAGTCGCAAAGCGTGTCGCCTATTTCGAAACGTTCCAACCCCACAATTGCACAGATGTCGCCCGAGCCAACTTCGGTGGTTTTCTGTCTTCCCATGCCTGTGAAGGTGTGGAGTTCCTTGATGCGCGTCTTTTCCATTACGCCGTTGCGATGTGCAATCGTGATGTTCATGCCCTCGCGAAGTGTGCCGCGATGAACGCGACCTACGGCGATTCGACCTGTGTAGTTGCTGTAGTCGAGACTTGTGATGAGCATCTGAGGCGTGCCTTCAAGCATCTCAGGCTCAGGGATATACCTGAGGATGCAGTCCAACAGATAGGTGATATCCTGCGTTGGTGTCTGCCAATCCTCGGCCATCCAGCCTTGTTTTGCAGAGCCGTAGATGACAGGAAAGTCGAGTTGTTCCTCAGTTGCATCGAGGTCGCACATCAGGTCGAACACCATCTCATAGACTTCTTCAGGTCGACAATTGGGTTTATCCACTTTGTTGATGACGACGACGGGTTTCAAACCGATTTGCAAAGCCTTTTGCAGAACGAAACGCGTCTGCGGCATCGGACCTTCGAAGGCATCGACAAGCAGCAGGCATCCGTCTGCCATGTTCAGCACTCGCTCTACTTCTCCGCCGAAGTCGCTGTGTCCCGGAGTGTCGATAATGTTTATCTTCGTGCCTTTATAGCTGATGCTGACGTTCTTGGAAAGTATGGTGATGCCTCTTTCTCGCTCCAGCTCGTTGTTATCAAGCATGAGTTCTCCGGTCTGCTGGTTCTCGCGGAAGAGGTTTCCTGCCAGCAACATTTTATCTACAAGGGTTGTTTTGCCGTGGTCGACGTGCGCTATGATGGCTATGTTCCTGATGCTTTGCATACTATTTTTCCTTTTCGGCTGCAAAGGTACAAATAAGTAAGCGAACGACAAAGAAAATGAAAGAATTTCTTTTGCAATGGGACGTCGGGAGGTGCTACACGTTGAGATAGCAAACACTCCACGTGATGATGCCAAACGACCCACGTGATGTTTGCAATTATTACACGTTATATTTTAATTTTAACACGTGATAATTTAATTTTACCCACGTGAAGTTTGCAATCACCTCGCGCTGCGTTTTTCAACCCTTGCAGGTGAGTTTGAGAATGCGGGTCGTTTCGTCGGTGACGCAATAACGGTTGTCGCTGCGATAACCAATTAGCCAAATGATGTCGTCGCCGCAAGTTGCCACAAACGCACCTGCTTTCTCCAGCCGATTAAGCTTGCGGTCCGTGAGGAAATCGCTTACCAACTTCCTTCCCTTCATGCCAAACGGGACAAAGAAATCGCCTTCACGAACGCGACGCACCTCAATCGGTTTTGCAATCAAATCTGCATCAAAATATGCGATGTCCGAGCCTGTTTCATCGATGCGAGACACGATTTCCTGATGCAGTTCTGGCATCGTTGGTTCTGCATTCATGGCAAGAATCAAAGCGTCGCGGTCTTTCAAAACGGTATAGGCGTTCGAACACCACATCTTTCCCGTCTGACTGTCGCTCGCACAAAGCATTTCCTTTTCCTGTGCACCGTTGAAACCCTTGTCGGAAAGCCATTCGTGAAGCAAAGTTTGGGAAGTAAGAGCAGACAACGGAAAGGCTTCTTCCGTGATGCCAAGCTCGTCGAAAGCCGCTCTGATTCCTTTAATATAATAAGGAATGCTCTGTCGCACATTATCAGAAGCAAGGCAAAGATGCTCCACGACTGCAGGATTGATTTCCCGAAGCAAAGGCATGATATCCAGACGAATACGGTTGCGCTGGCAGATTAACTCAGCGTTGGTGCTATCCGTAACGAATGATTGGTTCTGACTCTTAAGGTAATCAAGAATCTCTTCGCGAGTCAAACAAAGCAACGGACGAATAAATCCTTCATGTTTAGGCTGCATTCCGGCCAAACCGCGCAACCCGGTGCCTCTTAACAAATTAAGGAGCAATGTCTCTGCCTGGTCGTCGCGATGATGAGCGATTGCCACGTAGGAAGGTTTCTTCTTAGCCATCTCCTCGCCAAACCACTCGTATCGCAAGTCGCGGGCTGCCATCTCGATACTGATTCCACGACGCTTCGCCTCCTCTTTTGTTTGGAAATGTCGGACAGACAAGGGCACGTTGAGTTGCCTACACAGCGCTTCGACAAAGGCTTGGTCGCGTGCTGACTCATCTCCCCTCAAATGGAAGTTACAATGAAGCGCCTGCAGTTTGTACCCGAGTTCACACATGATGAGCAGAAGCGCGGTTGAGTCCGCTCCACCACTCAGCGCGATGAAAACAAGAGCGTCGGCTTCTATCCGAATCTCCTTGTCGATGTATGTACGGACTTTATCTGTCATTTGTCATTCAAAAGTTGACGTGCATTTTCCTTGGCAGCCTCGGTAACTGTGTTGCCGCTCAACATGTGGGCAAGTTCCGCGACACGACCTTCGTGATCGAGTTGCTTGATATGAGTCAGGGTGCGATTGCCTTCGTCTTCTTTGTATACGAAGTAATGTGCATCGCCCTTCGCAGCAATTTGTGGAAGATGGGTGATGGCAAACACTTGCTGACCAGCACTCGTACTCATTTGTGCCATGATTTGTGCCATCGAGCTTGCTACTTTGCCACTCACTCCAGTGTCAATCTCGTCGAAAATAATCGTGGGAAGATGCGTCTGCTGGCTCGTCAAAGCTTTCAACGCAAGCATCACCCTCGACATCTCTCCCCCGCTTGCCACTTCTGCCAAAGGTCTTGGTGGAATGTTCTTATTTGCCGAGAAGAGGAAAGTTACCATATTCATTCCCGTGGGCAACAACTCTTCAGATTCAACCATTTCTGCATGGAACTTTGCTGCAGGCATGTCCATTGCCACAAGTGACTCTGCGACGAGTTTCTCCACTTGCTTCGACGCTTTCAATCGACCTGCGGAAAGTGACTCGGCGAGCCTCTTCGCCTGCTTTGTCTCAACCTCAATCTGCTGCTTCAACTCCTTTATGTTATCTTCGGAATCGGACAGCATGGAAAGCTGCGAACGAAGCTCTTCTGCCAAAGTTATCAGTTCATCAGAGGAACTGACACGATGCTTTTGCTCAAGCGAAAAGAGGTTGTCAAGGCGTTCCGTAACTTGTTGAAGGCGTGCGGGATTGTATTCGACGTCTTCTGCAAGACTGTTAATGTCGCTTGCAATATCTTTAACTTCAATCACGACACTCTCCAAGCGAGTCAAGTAGTCCTCAATCGCAGGATAAACATTCGCAATCTGTTGCATAGTTTGGCTGGAGCGACGAAGAGACTCAATTGCCCCCGCGCCCTCCTCACTATCGCTGCCATTAAGCAAAGCATCAGTCGCGGAGAGAGCCATCTTGATGTCTTCTGCATGAGATAGCGCGCTCTGAAGCTGTTTTAGCTCTTCGTCTTCACCCGATAACGGCTTTAGTTCATCTATCTGTTCCAGCTGATAACGCAAATAATCCTCTTCGCTTTGTCTCTTCGCAAAACTTTCCTCAAGGTCATTCAACTGGCGTTTTGCTTCAACAATTCGAGCGTAACATTCACGATACTGATTAAGCAAATCCCGATGTCCCGCGACTGTATCGACGATGCCCAACTGGAAAGCAGGATTCTCGAGCAGGAGATTGCTGTGTTGTGAATGGATGTCGAGCAAATGGAAGGCAACCTGACGAAGAACCGCAGCACCCACCGGACTGTCGTTAATGAAGGCGCGACTCTTGCCATTTGCTGCCACTTCTCTGCGCAAGATACATTCCGATGGCTCATAATCAAGCTCGTTCTCGTCAAAAACACTTTGTAAATCATATCCTTCGATGTTGAATATGCCCTCAACTGTGCACTTAGAAGTCCCAGGCATAATGCTTCCGGTATCTGCTCTCTGACCCATCAAAAGACCGAGAGCCCCGAGAATGATGGACTTGCCTGCACCTGTTTCACCAGTCATAACAGTAAAGCCTGGCTGAAGGTCGATGTCGAGCGACTCGATGAGAACGTAGTTATTTATTGTCAGATGCCTTAACATACTATATTATTTAAGGTTCATAATTCATAATCTGCCTCATAAGATTGACAGCTTCCTCTATGTTGTTGACTTCATCGACGAGGAGATTCATCTTGTCTCTCTCTTGTTTGAAATGACAACGATACTCATTGGCTTTAGCAAACTCAAGTATCTGACCGAAGATGCGCCCGTTGTAGAAGGGATTGTCGGCATCTGGGCCAAAGAAAAGCCTTGCATGCCCAGCTTTCAGGACAATGCGTTCACAGCCGAAATGCTTGCCGAGGCGACGAAGCGTCACGACCCTAAGCAGGTCTTCTGCCTCCCTTGGAAGGGGACCGAAACGGTCGATGAGGCGTTGTTTGAACTGCTCTACATCCTCATCTCGCTCCATCGCGTCGAGTTCTCTATAAAGGAGCATTCGCTCACTCGACGTGGGAACATACTCTTCGCTAAAGTACATGGGCAAGTTGCTATCGAGTTGACATTCATCTACAACCTCGGTGCTCTCCACGACATTACCTTCGCGAACCTCTTCCGCATAGAGTTCATGGAACTCATCATTGCGGAGTTCCGTGACGGCTTGGGACAGTATCTTTTGATACGTCTCGTAGCCCAAGTCTGCAATAAAGCCGCTTTGTTCTGCTCCGAGCAAGTTTCCGGCGCCACGGATATCGAGGTCTTGCATGGCGATATGTATGCCGCTACCGAGGTCGCTAAAGTTCTCGATGGCTTGCAAGCGACGCCGCGCATCGATGTTAAGCGCGGAAAGTGGCGGTGCAAGCAAGTAGCAGAATGCTTTTTTGTTTGAGCGTCCTACCCTGCCTCGCATTTGATGAAGGTCAGAGAGGCCAAAGTTGTGGGCTCCGTTGATGATGATGGTGTTGGCATTTGGGATGTCGAGTCCGCTCTCGATTATGGTTGTAGAGATGAGCACATCGTAGTCGTAGTTCATGAAGTCCACCATAATCTTCTCGAGTTCCTCAGGCGGCATCTTTCCGTAAGCGACTGCCACACGGCAATCTGGCACGTTCTTTCGGACGAGTTCCGCCAGTTCGGGAAGCTGGCTGATACGGTTGTTGACGAAGAAGACCTGCCCGCTTCGGCTCATCTCGAACTCGATGGCTTCTGCTATGACTGCCGCGCTGAACTGGCAAAGCTGCGTCTGGATGGGATAACGGTTGGGCGGAGGTGTTTGGATGACACTCAAGTCGCGTGCCCCCATCAGGGAGAATTGCAAGGTTCGGGGTATCGGAGTTGCTGTCAAGGTCAGCGTATCGACATTTGTTTTCAGCTGACGGAGCTTTTCTTTGGTGGAGACGCCGAACTTTTGCTCTTCGTCAATAATGAGGAGACCCAAGTCTTTGAACTTGACGGTCTTGCCGATGAGTTTATGCGTACCTATAATAATATTGACGTCACCCTTTTTCAGTTCTTCGAGTATCTGTTTCGTTTGTTGCGGCGAACGTGCTCGCGTCAGGTATTCTATCTTGACAGGGAGGTCTTTCAGGCGGCTCGTGAAGGTCTGATAGTGCTGGTATGCCAGGACGGTTGTCGGCACAAGAACGGCAACTTGCTTGTTGTCGACGCATGCTTTGAAAGCAGCTCTGACCGCAACTTCTGTTTTGCCGAAGCCGACGTCGCCGCAGATGAGGCGATCCATGGGGCGCTGCCGTTCCATGTCTGCCTTGACATCTTGGGTCGCCTTGAGTTGGTCGGGCGTATCTTCGTAGAGGAAACTTGCTTCCAACTCGTGCTGCATAAAGCTGTCATGACTGAATGCGAAGCCTTTTTCTTCACGGCGACGCGAGTAGAGAAGAATGAGGTCGCGGGCAATGTCCTTAATCTTCTTTTTCGTCCGCTCCTTCATGCGTTCCCATGCCCCTGTGCCAAGATGGCTGATGCGAGGCGGCTCGCCTTCTCGGCCTTTGTATTTAGAGACCTTATGAAGCGAGTGAATGGAGACATAGACGGTGTCGTCGCCGGAATAGATTATCTTGATTACTTCCTGCATCTGGTCGCCGTTTTGCATGCTTACCAAGCCTCCGAATCGTCCTACGCCGTAGTCGATGTGTACGACATAGTCGCCTATTTGGAACTGTTGCAGTTCCTTGAGTGTCAGCGCCACCTTGCCTCCCATCGCTTTTTCGCTGCGAAGGTTGTATTTGTGGTAGCGGTCGAAGATTTGGTGGTCAGTAAAGATTGCGACGTGCAGGTCGTCGTCGATGAAACCTTCGTGCAGGGCGTGGTCGACTGGCGTGAACATAATGCCCGTTTCCTTATCGTGGAAGATGCTTTCCAAGCGGTCTGTCTGCTTTTGGCTGTCTGCCAGAATATAGAGTTCTGTCCCGTCGTCCTGCAACTTCTTGAACGCGTCGATGAGCAGGTCGAAGTTCTTGTGGAAGACGGGTTGCGGGTGAGAATGGAAAGATATCACCCTTCCAACCTCCCCACGAGGAGGGAGGCTTTTCAGTTCCACACGTCGGAAGTCGAGCACCTGTGCCTTGAAGACTTCTGGATTAACGAGAAGTGAGGCCGCGTCGAGTCTTTCCTCCCGCGTTTCGATGCCCTCGGTGACTGCCGACTGGCTGAAACCATCGCCATATGTCTGTTCCACGATGTCGCACAGGAAGAGGAGGTCTTTCGTGACAAGCAGGGCATCTTTGGGGAGAAAGGACAGGAAACTTTCTCTCGACACGTTGTCGGATTGGGATTTTCCCAGTTGTCCTATCAGGGAGATGCTTTGCTGACGGTCTCGGCTAAGCTGGCTATGCACCTCGAATGTGCGGATGCTATCGACTTCGTCGCCAAAGAAATCGATGCGGTAAGGCAGTTCCGATGAGTAAGACCACACGTCGATGATGCTGCCTCGAACTGCGAACTGCCCCGGCTCATACACGTAATCCGTGCGATTGAAGCCAAAGCTGAGCAGCGTTTCCTGCACGAACATGATGTCCACACGCTCGCCTACGCTGAGACCGAGCGTCTGTTCGTCGAGTTTTTGCCTGTTCACCACCAGCTCGGCAAGCGCTTGTGGATGGGTGACGATAAACAGGGGCAAACTTCCTGCCGAGAGTCGCGACAGCACTTCTGTCCGCAGAATTTCCTGTCCGGCATTGCGTTGGCCGAACTTGATGGCACGCTTGTACGAACTGGGAAAAAAGAGAACTTGCTGATCGCCAAGTAGTCGAGTCAGGTCGTGATAGTAATAACCTGCCTCTTCCTCATCGTTAAGCACGAAGACGTAGGGCACATTCAGGACTTGCGGAGCACGCTCCGCCAGAGATGCAAACACGAGGGGAGCGCAACTTCCCTGCAATCCGGAAAGTTGTATCGTATGTCTTGATTCCCTTTGCAGCTCGGCAGCAAGGGCTTTCACGCCAGGATGCCGCGCAAAGATGCCCAGCAGTTTTTGTATCTCCATTTTGCGACGACAAAGGTACAAAAATTCTATATCATCTGCAAGAGTTGAGGTCGAAATGTGTTTTTATGTCCCAAGAAACTCTTCCCAGCCTTTTCCCAAAAACGCGACGGCAGGCGTCTGACACGCTTTCCCACGTCCTGACTGAAAACGTCGCATGGGATGTTTATATTTTACCCATGTGATAAATTAATTTTATCCACGTTATATTTGAAATATTACACGTGATAATTTAATTTTAACCACGTGATAATTTCATTTTAGCCGCGTGACGTTTGGAGACACACCACGGCGCGTCGGAAATCGCACCGTGGAAAGTCACGCCTTGACGAACTCTTCAGCCTCTTTCAAGGTGTCGAGTTTGCCCACGTCGAGAAGGCGAAGACCATCCTGGACGTATCCGTAGATGGGTTCTTTGTCGCAGACTTTCAGATAGAAATCAATGATGCTGAACCTCTCGGGGAACGTGTCGAAATACTGGAACAGCTTGGGACTCATGTAGTGAACGCCTGCGAAAGCGAGCTTTTTATATAGCTTCGGATCAAGATTTGGGTAAGGGCTCCGCACCTCACCGGTAGCGATGTTAGTCCACCCGACGAGCCGCATGTCGTCGTCGAAAAGGAGATAGCGCTGCGTGTTGCGTTCGCTTACGAGCAAGGTCGCTGCCCTACCCTTTCCGGCTTCCGCAAGTGCCCGCAAATCGGCATTGCTCAAGATATCGACGTTGTGAATGAGAAAGCCGTCTTGGGCGTCGCGAAGAAGCGGTGCTGCGTGCTTGATGCCGCCTCCTGTCTCGAGCAGTTGGTCGCGCTCATCAGAGAACCATATGTGCATTCCCATCGGATGGGCTTGGCACCACTCTTCAATCATATCCGCGAAATGGTGTACGTTTATGACGACATCATTGAAACCCGATGTCTTCAACCTGTCGAGCAAGTGCTCGAGCAACGGCTTCCCTGAAACAGGGACAAGGGCTTTGGGCATGGTGTCCGTGAGAGGTTTAAGCCTTGTGCCCAATCCTGCTGCAAAGACCATACATCGGGCTGGCGAAAGGACTTGCTCTATCCCCTGTTCGCGATGGCAGATGTGCACTTCGATACCGAACTTCTTATGGATGTGTTCGGCAAGGTGTTGGGCACTATAGACGCTGCGATGCTGGCCGCCTGTGCAGCCAAAACAGAACATCAGGCTTGTGAAACCGCGTTGGATGTAACGCCGCACATGCGCGTCTGCCAGTTTGTAAACGCTCTCCAAGAAGGTCAGAATCTCTCCATCGTCTTCAAGGAAACGGATGACAGGCTCGTCGAGTCCCGTCAGTTGTTTGTACGGCTCGTAGCGACCGGGGTTGTGCGTGCTTCTGCAATCAAAGACGTAGCCGCCGCCATTCCCGCTCGTGTCTTCTGGAATGCCCTTCTTATAAGAAAAACTATACACGCGAACCGCGAGCGGACCCTGCGCATCGTAACGCGAGAAAGTGGCTGGCCCGTCTTGCGGATGCGTGATGTAGGGGTTGAGTTCTGTAGTCTTGAATCCATCCGAACGCTTAGCACTTTCCTTGTTTTCCTGCCTAAACTGAGGCATTGACACAAGATTGGTAAGCACTTCATTCAGGTAAGGATAAGGGCACCCTCCATCTTGTAGCAAATCTCGCAAGCTTTCCATTGCAGGCGGGATGCTTTCGAGGAAATGTTTCTTGCGCTCGAAGTAACCGCGGAAACCGTATGCACCAAGCACTTGAAGCAATCGGAAAAGGATGCAAAGCTGCAGGCCTTGGCGGAATTGCTTCTCGCTGACTTCCTGATAATGCTTCAGATTTTGCAGATAGACCTTGATAAGTTCCTGACGAAGCATCTTGGGATAGCGCGCAGAAGCCTGCCAAAGGAAGCTCGCCACATCGTATTGTACGGGACCTCGCCTGCCTCCTTGGAAGTCGATGAAGTAAGGATTCTCCTGACTGTCGAGCATCACGTTCCTCGCCTGAAAGTCGCGATACATGAACGCACCGCCAGGAATGTTGACGATATCGCGAGCCATCAGCTGGAACGACGCTTCAAGTTTCAGTTCGTGGAAGTCGAGCCCAGTAGCTTTCAGGAAGCAATACTTGAAATAATTAAGGTCGAAGAGGACGTTTGTCTCGTCGAGCGCTTCCTGCGGATAGCACTGTGTGAAGTCGAGACCAAGCGCTCCGCGTATCTGCATGGCAGGCAAAGCGGCTATGGTTCGCTTGAGAAGTTCCTTCTCGTGGGCATTGTAGCGACCTCCTGCCTCACGTCCTCCCCTTAAAGCATCAAAGAGAGACTGGTTTCCCAAATCGCTTTGCAGATAGCGCAAGCCGTCCTTACTCTCCGCAATCACCTGAGGAACAGGCAGCCCAGCCTCGGTGAAATGCTTCGCGAGATAACAGAAAGCGTGGTTCTCATCGCGGCTTGTTCCGACGGCACCTATCAGCGTACTGCCATCTGTCCCCTTTAATCGATAGTACTTTCTGTTGCTTCCAGCCCCAGGAATGGCTACGACTTCGGCAACATCAAGTCCCGTCGCTTCCTTATATAGCTTCTTTAACTCTTCCATTAACCTTTGTTATTCCATATTTTATTGATGCGACGACGGATGATGACGGCATTCGCTAGACTGATGACGACAAAGATTGCGACGCCAAGCAGAATGGCTGACGAGATACTGCCTGCCGTCATCTGCGGAAAGACAGCGTGGAGTCTTTGCAAATATAACGTGCGTAAAAAGCAAAGTACACCTGTTGCAATCAGCAACACGGCAGCATTCATTCCGATAGTTAGCAGTTGATAAGGCAAAGCCACGCGTGCCGGGCTATATCCGATGAGCAGGAGTGTCCGCATCTTTTCCGTGTTCTTCTCGACGAGAAGGTAAATCGAAAGCATCAGGATGTAGAAGCTGAGCAGGCTGATGAGCAAGCCGACCATCATAACGATGCCTGAAACGAGGCGCAGGAAGAAAGTCATTCGCCCGGCATCGAGCTTGTCGTCTTCCATCTCGTAGCCTTTCTCGTTGATAAAGTTCACGATAGCATCGTCGGCAGGATTGCTGACTTCCAAGATGATTCGAGACGGCTCCACATCTGCTTCAGGTGCATATCTCTCGTTACTCCAGCGAATGAAACTCTCTGGGGCAAGTATCGTGTTGAGCCGCGTCGAGAAACCTATCACACGACCTTTTATGTATTCGTTCCTCCCGTTGCCACGCATCGAAATCATCATTTCGACCATCCCAACGATACCTTCTGAGATTTGGGGAAGTTTTTGGCTTTGAGCAAATCCGAAGTTGTAGATGGCAAGATAGGTCTTTGGCACGATGATGGGCACCACTTCGTCGCCTTTGCTGAAGTGCCACTTCTGCAAATCTACATCAACAAAAGCATCGGGCACGCTCTCGAAAAACATCTCCGTTCCGATTTGCGCCACTCCGTCGATACCCATACTGCATGAGACTTTGTATTGACTGGCTGTGAAAGCCCCCACTCTCTTTGCGAAAGGTTGCGATTCCAGCTCGCTTATTTCCTTCTTGGAAAACGTGTTGACGGAACCAAGACCAAGCGTGTTGAACGTCGAAACGCGTTTGCTCAGGATAAGAAAGTCAGGTCGGATGAAGCCGTCTTCTTCCGAAAAGATAGGTTTCACGTCCTTGTAGAACTGCAAACCGAGCAAAACGATGAGCATTCCCAGCAGATTTGCGAAGAAAAAGCCCGTGAATTGTGGCAAACTGATGTGCCTGCGAAGGAGTTTCCAAACTAGTTTCATAGGCACAATGTTTTGTCGTAAGGCAAGTTCATGTGCTTGCCTATACTGGTTATCACAATTCCAGCTCCCTGACGACGAGCTTCCTCTGTCATGATGTTTGCCATCATCTGCGAATTTTCGTCATCGAGATGGGAGATTGGTTCATCGCAAAAAAGGAAGTCGAAAGGCTGAACGAGGGCGCGAATCATGGCAACTCTTTGTTGCTGGCCGAAGCTCATCAAGCGCACGGGATCATCTATTTTATCGGCAATACCGAGTGCTTCGAACCAACACCCAATCTCCTGTCTGGTCTTGAAATGCGTCAAGGCATTCTTTATCTCGACATTTTCCATCGCAGTCAGCTCAGGGAAGAGCCTCAACTCTTGAAAGAGCAGGCTGATGTGCCTTTGTCGAATCTGAATCCAATCTTTTACTTTGAACTGGCGGCTGTCTTTGCCGTCGAAAAGAATCTTGCCGTCGAAGTCCTTTCTGTAGCCAACAACGAAGCTACAAAGCGAACTCTTGCCAGTACCGCTTTGGGCTTCTATAAGATAGGTCTTGCCCTTCTCGAAGCAGATCTGCTTTCGCCATATATCGCTCTGTATGTCAGTCCTTTGCAGGAAGACATTAGGCAAAGTATTATCGAGCGTTATGGTGTTCATTTCCCTGTGACGAGCGTCTTGAGATTTCCCACGATATCCTTCACGGGCTTGTTCGTCTTCAAACTCAATTCGAAGCTTTGCTGAGTGTCTGCAGAAAGCGTAATCCCATCGATAGCTTCCACAGACTCCCGCAGTTGAGGCATCGCAACGAACATCATCGCAATGGCTGGATAATTCTTGATGATTTGACCGGCATTGACAGACACAAGCATTCTCTTGCCTTTCGCATTAGGAAGAGAAACATCAGTCTTCTCGCAAGCGTTATCTACGAGTCTTTGGCTTGAAGAGAGATAGAGGAGTCCGTTCTTGACACCAAAGTATGTATCTATCCCTTCGTAGGATGCAACAAAGTTCGAAGCATCCATCTTCCTCACATCCTTCCAGTTATCAGCATTCTTGAGGAAGTCTGTGTTGGCAAGCGTGGCTGTGAGGAGCACTTCGGGTTTTCTCGTATCGAGCGTCGGCACAACGATAGAAACGTCTCCATCGATAGCTTTCAGTATCATGTCGGCATCTATCACCAAATTGAGGCCGAGCAAGGCAGTTCTCAACTGAGGCTGTTTCCTGAGGAGTTCAAGGAGTTTTTCGCCATTTAAGTTTGTAGAAAGGCTGAAGATAGGGTCAGCAGGACCTATTCCAGAGAGATTGCCTTTTATGGGCTGAAGCAGTTCTTCTTCCATCAAAGGTTTGGGAGTCTGCAGCGCCGCAGCGAGTGTAATATCCTTTTTACCCAAGCTTAATGCCGCATTCAAACGTGCATCACTTAAGTTTATATCTGCAGGCAATTCGTTGAGAACCTCTTTCGGAAGTTTGTCGAGAGCTGTGGAGAAACGAAGGAAACCGCTCTTCTTGATTGAAGCAAGAATAGGAACGCTCTTCTTGTTTTGCTTCATGAGTCCGGACATCTCTGTTTGCAAAGCATCCTGATTAGATGAAGCCTCCATAAGTAGCAGTTTGTCGTTGTCTATGCAGGCGATAGCTTGGTTATTCCCAAACCACCGAAGACCTTCTTTTTCCTCTGAATCAAAACCATTCGAATTGAGCGTCTTAAGGAACTTGTCGGCATCTTTCAGGCTCAAACTAACTCCAAATTGACTACTTTCAGTAGTGAAGGCATAGATTGGTTTAGCGAGATCAATTGCTTCGAATATCTCAGCAACTTCAGAAGGGAGAGCTTTGAAGTCGGAAGCCTCAAGCCCAAGTCCTTTAAACAATTCAAGAGGTTCGAACACTAAGACGGAAGTAGCATTCTCAGGCAACACGTCGCGACCATTATCTGTGTCGCGCATAAAGTACCAAGCCGCTGCGACACCAGCTATCAGCAAAAGGGCGATAACAACAAAAAGTTTCTTCATATTATAATATATTAGGGTTTTGTTTTGCAAAGATACGAAGAAAAGTGATAAGAGAAAAGTGAAAAGTGAAAAAATATATGTATCTTTGCATCAGAAAGAGAAAAGTCCCCCCTCCTTTGGAGGGGTTGGGAAGGCTATCATGAATTTCGAACTCATATCCGATTATGTGCCGACAGGCGACCAGCCAGAAGCTATTCAGCAACTCACGGAAGGTATTCGCGAGGGCGTGAAGGCGCAGACGCTTTTGGGCGTTACAGGCAGCGGAAAGACGTTTACCATCGCTAATGTCATCCGTAACATCAACCGCCCTACCCTCATCCTGTCACACAACAAGACGCTTGCCGCTCAGCTCTACGGCGAGATGAAGCAGTTCTTCCCGCACAACGCCGTCGAGTACTACGTCAGCTACTACGACTACTATCAGCCGGAAGCCTACATGCCTTCTACTGATACGTACATCGAGAAGGACTTGGCCATCAACGAGGAAATCGATAAGATGCGGCTCTCGGCCACAAGCGCGTTGCTCTCAGGAAGGCAGGATGTCATCGTCGTCAGCAGCGTGTCGTGCATCTATGGCATGGGTAACCCGGCCACTTTCTACGAGAGTCTGCTTGTACTTCACGTGGGTCAGAAGCTCGACAGGAACGAATTACTTCGCCGCCTGAATGAGCTGCTTTATGTTCGCAACGATATAAGTCTGTCAAGAGGCGAGTACAGAGTGAAAGGCGACACAGTAGATATTGCCCTTGCCTACAGCGATTTCCTGCTCAGAATCTCTTTCTGGGATGATGAGATTGAAGGCATTGAAGAGCTTGACGCTGAGCTGCTTGTGCGAATTCAGCTCTACGATTCCTACAAGATATATCCCGCCAACCTCTTCATGACCTCGAAGGATGCTCAAGACAGGGCAATCGTGCAGATTCAGGACGACCTTCGCGATCAGGTTTCTTTCTTTGAACGTCAGGGAAAAGAACTCGAGGCAAAGCGTCTGCACGAACGTGTCACTTACGACATCGAGATGATTCGTGAGCTGGGACATTGTTCCGGCATCGAGAACTACAGCCGTTACTTCGACGGACGAAAGCCAGGAACGCGGCCCTATTGCCTGCTCGATTTCTTCCCCAAGGACTTCCTTATGGTCATCGACGAAAGTCATGTCTCTGTGCCTCAGCTGCATGCGATGTACGGCGGAGACCAGGCCAGAAAGACGACACTCGTGGATTATGGCTTCCGACTGCCTGCTGCGAAAGACAATCGTCCGCTCAAGTTCGAGGAGTTTCAAGAGATGACGAATCAGGTTATATACGTCAGCGCAACTCCCTCAGACTATGAAATCCAGCAAAGCGAAGGCGTGGTCGTGGAACAAGTCATCAGGCCGACAGGTCTGCTCGACCCCCTCATCGAGGTTCGTCCCACGGAGAATCAGGTGGACGACCTCATGGAAGAGATTCAGCAATGCATCGAAAGGAAGGAACGCGTCTTGGTCATCACGCTCACGAAACGCATGGCCGAGGAGCTGACGGAATACCTGCTTGCTGGTGGCATTCAGGCAACTTACATCCATAGCGATGTCGATACGCTCGACAGGGTTCGTATCCTGAGCGAACTTCGCATGGGAAAACATGATGTGCTTGTTGGCGTGAACCTTCTTAGGGAAGGTCTCGACTTGCCGGAAGTCTCGCTTGTTGCCATTCTTGATGCAGACAAGGAAGGTTTTCTCCGCAACCAACGCAGCCTGACGCAAACGATTGGTCGTGCTGCTCGAAACGTCAACGGTAAAGCCATCATGTATGCCGACTCGATAACAGAAAGCATGGCTGCCACCATCAACGAGACCAATCGTCGTCGCGAAAAGCAGTTGCGCTTCAATGCTGAGCACAACATAACGCCTCAGCAGATACGTAAGGCTGCGACGATGGGCGACCTCATTCAGCATGGACAAAGTGCAGAAGAGAGAGCTTACGTCGAGCCGGCTCATTACGAAGTTCTTGCTGTTGCCGAAGCAGAGGAAATGACCGATGAACAGAAACGGAAGCGCATAGCGAGCCTTGAGAAAAAGATGAAGGAAGCCGCCAAACGCCTCGAGTTCGTCGATGCCGCCATCCTGCGCGACGAGATGCTCAGGCTGCAAGCAGAAATAGAAGATTAGGGAATAAGACGATAAGAGAGAGTCCCGCAAACTTTGTTCACGGGGCTCTCTTGTTGACTACGTGTCTTATTTCCTTATTATCTTTTTGCCGTCTTTGATATTAATGCCCTTTTGCATCTTGCTCATGCGCTGGCTGGAGACATTGTATATCTCCCCTCTATTATTATGAATTATGAATTCGGAATTATGAATTGGAGGAATTCCCGTCATAATATCTTCCCCTGCATAGCTCACGGCATCTGTGTCTGCATAGCGGATGGTGTAGAGCTTTACGGTTTCGCCACCTGCAGCGACAGGGAAGCGGAGCAGTTCGCCGTCCTTGAAGGTATTGAGGTCCATGCTGTAGAGGATGAAGAGCAGGTCGCCATTGTCGAGTGTCTCTATGCAAAGCGTGTGTCCGACTGAAGAAGAGCCTAGCGTGGCATTGCTCGTGTCAATGGTCACGCCTGCTGGTAACTGCAAGCAGAACTGCAGGGCAGTCATGTCTGTTGCGCCAGAAATGTTCATTGTTGCTTCGCTTGCCTGCACCTCAAACGAGAGGTTCTGGGCTGTTGCACTGCCTACAATTGCCGCAAATGCAAGTAGGATTGTTTGTATTCTTTTGTTCATAGTGATTCCTTTTGCTTCGCCAACTTTTTCGAATCATGCTGCCTTCGCAAACATTGGCGAATAAACTTCTTTAACTAATTCACTAGTTGTAGTAATGCCATTAGTTCCTTCACCAATACCTGGTTTAGCGCCATTCCAATCAATTTCAACAGCATTAATTAAAGGTACAACTACACCTCTGGAAAATTCACCATCTGCGTTTGATAACTTTTTAAATTGTAAAATATCATTATCTTGTAATGTAAAATTTATACCATTATTTGTATAACTATAGTTTGCCATATTTTAATTTATATGTTTTTTATTTATTTTATTACTAAACCTTTAACTGAATAAACAGCTGTAGTATATTGGAATGCTTTATGATTTGCTATATTACATGTTACAGAAGTAAAGTAGCTGGTTTCTACATTTGTATTTCCATCTGCAGCATAAACGTGTAAATTATTAGGAATAATTAAATAATATTGTGTTGGATCATCAAATTCAATCTTATTTTGATTATTGAATGTTAAATTAAATCCAGATGTTGATGTTCCAATCTCATGCCAACCAGCAGTATTTGTACCACTTACTAAAGTTCCAACTGATGAAGGATTTGTTTCACCTACATACCAATAATAAGTTGTTTGTGGTGCTGCAGCATTATTCTTTATTATGGCAATGACGGCAGCGATATCAGCAACATCTACTACTCCGTCACCATTCACATCGCCCTTCAGGGGTTCATTACTCTGTGCAAAAGCACTTGCGCTACCCAGCAGGACCGCTGCCAGCAGCATGAAAAATTTCTTTGTGTTCATTGTTAAAGTATTAATTTGGTTAAAAATGTGGCTTGGTACATAAAAAGAAAAACGTGGACTTTATCGTCTACGTTCACCAGGTATCGCCAAACACCTTACAACTCTAAACGGGAAAAGCCCACGCCATGCGTGAGCATCTTTACTTTGTTTCTGAGTTGTTCTTAAATTTTGGCGAATTCGGTGAACAAAAAACTAAGCAGATGCTTTCGTCTATTTTGTCTAAGTTTCTTTGTTTATGCCATAGGCAGAATCTCTATTATATTATATTATATATAATGTATAAGACTACTGTTTTATCTTGTCCCAGGTGTTTTGCTGGGAGGCATCGATGGCGAAGAGGATTTCGTAGGCCTTGTCCTTCTCCTCGCGTGTACCTTTCTTCGAGAAGATGTTGACGAGTTCGTCGCGCTTGTACTCGGTGAAGAGCTGCGCCACCTTAGTCATGTTCTTTGCTTTATTG
>JAGCNZ010000021.1 GCA_017645655.1 Bacteroidaceae bacterium | reverse complement strand
ACGTCACCCTCAAGGGCCGCACCATCAAGAAGGACGGCAGGTGGTGGAGCATCTTCCTGCCCTTCGACCTCGAACTGGAAGGCAGTATCCTGGAAGGTGCAGAAATCAGAACGTTGGAAGGTACGCCGACAGAGCTTGACAGCTACCTCGTCCTCGACTGCCTCACACCTCTCGCGAAGATTCAGGCAGGTCATCCATACCTCATCAGGTTCGACAAGGGCGAAGACATCGTTGACCCAGTCTTCGAGAACGTCATTGTAAAGAGTGAAGACTATTCGGTTACTCTTGATGGCGGCACTGTGGAAATGTATGGTGTGTACAACTATGATTACGGGTATACAGCAGACAATTATTATATCTTTGACGGCAACATAAGGCTTGGCCGCTTGAACCGACAGACAGATCAGGCCATTGACGGCTTCAGTTGCTACGTCCGGATTGACCCGTCTCTCAACACCGGCAAGGACGGCATCGGCCTGAACTTCGACGGCAACATGTTCGATATTTTGACAGGTGTCGAGAAGGTTGAGACAGCAGAAGAACCCGCCGCTATCTACAACACAGCAGGCCAGCGCCTCAACAAGATGCAGAAGGGCGTCAACATTGTCGGCGACAAGAAGGTCTTGGTTAAGTAAGTGAAGAACTGAGCGTAATAACACATGAAGCCCGCCTATGCTACCATAGGCGGGCTTCATGTTTTGACATTAAGGCTTAATAGTTATCTTCGATGACTTTTGTCGCGACTCGGCCATTCATGCAAGCATGATGGCTCTCGCTGCTTCAATAGTTTTCTGCCTTAATCTGGAAGTAGCTCTGCGGATGGTCGCAAACGGGACACACTTCGGGAGCTTTCTTGCCGATGACGATGTGGCCACAGTTCGAGCATTGCCAGATGACGTCGCCTTCGCGAGAGAAGACAATAGCGTCCTCGATGTTCTTCAGTAGCTTGCGGTAACGTTCCTCATGGTGCTTCTCGATAGCGCCAACCTGCTCGAACTTCTCGGCAATCTCGTCGAAGCCTTCTTCGCGAGCTTCCTTTGCCATGCGAGCATACATGTCTGTCCATTCGAAGTTCTCGCCGCTGGCAGCATCTGCAAGGTTCGTCTTTGTGTCGCTCACGCTGCCGCCGTTCAGGTACTTGTACCACATCTTGGCGTGCTCCTTCTCGTTGGCAGCCGTCTCCTCGAAGATAGCGGCAATCTGCACGAAGCCATCCTTCTTGGCTTTCGAAGCAAAGTAGCTGTACTTGTTGCGTGCCATGCTCTCTCCTGCAAAAGCCTCCTTGAGGTTCTGCTCGGTCTTGGTTCCTTTCAGGTCTTTCATCTTGTTTAATGGTTAGAGGTTATTGGTTAGGGGTTATTGTATATTGTTCTTGAGGACAAAGTTAGGAATAATTCTTAATACGTAATTCATAATTCACAATTTCTTTGTACTTTTGTGCAAAATAAGCATGGAATGACGAGTTATCTTAACATTGAGAATATAGAAAGAAGCAAGAGCGACGTCGAGTATCATCCCTTGCGGCCTTTCCTACCGAAGAACGCGAAAGTCCTGTTTCTGGGCAGCTTCCCGCCTCAGCGAAAGCGGTGGTGCATGGATTTCTTCTACCCGAATTGGATCAACGACCACTGGCGCATCGAGGGCCAAGTCTTCTTCGGAGACCGGAATCACTTCGTCATGGAGAAGGAGAAGCGCTTCAATGTGGACGAGATTGTGAGGCATTGCGAGGAGAAGGGCATCGCCTTCTTCGACACCTCCACAGCCGTCCGCCGCCTGAAGGACAACGCTTCCGACAAGTTCCTCGAGGTGGTGGAACCCACCGACATTGCCGCCCTCATCTCTCAACTGCCGAATCTCAAGGCGATAGTCACTACGGGAGAGAAAGCCACACAGACCATCTGTGCTTCCCTCGGCATTCCGGAAGTGCCGAAAGTCAACACGTTTGTGGCAATCTCCTCTCCCCCTAAAGGGGGACGGGGGGTCTGGAGCGAGAAGAGGCTCCTGCTTTGGCGCCTCCCTTCATCTTCCCGCGCCTATCCGCTCTCCTTTGAGAAGAAGGTGGAATCATACAGGAAGATGTTCGACGCCATTCTCTGCTGAACCCATTTTTGCGTGCTTACTTGTTTGCTCCTTCATGTAGGAGTGATTGCTCCTACATGAAGGAGCAATTGCTTTTACATGTAGGAGCAACAAACTTGACGTGTGAAGTTGGCCAACTAGACTGCCTTAAATGGCTGTTTTCACGTGCTATGTTTTGTCTCTTTCCACGTAATGTTGGGCCAACCAGCGGTTGAGCAGGGCAAAGAAGGCGAGGCAGAAGAGTGTGGGCAAGGCGAGTGAGAGGTCTCCGGGCCGTTTCGAAATGGCAACCATCGACTGCCAGATTGCCTGTCCGAACATATAAACGAGTCCGCCGATGCCAAGGACGACGACGCTTGCGACGGTGAGGAAGGCCACGATTCGCTGCCTTCGTTCGCTCTTTTGCTGTTCCATGCGAATGCGTCTCATAGTTGTATAGGCGAAGTTCGACGGCAGGCTCGGCCTCTCTCTTGCTGCGAGGGCTTGTCGAAGGACTCGGCTTTCAATGTGTTGTTCCATGTTTCATCAGTGAATAAAGTTTGCGACGGATGCGGTGCAGGCGTGTGGCAATGGTGCCTGGCTCCACGTCGAGAATGTAAGCGATGTCAGCCAAAGGACGGCTTTCGAAGTAGAATAGTTCGAGGATCAACTGCTCGTCCGGCTTGAGTAGGGCAATGGCCCTTTGAAGTTCGTCGAGTCGGCTCTCGTCGTCCAGCACTTCGTCCACCTCCCTGTCGCTCAGGTTGGGCTTGTCCTCGATGCTGAGATACTTGATGCGCTTCTTTCTGAGCCACGAAACGCTGGTGGTGTAGGCGATGCGGCAAACCCATGTGGAGAACGACGAACGACCGACGAACGAGTCGAGACGGCTGTAGGCGCGGACAAAAGCGTCCTGCGTCAACTCCTCGGCATCCTCGCGGTTCGGCACCAGTCGCGACACGATGGCAAACACCTCGCCACCGTATCGCTCCAGGAAATAGCCGTAATCGCTCTCGTGACCGTCAAGGATGCGGGCTATCAGACGCTGCTCGTCCATCAGTTTCGCTTAGACTTCGAACTCGTCTTTCTTCTCTTTGGGCTGCTCAGCCTTGCGCTCCGCACGATAAGACATAAGGAGTCCTATGCCGCCGCAGATGCATACGCTTGCCACATAGACGATGCCTCCGACGCGGTTACTATAACGGTACACGAAATCTTCATCGGCACGGAAAGAGTAATCGCCATAGGTCGCCATCATATTGATGCAGAAGCCAAGCAGGAAACCAAAGCCGATGCCTGTCAGCAACCAGCCGATGCGGAGGGCCGTGTACTTGCCTCCGCTGCTGTAGAGGCTGATGCCTTTGAAGTCGATGTTCTTCAGTTCCGTGATTTTACTGATGAGCATTAGTCGCTCGCGCTTGTG
This sequence comes from Bacteroidaceae bacterium, assembly GCA_017645655.1. Taxonomy (GTDB): domain Bacteria; phylum Bacteroidota; class Bacteroidia; order Bacteroidales; family Bacteroidaceae; genus Physcousia. Next base: position 3,426 of record JAGCNZ010000021.1, on the reverse strand, counting down.
GACGAAGAGCTCGATAACTTTGTAAATGCAGCCAAACACAATGGCGCAGTTCAGGGGAATCATAATCCAATCCATAGTCTTACAGTTTTAATGATATGATGTTTTACTTGTCTCTACTTAGTTAGACGCGTCTTTTCGTTAAACATTACATAAAGATACAAAAAAAGTGAAGCGCACTTCACTTAAAAACTTGCTTGACATTCGTCGGGATTCGCTGTAGTCCCCGAACATCTTCCTTGTCGTTATCACTTTTATGTGTGAAAGGACTATTTGACGTGTGCCGCCGTAATCCTCATAGAGATTGTGCTATTCAGAATCTTTAACCCTTTTAACAATGATGGATGCTTCCCTTTGCTTGGGCTTGCAATAGATGGAATAAAGTTCTTCATTCTCAGCCTTAAATGCTCGGCTGTCGAATTGCATGACAGTCTTTGCAGGATTGTAGCTGATGGTAAAATGGCTCGAGCAGACTTTACTTACTCCGCTGTTCTCCATTTTCTTGAGAAGTTTTTGTCGCAATTCGTTTATCTGTTCTTCTAATAATTCCTTTTGGTCAAGCAGACGAGTCAATTCTCTCTCGTACTCTTCAAACCAACTCGATTCCTTATGTTGAGCGTAAACTGTCTCGTCTTCTATTCCTAACTTACTTGTTCGTGAAAGAGTAGCTTGTGAAGATACCGTTGGTACTTTTTCATAATCTGTTGGGATTATTACGCCCGCAATCAGTTTGTGGTGCCATCCCTCAAATTCTAAACCGAGTGAGATAATCAAATAGACATCTGGAATGTTTGCAAAATGTTCGGGGACCTTTCTGAATTCATCTAAGAAAGCAGGGTCAGTAATTGGGAAGTCGTATTCTGTGCCAAAATAGTTAAACTTCATTCGGTTCTTTGACTTCTCCTTGTTTTCGTCGACATAGGCCTGAACATTCTCTGCATGAATCATCATTAGCGAATAGGTTGTTCCTATTCCCGTTGCTGCTGAAACAGCCTTGCCCCGATTGCCAAAGATAGACTGATGGACATTGTCGACAAGCTGAGTCAACACATTTTGGTCGGGTGGATATGCTAAAGGGAGTGCTTCCATTTGTAAATAATGCACATCTTCGCTATGCACACATTTAGGACAATCCTTCACGCCTGTTAGCTTGATTACAGATAACAACTTGATACAATTTGCACAGTAATTAGGAATCTCGCCAAATTGGGTATCTGCAATAGGACGAATCCAATGAGGGCTTCCATTGCCATTTCTGGCAATCTCCCATTTCCCCTCTGGACTATATGTGATTTCTATGCCCGCAAGGCATCGTCCGCCACGCTTGTATGAGTTGGCCAAGCAAATGAAATATCTATCCATTTTGTGTTATACCAAGTGAACAATCTTCACGTCTTCTGCAGAATGCTTCTTCATATATTCGGCCAGCAATCGTCGATGACATTGTTCTGGAGTTTCTTCACTGCAAAGGAAACATGCGCCATCGAATTGCTTCACACCATATTTTTGTAATATATCCCGTTCTTTAAGAATGGAAGTATAGACGTCCTCATATTCGGTCCAAGTCACTTCCTGCTTGTGCCACTTATCCAGCAAATCCTTTGTTGGAGCAAAATCTGTGATGTGCTTGTAAGGGATGTGACAGATTTCCTTAACAAAGAACTCCAGGTCTTTTCCCTTTGCAAATCCTGCCAACTGACTGCTGTTGCTGATGCGGACATCGACCAGCTGTTTTATTTGGTTCTCTCGAAGTAAATTGAAGAACTGTGCGGCACTCTTTTTGGTAAATCCAATCGTAAAAAGTGTTATCATGTCAATATGTCTCTTCTAATTCCAATTGAGGTTTATAGCCAATCTCTTTATTCTTCATGCGATAGGCATCTCTGCGTTGGTCTGCTTCTGTATAAGTACCAAAAAGTAAATCAATCTGCGGAAGACGACATTTCTTCGCATGAAGATATTCATCAATCATCTGTTTTTCCAATTGCTTGTGCGAAGCTAATGCTGCATCTTTCAGTATGTGTTGTACGTCAACACCGTTGTCATAGAAGTATCGAGAGACGAGCGAGAAGCGATGACACTCCAAAGGATTTGCTTCCGAACACATCAGCGCGATGTTGAATCCTTTCTCAAGACCATTCATCAGTCTTTCCACTCCATGCTTGAAGTTTGAGGTTTGGACTGCCAGTTCGAAGTTAACTTGCTCGTTCTCATCCAGACAATCTGTGCGTCTTGCTCCAAACTCGTCACCAAAGTGCAGATACCGAATGTCGTGGCTCTTTAAGAACCATTTCAGAGGCTCCATGTTAAATTGTGGTGTAAATTTGCTTGCTGGCACGCTCCGCACATCCACTATGCAATTCACTCCATGCGCAAGAAGAAGATTGAGAAATTCTTCCTGAGACTGATTTGAATGCCCTACGCTATATAGTCTGTTATTATCCATTTTGTGTATTTGTTGGTGCAAAGTTACACAATTTTTTCAAATTCGTGTAGTTTTTCGTAACTTTGTTGCGTCTAATGGGTGAAATGATTCGAAACAAACGACAATGACAGACACAGAAAGACAATTCGCCAAGACTGTCCGCGAGCACAAGAGCACTATCTACACCGTTTGCTATATGTTCTCGAAGGACGACGACGAGGTGAACGACCTCTTCCAGGAGGTGCTCATCAACCTTTGGAAAGGCTACGAGAGCTTCGGGCATCGCAGCGACATCAGGACATGGATTTACCGCGTCGCCCTCAACACCTGCATCTCTCTCGACAGGAAGAAGCGGCGCTCGCCGGCCGTTCGCTTGGCGATGGACATCAACCTCTTTGAGGACCGCGACGAGGACACGCGCCAAGTGGACTTGCTCCACAAGCGCATCTCGCGCCTGCAACCCTTCGACCGCGCTATCGTCCTGCTCTGGCTCGAAGACCTCTCTTATGAAGAGATAGGCCAGATAGTGGGCATCTCGACGAAGAACGTCAGCGTCCGTCTGTTTAGAATCCGTGAGCAACTGAAGAATATGTCAAACGATTAAACCTTTGCCCATTATGAATACCGAACTTGAAGAGATGCGCGAGCAGCTGGACCTGCTGAAGAAAAAGCTGGAGAAGCAGGAGATAGTGAACGACCGACTGCTAAGCAAGACCAAGGAGTCGCTGGAAAAGGATATGGCTACTGTGCGAAGGAAGTACAGGATGGGGCGCATTAGCAACTTTTTTGCAGTACCCCTTATCTACTACGTGGTGGTTTATCAACTCGGCCTGTCGATTGCTTTTGGGACAGTCACAGCTATATGGGCACTCGTCTTCTTCGTTATCTTTTTCTGGCGAAAAGGCCACCTCTACAATCTGCAGTCAGACAATCTGCTGGAGGCTCAGCAGAAGGTGACTACCCTCAAGCAGCGTCACAGCAAATGGCTCAAGTTCGATTATCTT
>JAGCNZ010000127.1 GCA_017645655.1 Bacteroidaceae bacterium | reverse complement strand
TGATGGCCTGGTTCTTCTCGCCTTGGAGGCCAACGCTCAACTTCAATCTGGCTCCTGCTTGGAAGATGTTCGGCTTCAGCAGCAAGTTGATGCTCACGAACATCGTCAATATCTGCAACCTCCACGCGTTTTCCGTCTTGCTTGGCAAGTTCTTTGGAGACCACACGGCGGGCATTTACTCGAACGCCAAGAAGTGGAACGATATGGCCTCGAGCACGATAAACGGCATGGTGACGAGTGTGGCGCAACCCACTTTGGCACAGGTCACTGACGACATCGGCCGCTATCGTCAGGTCTTCAGGAAGATGCTTCGCTTCATTTCCTTTGTGAGTTTCCCCGCTATGCTCGGGCTTGGACTGGTCGCGCAGGAGTTCATCTTGCTTGCCGGAGGCGAGAAGTGGAGGGAGAGCGGCATGATTCTCTCCCTGCTTTGCCTGCATGGAGCGTTCGTTCCGATTACCACGCTCTACAGCAATCTCACGATAAGTCGGGGCAGGAGCGACGTCAACATGGCTTGCACGATAGGCCAATGTCTGGCAGTTTGGGCAGGTCTCATCCTGCTTTACCCCTACGGCTTCCTGCCGATGGTGGTCTATTTCGTGGCGCTCAACATTGCGTGGCTCGCGATTTGGCAGTGGTTTGCATGGCGCCTGACAGGCCTCACCTTCCTGGAAGCCTTGAAGGACACGATGCCTTTCCTCGTCTTCACCCTCATCGTGCTTGCCCTCACGTGGTGGCTCACCAAGGGCATCGAGAACCTGTGGCTGCTCTTGTTGAGTCGCATCCTATTGGCTGCCGTACTTTATGGCGGCATCATGTGGCTGAGTAGGGCAAAGATAATGCGTGAGACGATACATTATATATATAAGAAAGGAGCGTGATGGAAGGTGTGAAGCAACGTAACAATGCCTTTGACCTGCTGTGCGGACTATGCATTCTGCGTATGGTGACGCTTCACGCCATCTGCCAGACGCAGTTGCGACAGACGCCTTGGTGGAAGGAAACGATGGCGTGGACGTTCTTCTTCATGAGTTTCTTCTTCTTCAAGGCCGGGTATTTCAACAAGGGCATTACCGGCAAGACGCTTCCTTACCTGCGCGACCGAGTGCGCCGCCTCTTTGTGCCTTACCTCTCGTGGGGTGCGATAGGCTTCGTTCTCGCATTCATTTGGTTGAGTCTCTTCCCGGAAGGAATCTCGAAAGCAATCGGCAAAGTGCAGACCTTCACGTGGCTCGAGAGCGGTTTCACCTTCGGAAACGGGCCGCTTTGGTTCCTCTTGTCGTTCTTTGCGACATACGTCCTCATGCATTTCATCGAGCGCATCCGCCATCTTCATTGGGTCGTGCTGCTCTTTCCGGCAATAGGTTATTGGCTCTTCAAGCAGGGAAATCCCCTTTGGTTCTTCATGAACAACGTCTTCTGCGGCACCTTCTTCTTCTACATCGGCAAGGTGTGGCGGCACGTTTTCGACAGGACGCCGAGGCATTGGGCACTCCTCGCCGGCATTCTTCTCTTTGCAGGATTCGTCTTGGCCAACATCTACTTGCACGGCGAATATGAGATGAAGACGAATCATTGGGTGGGACCATTCTGGAAAGTGCTGCTCATCATGCCTCTCTCGCTGCTTGGCATCTCCGGCATCCTGCTGTCGTTGCCAACGCCGCGACTGCCTTTGGTCAACTACATCGGCGAGCACAGCATGGTCTATTTCGTGATGCACTATCCGATAGTCCTCAGTTATGCTTACGCCAGCATACTGCTCGGGCATCCCTTTCGCAAGAGTATTCCGGACCTAATCATCATTCTGATTATCACTTTCACACTTTGCACCCTGGCTGTTCCCTTGGTGGAACGTGTTCCTTGGCTGAGCGGGAGGTGGAGAGAGACAAGTAAAGGCAAATGACGATATACTTCTATCATACCCAGGACACAGAGCGAATCGTGCGAGAATGGCAGGAAGGAAAGTTCCCGTCGCATTTCCTCTATGGTGCTTTGCAGTTGGGCAAATATGATATCGATGTGGTGTGGCACCATCAGCAGCACACCTACAAGCGAATTCGAGACATGGTCGTCGCCACTTGGAAAGTGTTGACTTGCCGCAAACATTACGACATCCTTTATGCCACGCACAGCCTCGGCATCGAACCCGTCATTTTGCTTCGGGCGTTGAGACTCTACAGGCATCCTATCGTCGTGTGGCATCACCAGCCAATCGTCAAGGCGAAGAACCCACTTCGAGAGGCTTTGGCGCGCCTCTTCTATCGTGGAATGGACCATCTCATCTTCTTCTCCGAGCAACTCATGCAGGTCAGTATGCTTTCCGAGAAAGCCGACCCGAGCCGAATGAGCATGGTGCATTGGGGGGCAGACCTCGAGTACTACGATGCCCTGAAGTCTGACGGGAACCATTCGAGCCAGTTTATCTCCACCGGCAAAGAACTGCGTGACTTCGAAACACTAATAAAAGCCTTTCACGAGACAGGTTTGCCCCTGACGCTTTATGCAGAGAAGAAGCGACAGGCATACTTCGAGAGCCTTCTTCCGAAAGCAAATATTAAGCTGCATTACGGCAATCGTCCTATTCCGCACGAAATCGCGTTGAAGGTTGCAAAGAGTCGTTGCGTCTGCATTTGCTGCCAAAAGAGCAACTATACAGTCGGCTTGACGACTGTCGTCGAAGCACTCGCCCTCGGTCTTCCCATTTTGTGTACACGCAACCCACAAATGCCGATGGACATCGAGGCTGAAGGTTGCGGCTTCTGGATCGAGGTGGAAGACGTCGAGGGCTGGGTCGAGAAACTCCGCTACATTGCCAGTCATCCCGAGGAAGCCGAGGCGATGGGCAGGCGCGGACGTGCTCTGGCAGAACGTTACTACAATGTCGAGCAGTGCGGCAAAGAGGTGGCAAACATCATCAAACGTTATGAAACATAAACTTTTACTTATCTTGGTCGCTTTCCTTTGCTTTGGAACGCTCTTTGTCGAAGGGAAGAAGAAGGAGAAGCGACACGTTGTCCGTATCGAAACGACTGTCGGTAACATTCGTGTCGCCCTTTCCGAAGACACCCCACTCCACAGCAAGAACTTCCTCAAACTTGCTCGCGAAGGCTTCTACGACGGGACACTTTTCCATCGTTGCATCAAGAACTTCATGATTCAAGGCGGTGACCCTGACAGCCGAAACGCGGAGCCAGGCAAGCTTTTGGGTGACGGAGGACCTGGTTACACGATTCCTGCCGAGTTATGTCTGCCGTACCTCTATCATTGGCGGGGTGCTTTGGCAGCCGCAAGAGAACCCGACGACGTCAATCCTGAAATGGAAAGCAGTGGCTCTCAGTTCTACATCGTTTATGGCAAGAAACAGGCCGCGGCCGATATGAAAAAGGTGCGTGCCATGTTGGAGGAGAAAGGAATTGAGCTCACGTCGCAGATGATTGACGACTATTACATGCGAGGCGGCACTCCGCACCTCGACGGACAGTACACGGTCTTTGGCGAAGTCATCGAAGGCATGGAGGTCGTCAAGGCCATTCAGGACGTCGCGACAGACAAGAACGACCGTCCTTTGGAGGATGTCGTCATTCGTCGGATGGTAGTAGAACAGTAGAAGTCAACCCTTTTTTCATGTCGGGAGACTCATCTTCACAAGTCGACTCACTCAACACGACAGGAGACAATCGTTGAATCATCATGACCTTTCAATTGAATCATCATGACCTTTCAATGAACTACACGTGTGAAGTTGAGCGGCCAGACTCGTCCGATTGCCCGTTTCGACATTTTGAGTCAGTCAGACAGACGTTTTCTCTCTGACGGACAGACGTGTTGTGTTCGTCGAGCGAACGTTTTGCGTTCTATAACATATAATTTTTCGCGGTTCAACTTCTGCTTTTCATTTATTTTTTGTAACTTTGCACGCGATTTAAGAAATCATAACATAAAAATGAACAAAACAACCTTTGTGGCACTTGTCGGCATTCCTCTCCTGCTCGCTTCCTGTATCGCAGCAGAGCAAGACAACACCGAGTGCGACATAGAAGCCGTTTCGCTTCACTTCGACACCCCTTCCGATATCTTCTATCACGACTACGATACGATGATGACCGTCATTTCTTCTGAGACAAACATCGAGTTCGTGGTTCGCAGTTATGCCAACGTACAGAGCGTTCCTCTCACACTTCGCGTCACAGAGGGGGCAACCATCTTCATCAAGTCAGAAGACGGCACGGATGTCCCCTTCCAGAATGGTTCGCTCGTGGACTTCTCGGACGAGAGAATTCAACGCTTCCATATCGTCTCCGAGGACAAATCATGGAGCCGCGACTACAGTATTTCGGTCGTTCACGAAGCGCCCAGCGAGGGCAATCTCTTCATCGACTTCGAGGACTACAGTCTCGACCCATCGGGCAAATACTATCAATGGGTAGCCCCCGACGTCTTCACAGACGGCATGTGGAAAAACGGTAATCCGGGCTTCAAAATCAGTAAGTCTTCGGCAAAGCCTCTAGAGTATCCCTCTACACCAGTCGCCGGAGGAGGTCCCGACGGCAGCGCATGCCTCAAACTTGAGACATGCGACACAGGCCCATTCGGCAAGATGGTGAACATGCGACTGGCATCCGGCTCTATGTTCAACGGCATCTTCGACGTCGGCAATGCGCTAACGGATGCCCTCAAGGCGACTCAGTTCGGCACACCCTACCTGCACAAACCCATCATGATGCGCGGCTGGTTCAAGTTCGAACCCGGTAGCGTCTTCCAGGACCGCATGGGAAATCCGATAGAAGGAGTCATCGATGAACCCGATGCTTACGTGGTTCTCTATCGAAACGAAGATGAATCCGGCAATAAGATACAGCTCGACGGCAACGACGTCCTGTCCAGTCCCTACATTATTGGCAAGGGTCGCCTGCCGCACCACTATAATGCCGACGGCACCGACCAGCTTACCGCTAACCCCATTCACGGTCTGACAAGCGAATGGCAAGAAGTGACGATTCCCGTCGTCTATACCACCGAGCCCGATCCAACCATCCTGCAGAACAAAGGCTACAGCATCATCCTCGGCTTTGCCAGCAGTTGGGGCGGCGCTTATTTCAAGGGAGCTATCGGAAGCAAGTTCTGCATCGACAACATCGAACTGTTCTGCGAATAGCAACGTAAACGCCTTTCCAACAATAAGAAACAAGAAATGTAGAAAGAAAAGCAATGAAAAACATCAAACTATACACATCCCTCTTATTCTTTTTCCTCGCCATCACATCAAACGCACAAGAGGACGCTTGGGAAAAATGGGGTCCTACTGCAGGATTGAAAAGCGGCGGATTCATCGCCAGAGCAGGTTATGTCATTGGCGGCACAACACCTCTTCCCCTGCCAGCCGAGGTGAGAAAGATAAATGGCTTCAGCCCCAGAGGCGGCATCAGCATTGGTGTCGACGGATACAGGATGTTCACGAAGCGCTGGGGAATTAGTGCCGGAGCACACTTTTTCTGGGAAGGCTTTCACACAGACGCAGACGTGAAGAACTACTACGTGTGGCTCGAGCAGGAAGGTGAAATCACGAAAGGATACTTCACGGGCACCAACGTCACCAACACCGAGCTGTGGGGCGTCACGCTTCCCCTGCTTGCTACCCTGCGCATGAGTCCCAGGTGGAACGTCAGCGCTGGGCCTTATCTCAGTCTTTACTTCGACCAAACTTTCTCGGGCGAAGTCTTCGACAACAGCAAAGGCATCGGTTATCTGCGTGAAGACACGCCTACAGGCACGAAGATTCTTATGTCGCGTGAGAACCCGACGCCATATCCCGACAACTTTCCCGATAAGATGCAGCCCGTGGCAGTTGGCATAGAGATTGCTTTTGACTGGAAAGCCATGCGTCACATGAATGTGTTCGGTCTGCTCGACTGGGGAATGACAGACATTTGGGACCGCAACTTCGAGGCTATCACCTTTAAGATGTATCCCATCTACGCAACCTTGGGAGTCGCTTATCGATATTAAGTTTCCCGGCTATCAGTATTTCTTGACGGGATCGCAGGTGAGATCCACGCCAAGTTTCTTGAAAATCTTGCGGTCCACCTCACCCAACATGATGGTGGTGTGCGCTTGAAGTCCTGCCAGACTGGGCAACTGTGCAAGTGCTCTGCGGCAGTTCTCGTCCTGACGGCTCAGTACGCTGAGGGCAACGAGCACTTCGTCAGTGTGCAGTCGAGGGTTGTGTCCACCTAAATACTCAATTTTTGTGCGCTGGATGGGCTCGATGAAGTCTTGCGAGATAAGCTTCAGGTCGTGATCGATGCCTGCAAGATGCTTTGTTGCGTTGAGTAGCAGGGATGACGCCGTGCCGAGCAAAGGAGATGATGCTGCCGTGATGATGGTGCCATCCTCAAGTTCCATGGCCGACGACGGAACGCCAGACTCTTCCAAGCGACGCCTTGCCTCGACGGTGACGCGACGGTCGTCGGTACTGATCTTGGCCTGCTTCAGCAGCAAATCAATCTTGTTGACTTCAGCATCGTTGCATGCGCCGTCGGCCATCTGATTGAGGGCTGTGTAGTAACGTCTGATGACCTCGTCCTTGCCCGCCTGCTGGCAAATCTCGTCATCACAGATGCAGAATCCCACCATGTTCACACCCATGTCGGTCGGCGACTTATAGGGGCAGGTGCCATATATGCCTTCGAAGATTGTGTTCAAGACTGGGAATATCTCCACGTCACGATTGTAGTTGATGGCAACCTTGTTGTAGGCATCCATGTGGAACGGGTCGATCATGTTCACGTCGCCCAAGTCGGCCGTTGCAGCCTCGTAAGCGATGTTGACGGGATGCTTCAGTGGCAAGTTCCAGACGGGGAAGGTTTCGAACTTTGCGTAACCAGCTTCGACGCCTCTCTTGCGCTCCTGATAGAGCTGGCTCAGGCAGACAGCCATCTTGCCGCTGCCAGGTCCGGGAGCCGTCACGATGACCAGCGGACGCGTGGTCTCTACATAATCATTCTTGCCGAAGCCTTCGTCGGAGTTTATCAACTTCACGTTATTGGGATAACCCTCAATGTTGTAATGGTAATAGGCGCGAATTCCGAGGTGCTCCAAACGGCGGCGATAGATGGCAGCACTGCTTTGACCATTGTAATGTGTAATGACGACGCCATTCACCATAAAGCCTCGTTTTTGGAACTCGGACCGCAGGCGAAGTACATCTTCATCGTAAGTGATGCCCAAGTCCTGACGGACTTTGTTCTTCTCGATGTCGAGAGCGCTGATGACAATTACTATCTCGGCACTGGAACTCAGCTGTTGGAACATCCTGAGCTTGCTGTCTGGTTGGAATCCGGGAAGCACCCTGCTGGCATGATGGTCGTCGAAGAGTTTGCCGCCCAACTCAAGGTACAGCTTGCCGGAAAACTGCGCTATGCGTTCCTGAATGTGTTGCGACTGAATGGAAATGTATTTGTCATTGTCGAAACCGTACTTCATCTTCTTACCTCCTTTACTGTTTTCAAGTTGCAAAGGTACGAAATTATTCTTAAATCTTCTTTCTTAATTCTCAATTTATTTGTAATTTTGCACAAGAAAAGACAGGAAATGGTAAATGAATTGATACATAAATACTGTGGAGGTAACGAACCGCTAGAGCAGATTTTGCTTATTCATAGCTGTGATGTGGCGCGTCGTGCTCTGAGAATTGCCAAGTCGCATCCCGAATTGAATGCTGACGAGACACTCCTCTGGGAAGCAGCAATGCTCCATGATATCGGCATTGTACGCGTCGATGCACCTTCCATCTTTTGTTATGGAACAGAACCCTACATTTGTCACGGCATTTTAGGAGCGGAGATTCTTCGTGCCGAAGGTCTTCCTCTGCATGCCCGAGTGGCCGAACGGCACACGGGAACTGGGCTTACGGCTGCAGAAATAGAACGTCAGAATCTGCCCCTGCCGCATCAGGACTTCACGCCGCAGAGCATCGAGGAGCAAATCATCTGCTATGCCGACAAGTTCTATTCCAAGACACGACTCAGCATGGAGAAGACGCCGGAACAAGCTTTGCGCAGTTTGGAGAAGTTCGGAAGCGACGGATTAGATGTCTTTCGGGCTTGGATGGCGCGCTTTGAGTGAAAAAATCATAATAATAAAAGGAAAAGACACAAAGTGTCGGAAAATAGTCTTACCTTTGCAAATTGGAATTATTGTATAGCAATTGAAGGCAAGGTTTATTTCGATACTGACGGCGTGCTATGTGTTGGCATCCTTGGCAGCGCGTCCTGCAGGAAGGGTTTCCTTCTTGAGGAATGCTGTTGACTCGCTTCGGGCAGTTGATTCACTTCGGGCAGACACCTTGCCTGTGGGCATGCCATTGCGTCCCTACACCATCCTGCCGGACTGCGTCCCGCAGGACACGGTGCCTGTCGACACGACGCCACGCAGCAAGAATGCACTCGACTTGCCCGTCAACTACTCTGCCCAGGACTCGATTACCTTTGACTATATCAATTCGCGAGCCAATCTTTATGGTGGCGGAAAAGTTCAATATCAGAACCTCGAGCTGGAGGCAGACATCATTAATATCGCCATCGACAGCAGCCTCGTGCATGCCACCAGCCGTACGGACTCTTTGGGTAAGGTTTCGGGAAAGCCTCTCTTCCGTCAGGGACCTGATGAATATGAACCGGACAGCATCAGTTATAACTTCAGGACACGCAAGGCGTACATCTCCAACGTGTATACCCAGCAGGGAGAAGGCTACATGAAAAGCCTTGATGGAAAGCGCGACAGCTCGGGAACGATGTATGTGAAGAAGGCTTTCTACTCGACGTGCGATGCCGAGCACCCGCATTTCTACCTGAACATGACGAGGGCCAAGATGCGTCCCGGCAAGGATGTCGTGTTCGGTCCTACTTATCTTGTGGTCTGCGACGTGCCTTTGCCGCTTGCCATCCCCTATGGTTTCTTCCCTTTCAAAGAGAAGTACAGCAGCGGTTTCATTATGCCCAGTTATGGTGATGAAACGACGCGAGGCTTTTATCTTCGCGAGGGAGGTTATTACTTTGCGTTCAACGATTATGTCGACGCCAAGGTCTTGGGCGACATCTACACTAAAGGTTCGTGGTCTCTCTCTGCCCAGTCCACCTACAAGAAGCGGTATCGTTTCAGCGGCAACCTCCACATCAGTTATCAGTACACGCAGACCGGCGAGAAGAACATGCCGGACCATGCTGTCTCGAAAGACTTCAGAATATCATGGACGCACCGTCAGGATGCCAAAGCGAACCCGACACAGACGTTCTCGGCAAGTGTGAACTTTGCCACAAGCAGCTACGAGCGCAACAACCTCGTGAGCATGTACAATCCTGCGAGCTACACTCAGAGCACCCGCACGAGCAGTGTGTCCTACAGCAAGTCCTTCCCGAACATCGGCCTGACGCTGAGCGGAACATTCAACCTCACGCAGCAAGTCCGCGACAGCAGCATTGCCGTCACTCTGCCGAACCTCACGATACAGCTCAACCGCTTCTATCCCTTCAAGCGTAAGAAAATGGCAGGAAAGGAGAGGTGGTACGAGAAGATAGGTATCAGCTACTCGGGTTCTTTGACCAACAGCATCAATACGAAGGAGAACAAGCTGTTTAAGAGCAGTCTGGTCAAAGACTGGCGCAACGGCATGAGGCACCAGATACCCATCAACGCCACGTTCCCAGTCTTCAAATACATCAATGTGACGCCCAACTTTACCTTCACCGACCGTATGTACACGAAGAAGGTCATGCAGTCGTGGGACGAGGAGACGCGTGCCGTGAAGCGTGACACGTTGAATGGTTTCTATAATGTCTACAACTTCAGCCTGGGACTAAGCGCGAACACCAAGCTGTATGGTTTATATACACCCATGCCGTGGTTCGGCGGAAAGAAGATAAAGATGATACGTCACATGGTGACGCCCAGCGTTTCCTTCAACTTTGCGCCCGACTTCAGCACGCCTATGTGGGGATTCTACGACACGTACGTCCGCACGGACCGTGACGGCAATGTCTCCACCGTCACCTATTCTCCGTTTGCCGGCAGCGCTTACGGAACTGCTCCCAATGCCATGCAGGGAAGTGTGCAGCTCGACATCTCGAACAACCTCGAGATGAAGTTGCGCACCAGCCGCGATTCGACGGGCGAGAAGAAGATTAGCCTTATCGACGAGCTTGGCCTCTCCATGTCCTACAACATGGCTGCGAAGAAGCGTCCCTGGAGCGACTTGAACATGCGAGCACGCCTCAGGCTCACGAAGAGCCACACGTTCTCCATGAATGCGGTCTTCGCAACGTATGCTTACGAGTTCGACAAGAACGGCAACGTCATTGTTGGCGACCACACGGAGTGGGGCAGGGGCCGCTTCGGACGCTTTCAGGGCATGAGCCACAACATTTCGTACACCTTCAACAATCAGACGCTGAAGAAGTTCCTGGGCATGAGGGAAAAGTTCCAAGGGCGGATGTCGGGAAGCAGGAACAACGATGAGGATGACGACGACGACTATGACGAGGACGAGGAGGAAACGGATCCTACGATGCAGAACGTCGACCCGGACCGCAAGAAGGGCATGAGCGGTGCCAAGAAAGTCGAGTCGAGTGATGTGGACGAGGACGGCTACCTCAAGTTCCAGATACCTTGGAACCTCACTGTCAGCTACGGTGTGTCGATGCGCGAGGACACCAGCGCAGACATCAACCCCAAGCGCATGCGCTATCCCTACAAGTTTACGCAGACGTTCAACTTCTCCGGAAACGTCCGAATCGCTGAGGGCTGGAACATCAGCTTCTCGTCGGGATACGACTTCAACTACAAGAAGCTGAGCATGACGACCGTCTCTTTGGCCCGCGACCTCCATTGCTTCTCAATGTCGTGCAGCATGGTCATCAAGCCCTACACGAGCTTCAACTTCCTTTTTGCCTGCAAGGCCGGCACGCTGACCGACGCCCTCCGATGGAAGAAGCAGAGCTCATACAGCAGCAACGTCGACTGGTATTGATTGCCCTCGGCAGGGATGTCGGAAAACGTCACGTGGGTAAAATGAAATTATCACGTGGAATATTTCAAATATTACGTGGGTAAAATGAATTTATCACGTGGGTAAATTCTTGGATGCTTTAGCACCAAGTCGCGCTTTTTAGTGCGCGGACGCAATACGTCGCAGGCGATGTTCTCAGATTAAGCCTTGATGATGCTCTCGATGTAGTCGAGGAGTTCGTCTTTGCCCTGCTTCGTCTCGCTGCTCGTGACGAAGTGCGGAGGCAGTTCCTCCCATTGCTTCGAGAGCTCGGCGAGGTAGTGCTTGATGTTTGCGGCGAGTTTTCCCTTCGAGAGTTTGTCGGCTTTCGTGAAGACGATGCTGAAGGGAATGCCGTTCTCTCCGAGCCACTCGATGAACTCGAGGTCGATGCGCTGCGGCTCGTGGCGCGCGTCGATAAGCAGGAAAAGGTTCAGCATCTGCTCGCGACGCAGGATATAACCAGTTATCATCCGTTGCAGCTCATCCCTCTGCTGCTGTCCCCGCTTGGCGTAACCATAGCCTGGAAGGTCGACGAGATACCACTCTTTATTGATTAGGAAGTGGTTGATGAGGATGGTCTTGCCTGGTGTGGCAGACGTCTTGGCGAGGCCCGCACGGCCCGTCAGCATGTTGATGAGGCTGGACTTACCCACGTTGCTTCGTCCGATGAAAGCAAACTCCGGCAAGTCTCCCTGCGGGCATTGGTCCACACGGGCACTGCTAATGGTGTATTCGGCTGATTTGATGAGCATGGTCGCGGGTAATTGCCTCAGAAATTGTATGTCAAGCCCAGACTAAGCAACTCTTTGAACATAAGGTAGGTGCCGTCGTGCTGTTCTCCTGAACGATAATTGGGGTTGCTATTATCGAAGCGCGGGTAGAGATGAAGGTTCGCGGTGATGAGTTTGGTGACGGTAAAGTCGATCTTGTTTTCCCATTCCCAGATGTGATAGTCAAAGTTGCTGAACCAGTACATGCGGTTTATCCATGTGATTTGCTTGCAAATCTTCCACGTTGTATTAAGGGTGATGTTGGGACCAAACGTGGTCTTCTGGTGCTTTCCCTTAGGCAAACCGAAGTTCGTGACGAGGTCGTCGTCGTGGACATACAGCACCTTCATGGCAAGAGGAGCAACGTTGAGTTGTCCCGTGAACTGCTGTTTCTTGCCCCACTTTATTTCGTATTTCATGCTGGGAGCAACCGTAACTTCCAACGGAGAGAGTATTTTCGATGTGATATCATCGGTATTCTTCTGATAATTGGGTGCAATCTGAGTCTGAAGAATTACCAAAAGAGAGTAGTACCAGTTCTTCCAAGCCTTGTAGCCGGCATTGGTGGTGTATCGAAGCAGGTTGTGACTCGGTCGGAATGTGCGGTTCTTGTCGGTCTCCGTCGTCTGGAAACCCAGTTGGGCATCCAGCGTGTTCTCCCATGTTATCTTGCGTTGGTCGTTGTAGTTGGCACGCAAGGTAAGGTCGAAATTGCCGATCCAGTTTGTCTCGCCGCCTTTGTACCAGTTGTCCGAAATGTAGTTTTGAGCGAATTGCAACGAGGAGGTGCCGGAGAACTTCCAGAAGTTGGGACGTCGCGTGATAACCTTCACTTCTCCGTCCACCTCGGGAAGAAGTGTGGCGGCGGCAACCTTGTCGGCAAGCTTATCGGAGGTTTGCAGCATATCATTTATGTCGCTTCGGATGGCGGCCTGTCCCAAGATGTCGCTCTCGGTGTGTGTCACCAATTGTGGTGCCCTGCCATAAAGCATGGAGAGCATCTTTCTGGAAGCGAAGATGCGCTGCAGTTGCAGGTCGGGATTCGAGGTGTCTGTCTGTCCCATGGCTTGATGGAGGGATGCGCTGTAGAGCGCCGGAGAGGAGAACATCTGGTAGTAGTAGGCGTTGGGCGCAATCGTGGGAACCTCCGCGCTCAGCGAGTCGCGCTCCTTTACCAGCGAGTTGAGGGCTTCCAGATAGTTCTTCAGAACCTGCGAGGTGTCGGGTGTTGCTTCGTTTTGCTCAGATTTATGCTTGACGTCGGCCATCGCCTTAGTGGCTGAAGTGGCAAAAAGCGTCACCAAACATATAAGGAAAAGTCTTGAAAGGCACTTCATTTCGTCTAATTTTGTGCAAAGTTACGAAGAATTTATGGAATATAGATGAGACATTAGGGATTTTTATGTAATTTTGTGCGCCTAAAGGAATAAAAGACTTAACATATATGGATAAAAACACAGTCACAGGATTCATTCTCATTGCTCTCGTCATCATTGGCTTCAGCTGGTATAGTCAGCCAAGCAAGGAAGAGTTGAAGGCGATGGCACAACGAGACAGCATTGCTGCCATAGAACAGCAGAAACAGGCAGAAGCCGAGCAGATAAAAGCAGAAACGGTCGCTGCGACTCCTGCTCTGCCGGACAGCAACGCTCTCTTCTTCTCGCAGAGCAGTGGCGAGGGACAGCGCGTCGTTCTTCAAAACAATAGGGTAAAGGTCGGCATCAGCAGCAAGGGTGCGGTCGTAGAGGACGCTGAGATTATCGGCTACAAGAGCCGTCGCAGGGATGGCGACGTCCTGATTCTTGGCAAAGAGGACGCTTCGATGAAGCTCACCCTGCCTCTCAAGCAGGAGAACATCAGCTTTGCCGACCTCTCATTTAGTGTCAAGGAACAGACAGACTCGAGCGTCGTGTTCTCTGTTGAGCAGGAAAGTAAGCTGTTGCAGGTAAGCTATAAGCTTCGCCCCGAGTCCTACATGCTCGATATGGACATTGTGTGTCAGGGTTTGGAAGGTTTGACGATGCCTGGCCAAAGCAACCTACTCATCAATTGGAACGCGCGTATTGCCCAGCAGGAAAAGGGCAAGGACTTCGAGAACCGCTACAGTTCCCTTACCTATAAGCGGCAGGGAAAGGGTGTGAAGAAACTCAGCGAGATGAAGGACGACAGCAAGGAGCCGGAAGAGGCACTCGAGTGGATTGCTTTCAAGAACCAGTTCTTCAGCGCTGTTCTCATTGGAAGTCAGCCGATGACGCAGGCCTCGCTCTCTACTGAACAGCTTTCCGACGAGGAGGACTACCTGAAGCGTTACGAGGCTTCCCTGCAGATTCCGTTCGATGCGACGGGCAAGGAGGCTACACATTTGCAGATGTATCTCGGTCCGAACGACTTCCATATCCTCAAGGCACACAGTAAGATGACGGCTTATGGCTCGGATGCCGACCTCGACGAACTCGTCTATCTCGGTTGGTGGATATTCCGTTTCATCAATCGTTGGTCGATACTTTACATCTTCGACTGGCTCAAGGCGTTCGGTTTGCCGATGGGAATCGTCCTGCTTCTGCTGACAGTCATCATCAAGGTGCTTGTCTTCCCGACTCAGAAGAAGAGTTATCTGAGCAGTGCAAAGATGCGTGTCCTCAAACCGAAGCTCGACGAACTCTCCAAGCAATATCCCAATCCCGACCAAGCAATGCAGAAGCAACAGGCGATGATGCAGGTTTACAGCCAGTATGGTGTCAGTCCTATGGGCGGCTGTCTGCCTATGTTGATACAGATGCCTATCTGGATTGCGATGTTCAACTTCATTCCTAATGCCATCGATTTGCGTGGCGAGAGCTTCCTTTGGGCTGACGACCTGAGTGCTTACGACGACCTTATCCGCTGGGGAAAGGACATTTGGCTCATCGGCAACCACTTGAGTATCTTCTGCCTGCTCTTTAGCTTGACGAACATCATCAACACCTGGATATCGATGCGTCAACAGCAAAACCAGTTCACAGGCGAGCAGGCTCAGCAGATGAAGATGATGCAATGGATGATGTACCTGATGCCCCTCATGTTCTTCTTCTGGTTCAACAACTACTCGAGCGGTTTGAGCTACTTCTACTTCATATCCGGTTTGCTCAACATCATCACGATGTGGTACCTGCGTTGGAAGACAGATGACAAGAAGCTCCTTGCCAGCCTCGAGGCTTATCGCGAGCAGCACAAGAACGACCCGAAGAAGGTGTCGGGCCTGCAGGCACGCCTCGAAGCCTTGCAGAAGATGCAGCAGGAACAGGCGCAAAGGCGTAAGTGAACAAACGAGGCACGCTTAGTTGCTCAACGACCCACGTTAAGTTTTCATTTTACCCACGTGATAAATTCATTTTACCCACGTTATATTTGAAATATTACACGTAATAATTTCATTTTACCCACGTTAAGTTTTGCAGCACGCCGTGCCTCCTGAATGTCAAACGCTTGGCAAGAATGATAAATAAACGTACGAAACCAGGAATTTAGAAGAAACGAATATGAATTATAAACTATGTTTGGCTGCTGCTCTCCTTTGTGCAGCATGCGGCACACAGAAGGAAAGTGACAAAGTGAACATCGAAAAGCAAACCATTCAGCTCGAAGGAGACCTCATGACGCCTGAGGCTCTTTGGGCAATGAGCCGCATAAGTGGCTATCAGGCATCGCCCGACGGGAAGCACATCGCCTTCCAGATGGGCTACTACAGCGTGCAGGAGAACAAGAGTCACCAAGTTCTTTGGATGATGAACGCTGACGGCAGCGAGCAACGTCAACTGACAAGTGATGCCGAGAACGAGACCGATGTGCAGTGGCTTGACAATAAAACCATCGCTTTCCTTAGGGAAGGAGAGGTCTGGAAGATGGGCTTGAACGGCAAGAGCCGCAAGCAACTGACCAAGACAGACGGCCAGGTAGAGGGCTTCCTCCTCGCTCCTGACGGCAAGAAGGTGCTCGTCTTGAAGAGCATCGACTTTAATGAAATCATCGAGAAAAAGCCTGAAGACCTGCCCAAAGCGACCGGTCGCGTCGTGAACGACCTGATGTATCGCCATTGGGACCACTATGTGGAGAGCATCCAGCATCCCTTCGTCATCGATCTGAAGACGGGTGAGGAGTTCGATATCCTCGAGGGAGAGCCATACGAATGCCCCATGGAACCGTTTGGCGGCATCGAGCAACTGGCTTGGAGCCCCGACTCAAAGTTCATCGCCTTTACCTGCCGTTGCAAGACTGGCTTGGAATATAGCATCTCGACCGACAGCGACATCTTCCTCTATGATGTAGAAGCTCGTGACCTTAACTCTAATGAGCACACGAAGAACCTGTGCAAACCATTCCAAGAGTTTGGCATTCAGCCTTGTGACGCAATGGCTTATCATGGCGATGGAAAGCAGTTGAACCCCACCAAGACACTCAAAGACCAAGCTATCAACGAGAAGCAGAAGCACGAGAACGTCGGCTACGATGTCAATCCGAAGTTCTCTCCCGACGGACGCTACGTGGCATGGCTCTCGATGGAACGTGACGGCTACGAGAGCGACCGCCAGCGTCTTTGCATTTATGACCTGAAAGAGAACACCAAGACCTACGTCACAGAGTCGTTCGACTCTAGCGTGGACGACTTCTGCTGGGCGCCTGACTCCTATACATTATATTATATAGGTGTATGGCACGCCACGGAAAACATGTACAAGACTAACTTGAAGGGCGAAGTCAAACAACTCTCCAACAACTGGGCTGACTGGGGTTCTTTGCAAATGTTGAACGATAATGAACTCGTAGCGGAACGTCACAGCTTCACGGAACCTGCTGACCTTTATGTCGTAACGCCTGGCGAGAGTGCCGACAACACTCAGATAAAGCAGATAACCGAAGTGAATAAAGACATCCTCGACCAGCTTGCGAAGCCCAGCATCGAACAGCGTTGGGTGAAGACAACCGACGGTCAGCACATGCTTTACTGGGTCATCTTGCCTCCTCACTTTGATGCCGCGAAGAAATATCCCACGCTGCTCTTCTGCGAGGGAGGTCCTCAGAGTGCCGTCTCGCAGTTCTGGAGTTATCGTTGGAACTTTATGATAATGGCATCGCAGGGTTATGTGGTCGTTGCCCCGAACCGTCGCGGCGTGCCTGGCTTCGGGCAAGAATGGCTCGAGGAAATCAGCGGAGACTGGACCGGGCAGTGCATGAAGGACTATCTTACCGCGATAGACGATGCCGTGGAGAACTTGCCGTATGTCGACAAGGACCGTCTCGGTGCTGTCGGAGCCTCGTTTGGTGGCTTCTCGGTTTATTATCTGGCAGGTCATCACGAAGGTCGTTTCAAGTGTTTCATCTCGCATGATGGCGCCTTCAACCTCGAGGCGATGTACACCGAGACTGAGGAAAACTGGTTCTCCAACTGGGAATATGACGACGCTTACTGGAACAAAGATCAGACCGAACGCGCCCGTCGCACCTATGAGAACAGCCCTCATCGGTTCGTCGACAAGTGGGACACGCCCATCCTTTGCATACATGGCGAGAAGGATTACCGCATCAACGCGACCCAAGGCATGAGCGCCTTCAACGCTGCTCGCATGCGAGGAATAGAAGCGCAGCTGCTTATCTTCCCCGACGAGAACCATTGGGTGCTCAAACCACAAAATGGTATTTTGTGGCAGAGAACTTATTTCTCATGGCTCGACAAGTGGTTGAAGTGATTTCTCGAAATAACGAAATAACGAAAAAACGTAATAACGACAACAAATGACACAAGCAATTCAAAAGACTCTCCGCGACAGCGCCGGTATGCGCTGGACGGCTTTGCTGCTCTTGGCACTGGCCATGTTCTGCAGCTACATCTTCATGGACATCCTTTCTCCCATTAAGGATTTGATGCAGGAGACAAGGAACTGGGACAGTACGGCCTTTGGCACGATGCAAGGCTCCGAGGTGTTCCTCAATGTCTTTGCTTTCTTCCTCATCTTCGCAGGCATCATTCTCGACAAGATGGGCGTGCGCTTCACGATGGTTCTTTCTGCTGTCGTGATGCTCGTCGGCGCCTGCATCAAGTGGTACGCCGTTGCTGACGGCTTTGCAGGAAGTGGCTTGGAGACTTGGTTCACGAACAATCTGAACTACATTCCCGTGTTTGAGGAGCTCGGGGTATCGCCTTTCTATGAAGGGATGCCAGCCTCCGCCAAGTTCGCAGCCTGCGGTTTCATGATATTTGGCTGTGGTGTGGAGATGGCCGGCATTACCGTGAGCCGCGGTATCGTCAAGTGGTTCAAGGGAAGAGAAATGGCTTTGGCGATGGGTTCGGAGATGGCTCTTGCCCGTCTTGGCGTGGCAACCTGCATGATTTTCTCGCCCTTCTTTGCCCGTTTGGGCGGTCAGGTCAGCGTCAGTCGCTCGGTTGCTTTCGGCGTTGTGCTGATGTGCATCGCCCTCATCATGAGCATCGTTTACTTCTTTATGGATAGAAAACTCGATTCGCAGACTGGCGAAGCAGAGGAGAAGGACGACCCCTTCAAGATCAGCGACTTGGGACAAATCCTCACTTCGAGCGGCTTCTGGCTTGTTGCCCTGCTTTGTGTGCTCTACTACAGCGCAATCTTCCCCTTCCAGAAGTACGCCGTGAACATGCTCCAATGCAACCTGACTTTGGTGGCTCCCGATGCTAATTCGTTCTGGGCTACTGAGAGCGTGACCATCATCCAGTACGTCATCATGCTTTTTGTTGCGGCAACAGGCTTCGCAAGCAACTTCCAGAAGAAGAGCGGAGGCAAGTACGGCTTGCTTTGCGTCAGCATAATCGCCCTCATTGCTTATTGCTACATGGGCTTCATGAGACAGAGTGCCGAGAGCATCTTCGCGGTGTTCCCACTCCTGGCCGTGCTCATCACACCCATTTTGGGCAGTTATGTGGACCACAAAGGCAAGGCAGCGACGATGCTGATACTGGGTTCGTTGCTCCTCATCTTCTGCCATCTGACGTTTGCCTTCGTGCTTCCGATGTTCAAAGGCTCAGCCGTGGGAGGCATCGCGATTGCCTATGTCACCATCCTTGTGCTGGGTTCGTCGTTCTCC
>JAGCNZ010000126.1 GCA_017645655.1 Bacteroidaceae bacterium | reverse complement strand
CCCAGATGGCATTGAAGAAATCAAGACTTCAGATGAAGCGACAGAGATTGCTCGCTATGACATTCAAGGTCGTATGATTGGCAAGCCTCAGAAGGGCATCAACATCATTCGTTATTCAGATGGCACGACAAAGAAAGTTGTTGTGAAGTAAATTGTGAATGTTTTATATTACAGCAAGGGCGACAGAAATAATCTGCCGCCCTTGCTTTTGTGTTGAAATAAAAGAATAAACCAAAACTCTAAACTATAAACTTTTAACTTTCAACTTTATTTTGTACCTTTGCGGCGGAAAATCGCAAGACTGCTTTTGCTCGACAATTCAAACGTGTTTGATTATCCCAGCTTAATTGCAGTCTTGCACCCCAAAAAGAGAAGGCCAGATTTCACATAATAGGTAAATCGAAAATATACAGTCAATCGTAAATCGTTAAATCGTAAATAAATAAGATGTTGAGAATAGCAGTTCAGTCGAAGGGGCGTCTCTTCGAGGATACAATCAGTTTGCTTGCTGAGGCTGGCATCAAGGTGAGCAGCAGCAAGAGGACTTTGCTCGTGCAGAGCAGTAACTTTCCTGTTGAAATCCTTTATCTGCGCGATGATGATATTCCACAAAGTGTGGCAAGTGGCGTGGCCGATCTCGGTATTGTGGGGCAGAACGAGTTTGAGGAAAGGGCAGAAGATGCGAGAGTGGTTCGTCCTCTTGGTTTCAGCAAATGCCGACTCTCGCTGGCTGTGCCTAAAGGTTGCGGCTATTATGGTCTGAAGTGGTTCGAGGGCAAGAAGATTGCCACGAGCTATCCGGGTATCCTGCGTCGCTTCATGCAACAGAATCACATTGCAGCCGACATTCATGTCATCACCGGAAGTGTCGAGATAAGCCCGGGCATAGGCCTTGCTGATGCTATCTTCGACATTGTCAGCAGCGGCTCAACACTTGTCAGCAACAACCTTGTGGAGGTGGAGACGGTGATGAAGAGCGAGGCTATTCTGATTGCCAACAAGAACCTGGACGAGGAGAAGCAGGCTGTGCTCGACGAACTACTGTTCCGCATCGAAGCAGTCAAGGCGGCAGAAGACAAGAAATATGTCCTGATGAATGTTCCGACAGACAGGCTGAAGGAGATAGTTGCCGTGCTACCTGGAGTGAAGAGTCCCACGGTTATGCCCCTCGCAACAGAAGGTTGGAGCAGCGTTCACACAGTCATCGACGAGAAACGTTTCTGGGAAATCATTCGCGAACTGAAAGGACTTGGAGCAGAAGGCATCCTTGTTGTGCCCATCGAAAAGATGATACCGTAATGAAAATATATACATTTCCAGCTAAGGACGAACTTGATGCTTTGCTGAAGCGGCCTGTTCGAGATGCTTCGGAGTTGAATGCAACAGTCTCTGCTGTTCTGAAAGATGTCCGAGAGCGTGGCGATGTTGCCGTCAGGGAATATGAGGAGCGCTTCGATAAGGTGCGCCTTGATGACCTTGTTGTCAGCGAAGCAGAGATGCAAGAAGCAGAGAAACTTGTCAGCGAAGAACTCAAGGAGGCCATTCGCATCGCTCATCATAACATTGAACGTTTCCATGCAGCACAAAGGTTTGAAGGCGAGCATGTCAAGGTTACCGAGGGTGTGGAGTGCTGGCAAAAGGCTGTGGCGATAGAAAAGGTAGGCCTCTACATACCAGGCGGCACTGCACCTTTGTTCAGCACAGTCCTCATGCTTGCCACACCAGCCAAGATAGCGGGCTGCCGAGACATCATTCTCTGTACTCCTCCAGCCAAAGATGGAAACGTCAACCCTGCCATTCTTGTGGCAGCACACACAGCAGGAGTTAGCCGCATCTACAAGATTGGCGGCGTGCAAGCGATAGGAGCGATGGCTTACGGCACGGAGAGTGTACCGAAGGTCTTTAAGATATTCGGTCCTGGCAATCAGTTTGTGATGTGTGCTAAGCAGCAAGTAAGCCTGCATGATGTTGCCATCGATATGCCTGCAGGTCCAAGCGAAGTGGAGGTGCTGGCCGACGAGACAAGCAATGTTGCATTCGTTGCAGCAGACCTTCTCAGCCAAGCAGAACACGGCATCGACAGTCAAGTGCTTCTCGTTTGCAAGAGCCTCGAAACTGCTCAAAAGGTGGAAGCAGAAGTGGAGCGTCAGCTTGCGCTCTTGCCAAGAAAGGAAATTGCAGCACAAGCCCTTGAACACAGCAAAGCGATTGTGGTACATGATGACGACGAGATGATGGAAATAACCAATCGTTATGCCCCTGAGCACCTCATCATCGAGACCTCGAACTATATGGAACTGGCTCAGAAAGTCGTGAATGCAGGCAGCGTCTTCCTTGGCTCGCTCACTCCTGAAAGTGCCGGTGACTATGCCAGCGGAACGAATCACACGTTGCCCACCAACGGCTATGCTGTCGCTTACAGCGGCGTGAACCTCGACAGTTTCTGCCGCAAGATAACCTTCCAGCACATTCAACCAGAAGGTATTCGCTCTATTGGTAAGGCTGTGGAGCTGATGGCTGAGGCGGAAGGACTGGATGCACACAAGAATGCAATGACTTTGAGAAAGGAAAGCCTATGAAGAATCTGGAATCATTAGTTCGCCCGAACATTTGGGCGCTCGAACCTTACAGTTGTGCCCGCGATGAATTCAAAGGCATGGATGCACATGTCTTTCTTGATGCGAACGAGAATCCCTATAACGATCCCATCAACCGATACCCCGACCCGCTTCAGGAGAAACTCAAAGAGCGCCTTGCTCCCCTGAAGGGAGTGCGCCCCTCGCAGATATTCCTCGGCAACGGAAGCGACGAGGCCATCGACCTTGTCTATCGTATCTTCTGCAATCCGGGTAAAGACAATGTGGTCGCGATTGCCCCAACTTATGGGATGTACAAGGTGTGTGCAGACATCAATGATGTTGAGTACAGAAGTGTTCCATTATTAGAGGATTGGCAACTTGACACTAAAGGTTTGCTGAATGCAGCCGACGCGCACACAAAGGTGCTTTGGATATGTTCGCCCAACAACCCGACAGCCAATGATTTCCCTCGCGAAGCCATTCACGAGGTGCTGACCAACTTCGATGGTATTGTGGTGATTGACGAGGCTTATTCAGACTTCTCGACCAATCAGCCTTTCCGCAGTTTGCTCGACAGCTACCCGAATCTCATCGTTCTCAACACCTTTAGCAAGGCTTGGGCGTCAGCAGCCATCCGACTTGGCATGGCCTTTGCCAGCGAGGAAATCATCGGGTTGTTCAACAAGGTTAAGTATCCCTACAATGTTAACCTGCTGACTCAGGAAAAGGCCCTGACTCTGCTTGCCGACCTCCCAACAGTAGATGGCTGGCTTGCGCAGATAAAGCGCGAGCGCGAGCATGTCCTGCCTGCTTTGGCAGAACTGCCAATCGTGCTGAAAGTCTTCCCGACTGATGCCAACTTCGTGCTTGTCCGAGTGACCGACGCCAACAGAATCTACCGCTATCTCATTGAGCAAGGTATCGTTGTGCGCAACAGGACACGAGTTCAGTTGTGCCAAGACTGCCTTCGCATCACAATTGGGACGCGACAAGAAAACAACGAATTGCTTGGAGCTTTGCGCTTCTTCAAATAGACTCCCTTGCACCCTTTAGAGGGAATAATTATGAATAATGATTATGAATTGTGAATTGAAAAAGATTCTCTTCATCGACCGAGACGGCACAATACTTCGCGAGCCCTCTGATGAGCAGATTGACAGCTTCGAGAAGTTCAGTTTCGTGCCAGGAGCCATCAGTGCCTTGAAGTTCCTTCGCCAGCACACAGACTTTCTATTCATCATGGTGAGCAACCAAGACGGACTTGGCACGGAGAGCTATCCCGAGGATACTTTCTGGCCGACGCAGAACCTCATGCTCGACATCCTGAAGGGCGAAGGCATATGCTTCGATGCTATTCACATAGATAGAAGTTTCCCTCAAGACAATCTCCCTACTCGAAAGCCCGGAATAGGCATGCTGACCGACTACATGACGGGCAATTACGACTTGGCTGGAAGCTTTGTCATCGGCGACAGACAAACGGATGCCAAGCTTGCAGAGAACCTCGGGTGCCGCAGCCTCATTCTTTCCGAAGACCTGGACTGGCAGAAGATTATGGAACTCATCTTCGCTGGAGAGCGAACTGCATCTGTGAAAAGAACCACGAAAGAAACGGATATTGAGGTGAAAGTTTGTCTCGATGGCAATGGCAAGAGCGACATAAAGACCGGACTTGGCTTCTTCGACCACATGCTCGAACAGATTGCAAAGCACGGCATGACAGACCTCTATGTCCGTTGCAACGGCGACCTCGAGGTGGATGAACATCACACAATCGAGGACGTGGCTCTGGCTCTTGGAGAATGTATCCGCAAAGCATTGGGCGACAAGCGCGGCATAGAACGTTATGGCTATTGCCTCCCGATGGATGATTGCCTGTGCCAAGTTGCTCTTGACTTCGGAGGAAGGCCTTGGCTGGTGTGGGATGCTGAGTTCCGTCGCGAGAAAGTCGGCGAGATGCCCACAGAAATGTTCCTGCACTTCTTCAAGAGCCTTTCCGACAGCGCTGCAATGAATCTCAACATCAAGGCAGAAGGCGAGAACGAGCACCACAAGATAGAAGGCATCTTCAAGGCATTTGCCCGTAGCCTACGAATGGCGGTCCGCAGAGACATCACACATTTCCAACTTCCATCAAGCAAAGGAGTGCTGTAAAGCCCCCTCTAACAGCTCCCCTCTAACTCCCCCGAGGGGGGAGAACAAAATGTTCAATATTCAATGTTCAATAGCAAATACAGTTCTTCGCTTCTTGAAAAAGCCGTCATGGAAATAAATCGTCTGCCTGGAATCGGCAGCAAGACGGCTCTGCGACTGGCTCTCCATCTGCTTCGTCAGGATGAAGAGAGGGTGGAAGCCTTGGCCGAGAGCCTGGTGGAGATGCGGAGAGGGGTGCGTTACTGCAGCGTCTGCTACAACATCTGCGACGATGAGCGGTGCGAGATTTGCAGCAATCCGACCAGAGACGCCAGCCTGGTCTGTGTGGTTGAGAACGTTCAGGATGTGATGGCTATCGAGAACACGATGCAGTACCGCGGCCTCTATCATGTGCTAGGCGGCGTCATCAGTCCGATGGACGGCATTGGTCCGAGCGACTTGCAGATAGAAAGTCTTGTGGAACGCGTCAAAAAGGGTGGGGTGGAGGAAGTTATTCTTGCCCTCAGTCCTACGATGGAAGGCGATACCACCAACTATTATATCTATCGCAAACTGGAAGAAACTGGCGTCAAAGTGACTGTCATTGCCCGTGGCATCGCGCAAAATGACGAACTGCAATACACCGACGAAGTCACTTTGGGCAGGGCTCTTGCGGGGCGTATCCCGTTCGGAGTGTAAACACCTCTCGTGATGATGCCAAACATAACACAGTTAAAAATAATTTTACCCACGTTATATTTGAAATATTACACGTGATAATTCTATTTTACCCACGTGATGTTTTCAGACTACCCGTGTTAACTCTTCAAACTACGCTATGATAACTTACATCCTTACCCTGATTTGTGCGGCTACAATCCTGCTGGCTGCCTTCTTCGCTATTCGTTATAGGAAAGTGAATGCCTACATCCGAGTGGCTGCAATCGCTGTCGCTGCTGCCTTTGTGCTGTTTCTCTACTTCAAGTACGACGACACTTCGCAGCTCTATGGACTTGGCATTCTGGCAATTGCACTTGTGTTCCCCCTGATAGACATCAAACGAAATGCTAAAGAGTAACAAGCTGAGACTGAGGGCGGTGGAGCCTGAGGACCTCGACTTGATGTATCTCATCGAGAATGATACTGAGTTGTGGCCCTTAGGTCAGGCTTCTGTGCCGTTCTCGCACTTTGCCCTCAAGCAGTACATAGCCGAGTGTAGCAACGATTTCTTCAACGACTGTCAGCTTCGACTTGTTCTTGAAACTCTAGATGGTAACAGCGTGGGATTCGTTGACTTACAGAACTACAGTTCACTCCATCATCGTGCCGAGGTGGGAATCGTCGTGGTTCCTGAGCAGCAGCGAAAGGGATTGGCAACTGAGGCTCTGCGCTTGCTTGCCGGTTATGCCGCGAAGCATTTGGGCATTCATCAACTCTATGCCCTTGTGCCAGAGGGCAATGATGCCTCGATAGCGCTGTTCCGTAAGTGTGGATACAAAGAGACCGCCACCCTCGAGGGCTGGTTGAAGAGCCCGGAAGGATGGCAGTCGGTAGTTGTTTTTCAGCAGATTCTCTGAAGATTTATTTGCCGAAGTAACGCTTCAGCAAGCCTGCGAAGCCAGCACCATGACGTGCTTCGTCCTTTGCCATCTCGTGAACTGTGTCGTGGATGGCATCGAAACCAGCAGCCTTAGCGTTCTTGGCGATGCGGAACTTATCTTCGCAAGCACCTGCCTCGGCAGCGGCACGCTTCTCCAGGTTAGTCTTCGTGTCCCAAACACACTCGCCAAGTAACTCAGCGAAACGGCTTGCATGGTCTGCTTCTTCGAATGCATAACGCTTGAAAGCCTCGGCAATCTCGGGATAGCCCTCGCGGTCGGCCTGTCGAGCCATTGCCAGATACATGCCAACCTCCCCGCATTCTCCGTTGAAGTGGTTGCGGAGGTCCTGGATCATCTCCTCTGAAACACCTTCGGGCTTGCCGTCGCCAATCTTGTGAACGGTAGCATAGGTCATGTCGGCATCGTCCTTCAGCTCAGAGAACTTCGAGGCAGGAGCCTTACAGATGGGACATTGTTCGGGTGCTGCATCGCCTTCGTAGATATATCCACAAACGGCGCAAATAAACTTTTTCTTCATAATCGTTTCACTTTAGGTTCATACATGTTGATTTTTCTGCAAATATAGTGTTTTTCTACAAACAAAGAATGTTTTTTCTTATTATTTATTATCTATTAACTATTTTTTCGTACCTTTGCAACTGGAAACGATGCGATAGTAGCTCAGTTGGTAGAGCTTTGGCTTCCCAAGCCAAAGGTCGCGGGTTCGAGCCCCGTCTATCGCTCAGGAAAACAAGAGAGAGAGGGTTGAGCCCTCTCTCTCTGTATTCTGATGTCATCTGTCCTTAAAGTTCGACAAGCACGCGGGCATTTATCATGCGGCCTGTCAAGTAGTTAGGAACAGCGTACTGATGGTTCGAGATGTCCGTTATCCAATAGTAACTGCTGACGTTGGAAAGTCCGAAGATGTTGAAGCAGTCGAGTCCGAGCCAAACGTTTCTCAGGTACTTGCAACGGCGCAGATGATGGTCTTCGTTGTCGATGAGACGGTAGTTCATGCCGATATCGAAGCGCTTGTAGGCAGGTGCTCGGAATGCGTTACGCTCCAGTCCCGTGTGTGGCGGGCCGAAGGGAAGGCCGTCGGCAAAGGTCGCCTTGAGGTTCATCTTCCATCGTGTCGTGTTCGGGAAGTAGTCTGTAAAGAAGAGATTGATGTTGTAGCGCTGGTCCGTGGGCTGCGGTATCTTTTGCCCATTCAGGTTCATCGAGGCCTTCATCAAGCCGAAACTAATCCATGAGTCAGTTCCCGGAACGAACTCTCCGTAGAGTTTGAAGTCGGCTCCTACCACGTAACCCGTCGCGCAGTTGTTGCCATAATAGACAATCTGCAGGTTGTCAACGTTGTAGGGATTCAGTTTCCATTGTGCTTTATAGTATGCTTCGGTCGTGAACTTGAAGGGTCTGTTGGCAATCTTGAACTTGTACTCCATACCTCCAACGACCTGGAACGAGCGCTGAGACTTAATCTTCTGATTGAGTTGAACAGTGGTGTTACCTGCGATGGTGATGGTGTCGCGCAGTTCCTTATAGAAGGGGCGCTGGTTGTAGAGGCCGAGTGCAAGTCGGAAGGTGAAGTTGTCGTTGGCGGCAGGCACGAAGCCGATGCTTGCTCGAGGGCTGACGAGCCACTCCTTGTTCCAGCTCCAATAGCTGAGACGCAAGCCATAGTTGAAGCTGAGAATGCCAATGCCGCTCTCCTTTCGCCATGTGTCCTGGGCATAAAACTCGAGTTGGTTGGCATTGATGGAGTTGGTGGCGCGCATGTTGTAAATAACCTGCAGGTCGTTTCCCGTATGCGGAACAGAGTAGCCGCTGCTGTCGCGATATTCCCATTCGTTTGAGTTCTCGCGCACCTTCTCGTGCTTCCAACCGATACCTGCATGCATCTGATGTGTGCCGAGCCGCAGGTCGTAGGCGAGTTTCATGCTTTGAACAGAGCTGTAAAGGAAGTTGCGGGCGTGCTCCATATAAGAGCCAACGCCAAGCTGCTCGTCGCCATTCGTCTCGTTAAGCCAGTATTGTCCCTGAATGTCGTAGGTCTCCTTCTCCCTGTTGCTGAATATCGATGTGGTGAGGCTGATGGCGCCTTTGCCAAGCATACGGGCTGCGCGAACGGTTCCAAAGAGTGTCTGGAACTGGTCTTCCTCTTTGCCGTCGAAATAGACCTTGAAACTTTTGACGTCTTCAAGTGTTCCGAACTTCGTTTCGCGGTCGGAAGGCTTGAAGTTGTAGTTGTTTCGATTGATATAGACAATGGCGTCGAAGGCCCAGTTCTTTGTGGGTGCCCATCGCATGTACGCCTGATAGTCGAGGAAGTTGGGCTTGTACTCGCCCTTTGTCTCGAGGCTGCCGAGCATGTATTGGTTGGTCTTGTAGCGCAAGCCATTAGAGAAAGAAAACTTCTTCTTGCCGTAGCCCACATAGACATTCGCGCCAAGCAAGCTTGCAGCTACAGAAGCTTCGAGTCTTTCCGGATGGGCATAAGTGATATCAAGCACGCTCGACATCTTGTCGCCGTACTTTGCCTCGAAACCACCTGCAGAGAAGTTAATCTTCTCCACCATATCGCTATTGATGACGGAAAGTCCTTCTTGCTGACCGCTACTGATAAGCATGGGACGATACACCTCTACACCATTGATGTAGACGCAGTTCTCGTCGAAAGAGCCGCCACGGACGTTGTACTGACTGCTCAGCTCGTTATGAGTGCTGACACCTGCTTGCGTTGCCACAAGTTCCTCCACCGCATTGCCGCTCGTCGAGGGCATTCGCTTCAGGTCCTTCTTGTTGAGCTCTTG
>JAGCNZ010000125.1 GCA_017645655.1 Bacteroidaceae bacterium | reverse complement strand
TCAGGTACCGATGCAGTAATTTCTTCGAAGGTACCTATAATCTTGTGTCTTTGGCCCGGTGTTGTGGGCTTAAATTTACGTACTGCCATCTTCTATTAAATGTTGCTATAAAAATCAATAACATCGCCTTCCTTGAGGGTTACGATTGCCTTCTTGAAAGCGTTAGTACGTCCCTTGATGAGACCGGAACGAGTGTAGCGGTTCTTGCTCTTGCCGCCATAGACACAAGTATTAACGTCAGTAACGGTAACGTTGTACTGTGCCTCCACTTCCTTCTTAATCTCAATCTTGTTTGCTTCGGGACGAACGATGAAGCCGAACTTGTTCTGCTTCTCGCTAATACCGGTCATCTTCTCAGTGACCAGAGGTTTAATGATATATCCCATAACTGTTTCGACTACTTATTTAGTTAAGTTTCCATCGATGACAGCGAGAGCGCCTTCAGCCACAACCATCACATCCGCATTCAAAACCCTATAGGTATTGAGTGCAGTTGCAGGCATAACCTGAACGCGTTCGATGTTTCGAGCTGACAAATATACGGCTTTATCCGCACCTGGCGTGACAATAAGAGCCTTCTTGTCTGAAACTTTAAGATTTTTTAAGATTTCAACCATCGATTTCGTCTTGGGAGCATCGAGAGTGAAGTCCTCGACAACGACCAAGGCATTCTCTTGAGCCTTGTATGCAAGGGCAGACTTACGAGCCAGCTGACGAACTTTCTTGTTGAGTTTAAAGCTATAATCGCGAGGCTTTGGACCGAATACGCGGCCACCGCCTACGAGTACGGGAGAGTTGATATCACCACGACGAGCACCGCCACCACCTTTCTGGCGACCGAGCTTGCGGGTTGAACCACTTACTTCACTTCTTTCTTTTGACTTAGCTGTACCCTGGCGCTGGTTGGCCATGATAAGCTTCACGTCAAGATAGATTGCATGGTCGTTAGGCTCAATAGCGTAAATGGCATCATTGAGAGCGACCTTACGTCCGGTCTCCTGACCTTTGATATTTAATACACTTACTTCCATTACTTCATTACGCTTACGATTGAACCATTGTATCCGGGAACACTACCCTTGATGAGAAGAAGGTTGTGTTCGGGAATTACCTTTAACACTTGCAGATTGTGTGTAGTCACACGATCGCCGCCCATCTGGCCACCCATGCGCATTCCCTTGAAGACCTTCGCGGGATATGAGCAGGCACCAATGGAACCTGGCTTACGAAGACGGTCGTCCTGACCGTGAGTAGTTTGACCTACGCCGCCGAAACCATGGCGCTTTACTACGCCCTGGAAACCACGACCCTTAGAGGTTGCGATGACATCGACAAAAGCGCTGTCTGCGAACATGTCAACTGTGATGGTGTCACCCAAATTCAGTTCCTGTTCGAAACCTGTGAACTCGGCCAAGTGTCTCTTGGGTGTTACTCCTGCTTTCTTGAAGTGGCCCATGAGAGGAGCGGTAGTGTTCTTCTCCTTAGCCTCTTCGAAGCCGAGCTGAACGGCATTGTAACCATCCTTCTCTTCGCTTTTGATTTGAGTAACAACACAAGGACCTAATTCGATAACAGTGCATGGTACATTCTTACCCTCGGCACTGAAAACGGAAGTCATTCCGATTTTCTTTCCTAATAATCCTGGCATTTCTGTTGTTATTAATTAATAAATAATGTGTATTACACCTTGATCTCTACTTCAACACCACTGGGGAGCTCGAGCTTCATGAGGGCGTCGATAGTCTTTTCGCTGGAGCTGTGGATGTCTACGAGACGCTTGTAGCTGTTCAGCTCGAACTGCTCGCGGCTCTTCTTGTTAACGAATGTAGAGCGGTTTACGGTGAAGATTCTCTTGCGAGTGGGCAGGGGAATCGGTCCGCTTACAACAGCACCTGTTTCCTTTACAGTCTTTACAATCCTTTCAGCGGACTTGTCGACCAGATTGTGGTCATAAGACTTCAATTTGATTCTAATCTTTGGACTCATTTCTTTTTATTATATATATTAATAATGTATAAGGGATAGGGTATCATCCACAAAGAGTCATATGCTTGCAGGTGACCCTATCCTTCTTTTCTTTTTATACCAGATCTACGCGACCTCCCATTTCTTCGAGAACACTCTTAGCGATACCTGTGCTCACGGGAGCGTGGTGGTCGTAAGTCATTGAACTGGTTGCACGACCTGAGGTGATGGTGCGCAGAGCTGTGACATAGCCGAACATCTCTGCCAGAGGAACCATTGCCTTAACAAGGCGAGCGCCGGTGCGAGTGGAATCCATTCCCTCTACCTGACCACGACGCTTGTTGAGGTCGCCGATTACGTCACCCATATTCTCTTCTGGAGTAACGACCTCCAGTTTCATAATGGGTTCCATGAGTACGGGCTTTGCCTTTGCGCAGCATGCCTTGTAGGCCATTTGAGCAGCAAGCTCGAACGAGAGCTGGTCAGAGTCAACGGGATGGAAGCTACCATCCACGAGCTCTACCTTCAGGCTGTCCATGGGGAAGCCACCGAGTACACCATTCTTCATGGCAGCCTCGAAGCCCTTCTGAACACTGGGGATGAACTCCTTAGGAATGTTACCGCCAGTCACGCTGTTGATGAACTGCAGACCGCCTTCCTTGAAGTCCTCATCTACAGGACCAACGTTGACGATGATGTCGGCGAACTTACCGCGACCACCTGACTGCTTCTTGTAAACCTCACGGTGGTTGACAGTTGTTGTGATGGCTTCCTTGTAGTTAACCTGAGGCTTGCCCTGGTTACACTCTACCTTGAACTCACGCTTCAGACGATCGATGATGATGTCGAGGTGCAACTCGCCCATACCACTGATGACGGTCTGGCCGCTCTGCTCATCGGTACGAACGGTGAAGGTCGGATCTTCCTCAGCAAGTTTGGCAAGGCCGTTGCTGAGCTTGTCGAGGTCTTTCTGAGTCTTGGGCTCGACGGCGATACCGATAACGGGATCGGGGAAGTCCATGGACTCGAGCGTGATGGGTGCATTCTCGTCGGTGAGTGTATCACCAGTGTGAATGTCCTTGAAGCCGACACCTGCGCCGATGTCGCCAGCGCTGATACAATCAACGGGGTTCTGGTGGTTGGAGTGCATCTGGAACAGACGGCTCACACGTTCCTTCTTGCCGGAGCGAACGTTGTAAATATAGGAACCAGCCTCAACCTTACCACTATAGACGCGGAAGAAGGTCAGACGGCCTACATACGGGTCGGTTGCAATCTTGAACGCAAGAGCTGCTGTCTTCTCGTCCTCGTCGGGCTGACGGGTCTCAGTCTCGCCGGTCTCGGGGTTAACACCTTCGATAGCGGGAGTATCAAGAGGGGAGGGGAGGAACATGCAGACATAATCGAGCAATGTTTGTACGCCCTTGTTCTTGAATGAAGAGCCGCAAGTCATGGGCACGATGTTCAGTGCGAGAGTACCCTTACGGATAGCTGCGATGATTTCTTCTGTAGTAACAGAATCAGGGTCCTCGAAGTACTTCTCCATAAGAGCTTCATCCTGCTCGGCAGCAGCCTCGACGAGCTTAGCGCGCCATTCTTCGCACTCTGACTTCATGTCAGCAGGAATATCCTCAACGTCATACTCGGCACCCATCGTCTCGTCGTGCCACAGGATAGCTTTCATCCTGAGCAGGTCAACGATACCCTTGAAGTTTTCTTCTGCGCCAATAGGCACTGCCACTACAACAGGGTTTGCACCCAAGACGTCCTTCATCTGGCGAACGACCTCGAAGAAGTCGGCACCGGAGCGGTCCATCTTGTTGACGTAACCCATACGGGGTACATTGTACTTGTCAGCCTGGCGCCATACAGTCTCAGACTGAGGCTCAACACCACCGACTGCACAGTAGGTTGCGACAGCACCGTCGAGAACACGCAGGGAACGCTCCACCTCAGCGGTGAAATCGACGTGTCCCGGAGTGTCGATGAGGTTGAACTTGTACTTCTGTCCGCCATAGTTCCAGTATGCGGTGGTAGCAGCAGAAGTTATCGTTATTCCTCTCTCCTGCTCCTGTTCCATCCAGTCCATAGTTGCGCCGCCCTCGTGAACTTCGCCTATCTTATGGGTCTTGCCCGTGTAGAAGAGGATACGCTCGGAGGTAGTTGTCTTACCGGCATCAATATGGGCCATGATACCGAAGTTACGCGTCAAATGTAAATCTTGTTTTGCCATTCTTGTTTAATTCATAATTCTTAATTCATAATTCATAATAATCAATCTTCACGCTTTCGGTGTGTAGCATCATTGTGCATTGTGAATTATGAATTATGCATTTCTTTTAGAAGCGGAAGTGAGCGAATGCACGGTTAGCTTCAGCCATACGGTGCATGTCTTCTTTGCGCTTGAAGGCGCCGCCCTGTTCGTTGTATGCGTCCATGATTTCGGCAGCGAGCTTGTCTGCCATGGTCTTACCGCCGCGCTTGCGAGCGAACTGGATCATGTTCTTCATGCAGATGCTCTCCTTGCGGTCGGGACGAATCTCTGTAGGAACCTGGAATGTGGCACCACCGATACGGCGGCTCTTCACTTCCACCTGAGGAGTAATCTTATCGAGGGCTTCCTTCCAAATGGTGAGGGCGTCCTTCTCCTCGCTGGCCATCTTGGTCTTTACAATCTCAAGAGCATTGTAGAAGATTTCGTACGAGATGCTCTTCTTGCCGTCATACATCAGGTGGTTGACGAACTTAGAAACCTTCACGTCTCCGAAGACGGGATCGGGAAGGATGATTCTTTTCTTTGGTTTAGCTTTACGCATTGTTTTGTTTGTTTTTTGTTCGGGGTTGTCTTTCGTGGTCT
Source organism: Bacteroidaceae bacterium (assembly GCA_017645655.1). Classification (GTDB taxonomy): domain Bacteria; phylum Bacteroidota; class Bacteroidia; order Bacteroidales; family Bacteroidaceae; genus Physcousia. Next base: position 17,036 of record JAGCNZ010000125.1, on the reverse strand, counting down.
TCAACGCCTCCGCTGGGGCATTTACTCAACCTTACTTACAAGCCAAAACGGGGTTAATTACTTTTGTTTGGGACGCTTTGCTCCGTACTTTGAGCGGCGCTGGGTGCGGTTGGCTACGCCAGCGGTGTCAAGCGTACCGCGAACGATGTGATAACGTACGCCGGGGAGGTCCTTCACACGGCCGCCGCGAACCAGCACGATGCTGTGCTCCTGCAGGTTGTGGCCCTCTCCGGGGATGTAGCTGTTCACTTCTTTTGAGTTTGTTAAACGCACGCGTGCGACCTTGCGCATCGCGGAATTAGGCTTCTTAGGTGTTGTGGTATAGACGCGAACACAGACGCCACGACGCTGAGGACAGTTGTCCAAAGCAGGGCTCTTGCTCTTGTCTGCCAACACCGTACGGCCTTTTCTAACCAATTGTTGAATTGTAGGCATTGTTTTGTTTGTTTTATTATTATATATTATGTATTATTATCTATAATGTATAGAACGAGCCCATTGAGGCCATTCGGGGTGCAAAGGTACGACTTTTTATTGAAACAGCAATCATAGTCGCCAGAAAAAAGCACTCAAAAACGACGAAAAAGATTACTTTTAAGTTTATTTAACACAAAAATGGTCGCAATTAGGACAATTTAAGCCTTCGTTGCGCACAAAATGGAAGAGACAAGTTACCGTCGCTTCCTGTATTCTCTCAGTCCCGTCTCGAGGAAACTGAGATATGCCTGCACGTCCTCATTATAGGAGTACGAGGCCGTGAGAGGATGTCCGGCGTTGTCAATCAGGACGTAGAACGGCTGAGCATTAGCGCCGAACTTGCTTCTTTGGAGGTAGCTCCAACGGTCGCCGACGGTTCGCAGGGTGACGTCCTGACCGTTTTCCTGTACCGTGAGCTTCTCCGGCAGAGGTGTCTTTTCATCGACATACAGGGTAATGAGGACGTAGTCCTCCTTCATGATGCTTGCCACCTGCGGGTCAGTCCACACAGCAGCCTCCATCTTCCGGCAGTTCACGCAGCCGTAGCCGGTGAAGTCAATCATAACCGGCATGTCGTGAGCTGCGGCGTACTGCATACCCTCGTCGTAGTCATTGAAGCGTGCCTCGACCGATGCGTCTCCGAGACGGAAGTCCTGCGTCTGCATCGGGGGAGCGAAGGCACTGACTGCCTTACAAGGTGCGCCCCAGAGACCCGGCACCATATAGATGGCGAAGGCAAAGGCGGCGAGCGCCATGAAGAAACGCGTCACGCTGGTTCGCGGCCTCTGAACGACCTCGCCCATCTCGTCGTACTCGTCCTCGTCGTGCGGGAAACGTATCCAACCGATGAGGTAGGCGCCCATCAAGGCAAAGATGACAATCCACAGACAGAGGAACACTTCCCTATCCATCAGGTGCCAGCCGTAAGCGAGGTCGGCCACGCTGAAGAACTTCAAAGCAAAAGCTATCTCGAGCAGGCCGAGGCAGACCTTGATGCAGTTCATCCAGTTGCCGCTCTTGGGCATCGTCTTGAGCCAAGCTGGGAACATGGCGAAGAGCGTGAAGGGCAGGGCGAGCGCCAGGGCAAAGCCCAGCATGCCGACGGTGGGAGCGAGAAGGGAGCCTGTGGTGCTGACCTCGACAAGCAGGAAACCGATAATGGGGCCCGTGCATGAGAAGCTGACCAGGCTCAGGGTGAATGCCATGAGGAAGATGCTCAGCAAGCCCGACGTGCTGCCCGACTTCTTGTCCACGGCGTTTGTCCAGCTACTGGGAAGCGTTATCTCGAAGCCCCCGAGGAAACTTGCGCCGAAGACGAGGAGCATGAGGCAGAAGAAGATATTGAAGACGGCGTTCGTGCTAAGCGCATTCAGCGCGCTGGCACCGAAGATGAGGGTCACGAGAAGCCCCAGCAGGACGTAGATGACGACGATGCTGATGCCGTAGGTGATGGCGTCGCGAATGCCTTTCTTCTTGTCCTCGGCACGTTTCAGGAAGAAACTTACCGTCATAGGAATGATGGGCCAAACGCATGGAGTGAGCAGCGCGATGAGTCCACCGAGCAGGCCAAGCAGGAAAGCTCCAACCCAACCCTTCCTTGAAGGGAGGGAGGAATTACCTTCCTCGAAGGCTTTCAGCTCATCGACGACAGGTGCCCAAAGCGCTTCCTCTCCCCCACCGACGGAAGGTTCCGGGCTTACGGAGCTTTCGGAGGATTCTAAGCTATCGGAGGGCTCGGAGTTTTCGGAGGGCTCGGGAGACGGGGAGGGGGCGGCAGGCTCAGCCGCCTGCAAGTCCTTCCCTTCAGGGGAGGATTTAGGAGAGGCTGTCCCCTTGAAACTGAACTCCACGTTGGTGGGCGGAATGCAATTCTCGTCGTTGCAGGCGCCATAGGTCAAGTAGCCGGCAACCTCATACTCTGGTTCTGTGATGATGAAGCGCTGCACGAAACTGGCTGTGCCTTCCATGTAGCTGACCTCCATGCCGAACATCTCGTCCATAGCCTTCTGCACCTTGCCCGTCGCGCGAAGCTTGCCGTCGGGCTTCACACCCTTCTGCGTCTCGAGCGTCAACTCGGCTCGCGTGGGTCCGCCATCGGCGATGTCGGTGCCATATACGTGCCAGCCCATATCAATAGGACCTTGGAAGAGGACCTCCAGAACGTCGTCCGAGACCATCTTCTGCGTGGCCTGAATGCTGACGGGATTGTGGAACTGTGCCAAAACCGCTGCGGCTGTAAATATAAACAATGTAAAGAGAGAGGAAATTCGCTTCATCTTGTCGGTCTGTTTTTCAGCTTGCAAAGGTACGACATATAATTCAAAAATCAAAATCTGAAATTCAAAATCGAAAACCGACGGAGTTGACAAAATGTTACGAAATACGCAATTTTGCTTACACAAGCATTTCGGACAAACAAGCCAGAATCGCTTAAAATTCCCTCGGAGGCACTTTTGTCCACCGACGTGATTTGACGCGCTTAAAACGAACGGATTTCAGAACTGCTTCTTTATCAGCCCCTTACTTACATCCTTCCGTTTTCAACATCCAATCCTCAACAGCCAAATTGCCATCTCCAGTTGCCAAAATCGACGGTTTCATCGTAAAATTGCACACTTTTTGGCGCAGAATTTCCGCCGATGAAGCATAGGGAAAATGAAAATATCACGTGTGATTTTTGTCAACATCACGTGGAGCGTCGGCAAACATGCCCTGCTGCGTTGGCAAATTTGACGTTTTTAGAGCGGTTTTTCGACGTTTTACGATGTGTGCAAAAACAGCAAAAGGAAAGCAGAGACACCTACATTGCTTTCATTTTGTCAGTTTCGCCTTTGCCGTCATTCGACGCTTTGGGATAGGTTTTTCTGAAAGAAAACGAAAAAAAGTGCGTTTCCGGATAACAACTATTCACAAAAATGATTATTTTTGTAACGACTAACAACGGGAAACAACATTAACTACAACCTCATCAACGGCATACCCGTTGGCATCAAAAACATCGAACAGACTCCATCGACCTTCAACCATGCAATCTACAATCTGGCAGGCCAGCGCCTGAGCAAGCTGCAGAAGGGCATCAACATTGTCGACGGAAAGAAAATTCTTGTGAAATAAGCAATGAGACAACACACATTTCTGACATTCATCCTCTGCGCTGCAGCCTCCATGGCTGCGGCACAGAGCTTTACAGTTTATGAGAAGGACAACTCCGACCACGGCTACAACGTCGAGGACGTAGACAGTATCGTGTTCAGCACGGAGCCTGCCAAGGCAGTGAGCGCTGAGCCCAGAGAGATCAGCGGCCGCTGGTGTTCGCTGGGGACGTCCATCTCGTGGCTCAACGAGAACACCGCCTCCTACCCTCTTACCAAGGGTTATCAGACGCGCGTCATGGAGAAGCTTGCCTTCAAGAACTTCAGCAACAGGGCTGTCAACGGGGGTGTACTCTCATCGGCAGTCAACCAAGTTGTCAGAGCCGACTTCTACACCATCGAGCACGGCATCAATGACTGGGGACATTCCACGCCCGTGGGGACCATCGACGACTACATCAACAACACGAAGAACGGCACCTTCGCTGCCACATACCGACAGTTGATAGACCGCATCTTCAGCCGCAACGACAAGGCTCGCGTCATCCTCTGCACGCCACGCAAGGCATACGGGTTCAACGGCTACTTGCCCGACCACTGGTACGACCCGCTGAACGACATCTACCTTGAGGACTACGCCAACATCATCCGACAGATTGCAGCCTACGAGTCCTTCCCTGTAGCCGACTTCTTCGCAGAAGCTGGAGGCCAGCGGCAACTCGACAACTGGAGTTACGACACGGCTCTGCACCCAAACGACGACGGTATGCAGATCATGGCGAACATCCTGATTCAGGCTTTCGAAAAGATTCTACCGGAGTAAAGGAACGCGAGAATAACACACGACACTCAGGGCGACTATAAGCATCACGTGGGATAATTGAAATTTACCCACGTGATGTTTGCAATTATTACACGTGATATTTGAAATATTACACGTGATATTTTCATTTTACCCACGTGATAATTTTATCCTACCCACGTGACGTTTGAAACTTATCCATTTTCCGACGCATCTCGACAATCTCCAAGACGTTGCTTGTGATGAGGCAAGCGGCAAACGTCATCAGCATGGGGAAGACGGCAGCGGCAAGGAAACGGGAGTTCTGGATGAACCAAACCAGGAAAGTCTTCTGTGTCTGGAAGTTGACGGAAGGCAGTTCGATGGGTGACGAGAGCAGCCAAATCGTGCTGACTGTACCGCTGACGATGCCCACCACAAAGGCCACGACCATCATCACCTTGTAACGATGAAGGGTTCGCTCCTGATATTGTTTGACGATTTCCACTGCCTCGAGCCGCTTCGTGAGCTTCGCCATGAACTCGGCACTATCGTCGAAATGCGGCGTCTGAGCGAGGAAAAGTTCCTCTATATCCTTATCTTTTGTCATAGTTTCAACCTTTCTCTAAGTTTGTCGCGACCTCGCGAGAGCTGCTGTTTCACGGCATCTTGCGAGACTTCGGTAATGGCGGCTATCTCTTTGATACTGTAGCCATTGAGATAGAACAGCGTGATGGCGGAACGTTCTTTGGGGGGAAGCGTGCTCAGGGCGAGGTAGAGGTCCGAAGCCCCCTCCCCGCTCCCCCTTTGGGGGAGTGCCTCTACGGGAACCGCATCAATGCTTATGGTAGGGTGCTGCCGACTTCTCTTGTAACTGAGGAACGTGTTGTGGGCAATCTTGAAGAGCCACGAACGGAACTTCCCTCCGTCGCGAAAGCCAGAACAAGCAAGGTAGGCCTTCACCAAAGCGTCTTGCGCCAGGTCGTCCGCCTCGTCTTTCCTACCACAGCAGAGTGCGAGCAAGAAGCCTCTGAGTGCTTCCTGCTCGCGCTCCACGCAGGCTATGAAAGTCTCTCGGTTCACAGATTTGCCTCTTCCGTCAGTTTCTTCTCCTCTGCCTCAATCTCCTTGGCAAGCATCTTCTTGCTGATGAAGTAATTAAGCAGGACAGCAAGGCCGATTCCTAACAGAATCACTCCCGCAAAGTAAGTGAGATGAACAGTTTGGGGATGGCTTCCACCTAAACAATCTATCCATAACGCATAAGCGAAGATACAAACGCCAAGGACAATCATAATGCTTCCCCACAACAGTTTCCTAAGCAGTTTCTCCTTCAGCGACTTCTGCTTTGGGGCAATCTTCTTCATCAGTTCATCGACATTTCCGGCATCTGGATTCTTCTCGATAATTGCCTGAATGATTTTTGCACGCTTGTTTGTCTTGTTGTTATAATAGCGGTAAATCATCCACACAATCAAGAGAGGAACACCAAAATAAACGATTATCTCAAGCGCTAAAAGCCCTAATGTAGCGCCCATCATATCTCCCACGACACCATTAATTTCCATTTCTTTACTAATTAGATATTGTTAAACTTCTGTTTCTCTTGACCCTGGTCACTAACATAACGCATCAGGAAGGCAAAAGGTGACGTCGAAGATAAAAAAAAATCACAGCGAACGGAACACTCTTTGCAGTTCATCGAGGAAACGAGCCGCTTGAGCCCCATCCATCTGAGTGTGGTGAAACTGGAAGGAGACCTTGAGAGTCGTCCTGAAGAAACTGCGTTTGTAGCGTCCCCAAATAAAGAAAGGATTGTTGAAGATGCCGCTGTACATGCCGACTGCGCCGTCGATGTCGTACTGCGCCAGAGCCGACGTGCCTATCACCATCGAGTCAGGAAGGTCGTGATTCCTGCATGTCTCAGCCACTTCCTTTGTGAGTTTCAGGTAATTTGCGTTGAAGAGAGACAAGTCCTCGCTGAAAGGGATGTCGCACGAGCTGACCTCGCCCTGCTTGTTCTCCACGATGGTACACACGGCGAGGCTGTCGAACTGCATCAGCTTGTCGCCTTCAGGCAGCAGATAGAACTCTTTGACAGTGCTTGCCGCCTTGCCGATGCACCAGCACATCAGCATGTTGAACTTCAGGTTCTTTCTTTTGCTCATCTTCACAAGACGTGTTACATCGAGCGTCTTGAAGAATGTCACCATTGGCATCGGCGCTTTCATCCACATCTCGAAGGCGTAAGCGCGAGTCGTCTCTTTAGGGTTGATTTCGCATTTCATAAAACGTTCTTGTTTCCTATTTCATGTGCAAAGTTAAATAATTATTCAAAAAAAGTATGACTTATGCAGAAAAATTTGCGAGATTAAATCTTTCTCCTTATCTTTGCGGGCGATATATATTATATATATATTATAATGTAATATACCAAGAAACTTGATATGAAACTATTTAACCCTACCAAACAAATCTGGAAAATGATTCTGGTGACCATGCTTACCATGAATGTGCAGGCACAGGTTATCATCGAAGCACCGCACAACCGTACGGTAAGCAACACCGAGCGCACGATGTACTACGACATCACGGCCAAGAACGCCGGTACGCTCACGGCCTCTGTAGCAAGCGACGCCACGGCATGGCTCACGGCATCGATCTCCGGTACACGCCTAAACATCCACGTTGCCAAGAACGCCTCTGCCTCAACACGCTATGGAAACATCACCATCTCCGGCTCTGCCGACGCCAGCGTGACGCAGGTATTCACCATCGCCCAGAACGGAGACGAGTACAGCGGCGCAGCACTTTCTTCATTCGAGGACACGAAGTACACCATCACGGAAGGTAGCGCCACATCGAACGCATCGGAAAGTCCGTTCCGTTACTCCTATGACGGCAACACGTCCACCATCTGGCATTCAAACTACAACAGCGGTCAAGCCTTGGCAAATGGTGGCACAGTGACAGCCACATGGGACCTCGGCTCTTCAAAGAGCGTAGATTTCATCACCTACACCCCGCGCTCGGACCAGTCGAATGGCAACTGGGGCGCATTCAGTTTGCTGTATTCCACGAACAACAGCACTTGGACAACCATCGGCAACTACAACTTCGAGATGAAGTCCACAGCCTCTTCCGTTGACTTCAGCGCCGTGACAGCACGCTACATCCGTGTCGTTATCTCTTCCGGTTATAACAATCATGCCAGCTGTGCTGAGTTTACCATCGGCAAGCGCAACACCGAGGCCAACACGCTTGCCGAGAGTCTGTTTGAGGACAACCTGTGGACCACGCTCAAGAGCAGCGTGACGCAGACCACCATCAACAACGTCGGCAACGCCTTCATCAAGAATCTGGCACAAGCCATCTACGACGGAGGCTACAGCACGACCTATCGTGTCCACACCGCCAAGTGCTTCAAGTCGCCTCAGACCATCAGCGACGAATGGAACGCACCCGGCAAGTTCTACGACCGCTTCGGCAACGTGACGGGCATCAGCGTGCAGAAGAACTCGAAGATAGCCATCTGGATTCCCAACATCCCCTCTGGTGCCACCCTCGGCCTGACCATCGTATCGTGGTTCCCTGGCAAGTACCCGGGCGACACCTCCGGCACTTACCTCAACGATGGTACTTTTGGTCCAATCATCAATTCCTACGGCCTGCATGAAGGTATGAACATCATCGAGTACAACCCAGCCACGCCTTCCGGCGCAACAGCCGCCAACGTCTCCGACGGCTTAGCATACGTCACCTACTTCGCAGACACGGACGGAGCTTACGCCGACGTGCCGATGCACTTCCTCAACGGCATTGAGAACGGCTTCCTCAGCCTCGCTCTCACCAACGACGAGATGCACAACCTCTGCAAGAATGCGCCCAACATGCACATGGACGTCGTGACCGACCACGCTCACATGGTGTGGGAAGCCAATGCGCTCTACAACTATTGCCGCACCACGACGAAGAGCGGCGGATGGCTCTCAACAACAGGTACATCGAAAGGCTACCGACAGTACATCCGCGCCATTGAGCACATCATCGGCTCCGAGCACGAGGCTCTTGGCCTGCAGAAGTACAATCGCGTGCCCAACACACGTGCCTTGGCTTACGTCAACTATCAGTATTTCATGTTCCAGGGCGACCTCGGCGTAAGCTTCTGCTACGACGTGCAGGAGGAATGCCTCGACCTCTACAAGATGCTGATTGCCAATGGTGCCAGCGTCTGGGGCATTAGCCATGAATGGGGACACCAGCACCAGATGCGTCCCTACTTCAACTGGGCAGGCTGCGACGAAGCAACAAACAACTACAACTCCTATTGGAACACCGTGCGCTTCGGCCTCACCGACACAGGCCACGGCTGCCATCCAGCATTCGGCACGACGCTTTACAACGGTGTAGTGGCCAGCGGACTGACCGCAAACGACAACACCGTTTATACCACCATTGCCAACACCCGCGACAATGCCTACAGCAACAGGTCCGATGTAAGCTGGAACAACAACTTCACCAATTTGGTGAACAACACCTACAATAACCATCGCGACTGGACGGCAGAAGCCACGCAGAGCGTCTATTCCTTCGACTTCACCAACTACTGCACGGCACGTCCGTTCATCGCCATCTCCTTCTATGCCATCAGCACGCTCAGCAAGCCCGACTTCAGCTACGACCTCTTCGAAGCCCTTCGACAGACCGACAAGAAGAGCGGCACAACCATCGTAGGCTCCAGCATCGAGAAGACGGGCGTAGATAAGTACGAAATCCTGGCCGCTGCACAGAACGGCGATGCCAATGCCTGCAGCCAATTCCGCTCTGCATACAGCAGTAGTGTATGGACGACGAAGAACTACATCAACTCCAGCCACCTCGGATGGAACGTCAACTCCGTGCCCTTCATCCTGAACTACATCCGCAAGGCCAGCCGCCTCAGCGGATACAACCTCTTCCCCTACTTCGAGAAGTGCGGCCTGCTGCGTCAGGTTGCCTATCGCACCTTCGGCGGTGCATGGTACCTGATGACGGAAGATATGTACAACGAGTTCAGGACAGACATGAATGCCCTCGGCCTCTCCACTTGCGACGACAACCGCGTGAAGGCTATCCTTCAGGTTGCCAACCCGAGCTGGACGCTGCCCGCATCTATCAATAACGACTAAAGCAAGGAGGACACAACAATGAAAAAGATATTATCCATCGTCATTCTCGCCGTTGCAAGCTTCCTCTCTGCTTCGGCAAGTCAAGTGGTGAAGGTTGTCTATAACGGCACGAGCCGAAGCATCACCTTCCGCACAAACAATGTTTCCGCAACCCGCATCTACTATGCCCGCAGTACAAGTGCCAATCCATCTTTCACTTCTAACGTCACACCGACTAACAGCGGAAACTACTCCACGTTCATCATCAGCAGCGGTACGACGAACAACGACAACAATAAGACCATACAGATTCAGCTGGACGATGCCGTGACATTCTTTGAAATCACGACAAATCCGACGTATGCTGTAAGCATAGACTTCTCCAAGGCACAGAATCTGGCTTCCATCAGTCTGAAGGGCTGCACAGGTCTAACGGCTATGACCCTCGGCACGATGTCCACCCTGACCGACATCGACGTGTCGAACACCAGTGCAGCCGTTGCCAATGCCATCACGGCCGCCAAGTGTCCGGCCTTGGAGAGCCTGAACGTCGCCAACTGCGGACTGACAAGCCTTGCTTATACGGGCACGACTCTCTACTACCTCGACGTGACAGGCAACGACATCTCCAATCTCAACCTCTCGGGCAACACGAACCTCGACATCGTGCGCTGCGAAAGCAACAACATGTTCTCGCTGGCTCTTCCCTCCTCTGTCACCACTATCTCCGCACAGGACAACAATTTGGAAGACCTGACAGGTTATGGCGAACAGATCAAGGTTCTCGACGTGGCAAGCAATGGTCTAACCACCCTCAGCATGGACGGCTTGAGCGGCCTGACCGATCTCGACATCTCGTCGAACCACCTTACGTTCCGTTCCTTCCCTTCCGCCGACAACAAACCTGAGCGAATGCTTTATGCTGGTAACGACGGATTGTATGATTTCTCTGGTTCGATGAAGGCGCCTTTCGACGATTATGATTATCCACTGCAGTCGAAGCTGCCCAACTATGCTGCCCGAAACGAGACAGCCTACACGCTCGACCTGACCGACGCCCGTCTCGACGGAAACGGTGTGCAGAGCGTGGTGCCTGTCGTCAACAGCTACAACGGCACAACAGACACCCCACTGACGCTCGCCACGAGCGACGTGGATGGCAACGACTACGCCAAGAGCACCGACGGAAATCTCTATGGTTTCATGAAACCCCAGAGCCGCGTGCGCTTCAGCTTCACCAATGCCAACTATCCCGGCCTAACGCTCTACTCCAACGAGTTCACCGTGCCGGACGGCGTAACAGGAACACTGAAGATTGTCGATGAGGACGGTGCGGAACTCTACTCCATTGCCAATGCCTTCTTCTCCGATGCTACCGACGGTTTGCCCGCAGAGGCAAAGCGCGACTATACGAAATATACCTATCCCGCCGTGCCTACCACGAATGGACAAACATGGACAGTGAAGGCTGAACCCTCCGACGATGCACCCTTCGCCTGGGCCAAGACCTATGGCTCTGCCACGTGGTACTATATGAGTGTAGGTGCCGGCCCCAACAAGTGGGCTACGGCAGGTGAGTCCAACGGCGGTGCTGGCACAGCTCATGGCGGACATGCCCTGAAGAGCAGCTACAGCACGAGCGACAACAACTACCGCTGGGCCTTCGTAGGCAACCAGTACGACGGTTTCAAGATATACAATTTAGGTCGTGGCAACGAACAGACTCTGCAAGACTACAGTGGTTACATGACTCCTCCCTCTGGCGGTGCCTATCCCACCATGAGGAGCGGCTCCTCGCTGACATGGATTGTCCGCACCAACAGCTCCGGTAGCGGCTTCTCCTTAGAGAACAAAGACGGCGGCACAGATAACGGGGTGAATGCCCCATGCTTCCTCAACAACTTCGGTGCGTTGGGCTACATGAACTATTGGATTACCAACGACTACGACTCCCAGAACGACCCTGGCAGCCTCTTCACGGTAGAGGAAGCAGGCGGTCCCCTTTCCACAACTGTCAAGTGGGTCATCGTCGATGGCAACTACAATCCCATCTACAACCTCATCACCGACGTCGAAAGCGGAGCAACCATCAGCAGCTATCCGACAGAACTGTCCACGATGGCCTCCGAGCGTTTCGTCACCCTGCCTGCGCTGACACCCTTCACCGCCGGCAGTGGACAGACCGTCAAGAATGTATCCTACACTTGGACAGGACCATTCCAAATCTCCACGACAGGCAACGAGCATCACTATCAGTTGAAGATACGCAATGCCTTGTACATCACGTCCAACACGATGGCAGGCGGACAGCTCAATTGCACCACGTCTTCCGAGGTAACGAACGACCAGCGATGGATGTTCTTCGGCGACCCGTTCAACGGCTTCATCATCCGCAATTATGCGAAGAGTGGTCAGGCACTTGCTGCTGCCAACGGCTACAACACTTCCGGTTCGTCCTTCCCGACCTTCGAAGCCGAAGGCACACGATGGATCATCACAAGCTGCACGCAGGCAGGTTACACCAATCCCTTCAGCATCGCTCCGGCAGGCACAACAGGTGTCTATTGGAATCAGTACGGCGGCATCAACAACAACCAAGGTGTGAAGTACTGGACTGCCAACGGTTCGAGCGATGGCGGCGCGGCTATCCAAGCCATTGAGATAGCAGATGCTGTGGACGAAGTGCCTATCATCTGGACGATTGTTGATGGTGAAGGCAATGAAATGTTCTCCACGACAGTTAATCACAACTATGGCTCCACCGTCAGCAGCTATCCGGCTGCCCTGACCGACTTTGCAGAGCGCTTCGTGGGCTATCCCGCCCTGTCTTCGTTCACGGCCACCGAGCCGAAGGAAGTGCAGGTGACATACAACTGGACTGGTCCCTTCCAGCTTACCACAGACACGGACAACCCGCACCTCTATTTCTTCAAATCGACACGCTACAGCTACTATGCCTATGCTCCCGACAGTCCTACGGGACAAGCTAAACAAGCTTCGGGAACGAAGAACTGGGTTACTCCTCGTGGCCGCTGGTTCTTCACGGGCGACCCCTTCAACGGTATAGAGATACGTCCCTACGCTTATCCTGAAACGGGTCTGGTGAACAGCATGCTGTCTACCACTCCGACGAAGTACATCCCCAAGGCTAATCCCGACATCACGACAAACTATTGGGACAACGCACTGCCCAGTGCAGCCATCTCCTTTGTCATACCGAACTCTTCAAATTGCCTTGCCGAGCAGTTGGGCACTTGGAGCGCAAACGACATCAACTCCGACAAGGGCTTGAGCTTCGTGGTGGAAGAGGCAGACGACATCTCCATGCTTGTCTCTCCTGGCTACTACCAGGTGCGTTGCATGGGCAGCGGCCTCACATCAAAGTACTGGAAGCTCGACGACCAAGGTGGCGTCAAGAAGTTGTGGAACGATGGCAATCCTGATGACATGAACACCGTGTTCCGCATCGAAGAAAACATCAATGCCAGCAATGGTCTGCCCGAGTCGTACTATATCGCAGGCTTCGACGGCGATGAGGCCTGGTATCTGGACAACACACGGACAAGCTACTCTCAGCAGTTCACGGCGACGCAAACACCGGCGAACTATATGCCTGCGCAAATCATATACAATGCCAAGGCAGGCGACGTTCCTTACTACGCCATCAAGTTGAGTAACCAAAGCGATTATTCAGGTTATAGCTATGCCAACACAAATAGCAACGGCAACACAGTGGTGACTTGGGTCTATACCTCCGGCACTGCCGACGGCTCCGCCTGGGCACTTGAACCTACGGCTCGCGTCACGCTCAATGCAGTGGGCGACAAGTCGTATGCCACGTTCTACTTCGACCGCGATGTGCAGACCGATGCCAACACGAAGGCCTACTACATCACAACGACCAGCAACAACTATGCTCACCTCACAGAGGTTGACAACGAAGGCCAAAACATCCCGGCCCGCACCGCTGTGGTGCTCATCAATGATGAGAAGGCAAGCAGTGCGAAATTCAACGTGACAAGTGGGCTGTTGAGCGTGGTTGATGCCGAAACGAATCTGTTGAAGGGAACCCTCACCAGCATGAGCCTCGACCTCAGCGACGCAACACCCTACTACTCCATGGGCCGTCTGAACGGAGAGATTGGCTTCTACAAGTTCACTGACGGAACGATTACCCTCGGTGCCAACAAGGCTTATCTCGAAGTGCCCACAAGCAGCGGCATCAAGGGCTTCATCTTCGACCTCGACGATGATCCGACCGGCATTAACGACCTTAAGGACCTTAACGACGTTATCTTCAATATCTCCGGCCAGCGCTTGAGCAAGCCTCAACGCGGCGTGAACATCATCAACGGCAAAAAAGTACTCATCAAATAAATCTCATCATTATGAACATCAAACAAAAACTAACAACCTTGCTCCTGCTCGCAGTAGGAGCAGTGACGCAACTGAACGCCCAAACGGCAGTCACCGTCGGAAGTCAGGTGACAGATGTCGCTAACATCGTCAGCGGTAAAGCATATCTGCTTAGATGGGACGGACTGACAGGAACGCCTTACGCTCTCGACACGGGTGGCAACGAATATGGAATGGCAAATAATAATTCTGCCACACAGGCTGCTGTCTATTATCTTATCAGCGACGGTAGCGGCGGTTACAAGATAGAGAATGCCTATACTGGCAAGTACTGGCCGACGCCATCTTCTAATGGTCAATTTATTGCACCTACTACAGCAGCAAATGCCGGGACATGGACAATTGCTGCAAGTGGTACAGCCAATCGTTTTACGTTTACTTGTACTGTTAGCAGCACGGCCTACCATACCAATCGCAGTAGCAGCAAATTAGTTGCACATACTTCCGATTCGCCTGTAAGCATTTATGAGGTAGCGGCTTCTACACTCTCCACCGCCTCTTCCTATTCCGCTTTTTCAGATAAGGACATTAATGTTTCGACTTCTGAGGCCGCCAGCATCAGCGAAGGACAATGGTATGTGATGAAGAACCGCGGACGCAACGGTTACGCCTACGAGAACAGCGGCTCGATGAGAAACCAGGCGGCGGCACCTGGAGGCTCTGCCACGGAGAATGCCAAATTCCTTGTTCGCTTCCTGAGTGCAGGCAGCGGGAAGTACTACTTGCAAAACGGCTTGAGCAACTTCTGGGGTGCTATCCCGCATAATACGGCTGTGCCTGCTACGGCGCTGGGCACCGAGAAGTACACCGTCGGCAAGATTAACTCCACAGACGGCCACTTCTATCTGACTTCTGAGACCGACGGCATCGTGCTCGACTGCCAGGAGAATGGCTATCCTGTTGTAGGTTGGGGAACCTCTATCCCCACTACCACTGGCGGCAACAACGACTGGGCCTTCTATCCCGTGGAGTTCACTAACTCTTGGACACCGACTGTCAACGAAGTCTATACCATTAACAACACGAACTCTGGCCGTGGAGCACTCATCTACAATCCCGATGCCAGCACCAAATATGTATGGTCGAGCGGCAAGAGCGGCTCATTCAACGCTACCCAGGCTAACAGCCAGTGGGTCATCGTTCCCTCTGGAACAACGGGACAATACTATTTATATAATGTAGGAGCTGGCAAGTTCGCCATACCGACAGGCATTGCTCAAAGCGCTGACCTCTCTTGGATATTCAGCGACAATGCCGTTGCCGTTGTCTTTGAAACCCAAGGTGACGGCACGAAGAAAATCAAGATGGCAGCGAATCCCGTCAGCGGCACCAACGCTGCCTACATGGCTGTCAGCAACAACTACACAGGTCCCATCATCAACTACAACGATGCAGGCGGCAACTTCACCATCACGAAGGTCGATGGCGTCGATGCCAGCACAGCAGCCAATGCTGCCGTTGCCAAGCTCGTCAAGAACCAGACGCCCCTCACTGACTATCCGCAAGCTACAGGTTGGTATGCCATTCAAATCAAGAGCAAGTCTAGTGCTGACAATTATGCAGGACGTTACTTGTGCTTGTCCGAGACACTGTACAACGACCTTTATCCCCTGACCTTCACAGGTGCCATCGATGTGCAACCGGCCATCACCGACCCGACGTTCTTTACATATATCGACCACACGAGTTGGGATGTCAACACCTGGCAGTTGCCCGACGGACGCTTCCTTGTGAACAATGGTTCCAATAAGTTCCCCACTCCTTCGGCAACGGCAGGCAACGTCATCTGCGGTTATGACAACGGCAACTACTTCAAAGAAGGCAATAACTACTATGCTGACCCATACAACAGCAATGCCAACTACTTTATTGGTGAAACGACCTACAAGCGCACCTCTTACACTGTCTATCCCATCAACCTCTCGGCTGCTGGCCTCGTGGCTTGGCAGGTCATCTGCGACAATGCTCCTGAGACAGCACAGATTACATGTTCACGCGGCGATGTCAAAGGCTTGACAAGCGTTTATAAGAATGGTTACTTCTTCTTGCCTACAGACGTGACTCCCGTAGAGAGTGACTTCGCTTTAGATGGAGCCAACGGCATCACCATCGATGAAACGGCAAAGACCATCACCCTGGCTTACGATCCTAACTTGGCTATTGTTGCCGACGGCGTAACTGTGGAGCAGGGCTGGCAGACGGCAGGACGCGACGGCGAAGTGATGTTGCTGAAGGTGACAGCCGCTCCTTTCAAGGCTGCCACAAATACGACGCTGACCGTCAGCCTCAAGGACGGCTCAGAATCCAACATCTCTGCTCTGAAGCTTTACGAAGCAAATAACAACTCTCCCGAGATATACTCCACAGGTTCAGGTGCGCCGACAAAGACGGAGGTCGCCACGGCAACCATCTCTGGCTCAACTGCCACCTTCAATATCGGCAATCTCTCCGCTGGCACGCACTACTACTGGATTGGTGCTACGGTGAAGAGCGACGCAGCGCTCGGTGCTGTCATCGACGCAGCCGTGACAGGCATGTCCTATCAGGTTGCCGGGCAGACAGCACAGAACCTCGACCTCACGTCTGTTGGCGACCCTGCCGACCGTGGCGCAATGGTCTTCAACGTACACAGCTATCCCTTCCTGCCTCGCGACAACGGCAGCCGCGTCTATCGCATTCCTGCCATGATTGTTGCCGACGACGGCAGCATCGTTGTGGCTTGCGACAAGCGTTACGACAGCTATACCGACATCGGCAACGGTCACGTCATCGACATCGTCGTGCGTCGCAGCACTGACGGCGGCAAGACATGGAGTGAGCCTGTCACTATTGCGAAAGGACTTGGCTCTTCTGACGATGCCAAGTGCGGCTATGGCGACCCGAGCCTCGTGAAGGGTAAGGACGGGAAACTCTACTGCCTGTTCGTGGCCGGCAACCTCGGTTACTTCTATGGTCAGAAGCGCATCGCCATGTCAACCAGCTCGGACAACGGCGTGACATGGAGCAGCAGCGAGAGCACACCACCCATCGACCTCTTGGAGAGCGGTCGCCTCAAGAACTACAACACCGTTGGCGAGGCTGGCCTGGGTCTCTATGACTACTTTGTCACTTCAGGCCGCGGCC
>JAGCNZ010000124.1 GCA_017645655.1 Bacteroidaceae bacterium | reverse complement strand
TTGGCAGGGAAGCGTCCTGCCTCGTCGTCGGTGAAGTCTTGCTTCCAGTCGTCGCTACCGTAATAGGCGCTGAGCTCGGCAATGTCCTCGTGTACTTCTTTGTAATCATCGAAGGCTGCCGAAAGTTTCTTAATGGCTTTGGAAGCGCGGCCGAGGCGTCGCTCCATCTGCCGTATGCGCTGAAGTTGTTCTTTGTCACTCATGGTGTGTTGACTTACAATTAGCTTGCTTGGCGAACTCAAAGAGCGACAGAGGCAGGTGGCAATAGCCGTCGGGGTTCTTGTCGAGGTAGTCCTGATGATACTCTTCTGCCTTGTAGAAGTGCTGCAAGGGCATTTTCTCCACGACCAAAGGCTGCTGGTAAGCCTTCTGGACCTCGGCATAAACCTTCTCGATGACAGGCAAGTCTTCAGGGTCGGCGTAGTAGATGCCGGTGCGGTAGCGCGTCCCCTCGTCGTGTCCCTGCTTGTTGAGGCTTGTCGGGTCGATGGCCTTGAAGAACATCTGCATGAGGAATTCCAGGCTTACGACTTCAGGGTTGTACCTGACGTGTACCGTTTCGGCATGTCCCGTCGTGTCGGTATAGACTTCCTGATATGTTGGGTTCTCTGTGTTTCCGTTGGCAAATCCCACTTCGGTCTGCACGACGCCTCTAATCTGCTTGAAGTAATGTTCGGTTCCCCAAAAGCATCCTCCCGCAAGGTAAATGTCTTTTTCTTTCATCTTGCTGTTGTTTGTTGTGTTTTTACCAGTTATGTGATTGGCGACAAAGAATTTTCTTGCCGTCGGCTATCTGGAGGCCTTGCAGGTTTCTTTCCGTCACTTGAAAGCCGGCGGGGGAATAGCATTTTACGCTCTCCTTAGGCGTGGGCAGGGGAGAGGTCACTTTTGTTGCCGTGATGTCGGCTTCGAACTGAATCTCTTGCGTGGGCAGGATGCAGTCGCTGACTATCTTAATGTTGCTGCCGTCTGCGCTCGGCACAGCTTGTATCTCGACGAGGCGCTCTTCATTTGGCAAGAGGCCTTGCAGAGAGACGGAGGAGCGGACGTCGCCTATTGCAAACCACGCGTCGCGATAGAGTGGGGCGATGCCTTCGTTGGTCACTAAGAGGCGAGTGGAAGTGCCGTCCGTCTCGCATGCTTTGACCACGAAGCGGTAGCCCGTCGCCATCGAGCCTTTGCGGAAGCGTGCAGCCGTTGCCACGCCGCCGCGCGGGGCATCGTTGGCTATCATGAAAGTGATGTGATATTTTGCCGCCTGCTCTTCCCACGTATGGCCGTATATGCCGTTGGGGCTGAGGAAGTTCTTCTGGTCGTTCGACGAGTAGTAGCTTATCTCTCCGCCGCAGACACCCCTCTGCCATCGCGTGCCCTGCCCGATGGCGTTCCAGCACTTCTCGTTGTAGCCGCTGCCGCTTCCTATCTCGTGCGTCTCGTGCATGAACGAGTCGTCGAACAGCCCGAAGTGCATTGCCATCAGTTTGCTGTTGTCCACCACGGGCGAGTACGTCTTGTCGCCTGCGTCGATGGAAACAGCCCAAGGAATGTTGGTCATAGTCGTGTCGAGGTGCTCGAAGAACTGCCTCTGGAAACCTTTGCTGGGGAAGTTCCTGCCCAGATGCAGCGTTGTGCCGTAGATGTGATACTCCGACCAATGGCCGAACCCGACCTCAAGGAAAGCCAGTCGCGCATCGTGGCTGTAACGTTGGGCAAAGTCAGTGTAAAACTGCAAGGTGAAGCGCTTCAGCTCTGCGTTGCTCCAGTCAGCATAATATGTCGGGCCGTCGCCTCCGGGGTTCTCGGAATACGTCTCGTTGTAGTCGTCGCGAGCCTTGATGTAGTCGGGAACGGCAGTAGTGCCTTTGTTGCCGTCCACGTCTCGACCCGACGGGTATTCGTAGCGGAAGCGTGCGATGAGCTGATGCCCGCGGCTGCTCACGTCGTTCAGGATGTTCTCGAACCACGTCCAGTCGTATTGGATGGTGCCGTCGTCGTCGCAGCCCGTCACAACCTTGCAGGGCAGGCAATACGAGAACTCCAGCTGGATGGTCTTGCCGTAAGTGGCATTGCGATTGCGTGCCTCTTCTGGCCAAAGCACAAGGCCCGTCATGGGCTGCGGATGCGTGATGCTCCGCTTCAACTCTATCGATTGCCAAGATTGTGCGCGACAGACAGAACTTGCTGCCATCACAATCAACAGTAATAAAAGTCTTGTCTTAGTCATTGTCGGCTTCCTGTTTATGAATGTCAATACTCATTTTGCTGTATTGCGACTCTTCTTGAAAAGCAAGAAGTTGTAGCTAACAAGTGGTATGGCGTTGTCTCTGATGCAAATGCTTTCGAGCACCAACATCAACGAGTCGTTCCTGTAGGACATGAGCCTGTCGGGGTGCTGCAAACACGTTGAGTCCTGTTGCAAGATAGCGTTGAGGGGATATTCAACCACGACTTCGCCTTCTCCTCCGTCAACATCATCTTTACTCTTTACGATGAAGACTCCGTCTTTGTAGTCACTTGTGTAGTGTTCTGCCGGCAGTATCGTGCTGTAGTCGCCCAGTTCTATCTGCTCCTTTCTCTCGTGCCATCCATAATTGTTGGAAGCATAGTCGATGCCTTTGTCATAATTGAAATTGTACGCGTTGTAAGTCCAATTGCCATACTTCTTCTTGAACTCATCTGCTCCAATTCCTTCTCTTACATAATCGATGACACTGCATACATCCCTGTACTTCTCGCACATCAGGCTGTCCCTCCTGATACTCATCAGGTCTATTTGCTCTAAGAGTTTGCCTGTATTGACGTCCGTCAGTTTCAGTTCACTCAGATAATCTTTCAGCCTTTGCTTCTGACAGCTCAGCCCGATGCTTTTGGCAGAGATACCTGGAATGTAGGTGAAGATAATAATGGCAGCACCGAAGATGAGCGCCATCAGTTGGTATCGGCGCGTGCGGTGCTTGAAGAGCATCAGCACAAAGACAGTCATCAGCACGCCTGCCACGATGAGATAGAACCTGTCTTCTGTGAAGCTGTAGAGTCGGATGCGATAGATGGAACCTACCCAATAAAGGATGAGGGGCGGAACTGCAATGAACGTAAAGTGACGATAGAACCAATCATAGTATCGCTGGCTGAGAATTGTCTGCGACATTCGTCCGGCAAGAGCCACACTGATGAATCCCATCACCATCCATGCCACGCCGCCCTTCGGCAATTCCCATTCGAAGACGATCTTCAGGAAATAAAGATAAAGGATGATGGTGTAGATGATGACGGCAGGCGAAAGGATGTAGCCAAAGATAATCTGCATTATCTTGGCTGGTTCCTTCACTTCGTCTTCGCCCTGACGAATGAGGGTACAGCATATCTGAGGCGCAAGAACAATCCATATAAATAACAAGATATATTCATACAGATGATTAGGAGCCTTGATGCCAAAGATGTAAAGGAATGAGCTGACGATGGCTAAGACAGCCAAAGTCAGTATTCCCGTTATGAGCAAGCCAAAGAACATCTGTACCGCTACATGAATGGCATGAGTCACAAAAGAGTGATTGTCCATCCTTCTGCTGCCGACAATCAGCAGAATGGCTGCAAGGACGTAGGTAAAAAAGAAGCCTGAAGTCCACAGGAAAGGCTGTATGTTAACACACAAAAGCAGGACGGACAGGAAGAAAGAAGCGTAGTATGCTATGCGATTGACACGCTGAAGCCAGAAGGTTAATACAACTAACGGAACATAAAGATAAAGGATGTCATCGCTGACTCCAAGCCATTTGACTTTTTCTATGTTCAGTATTGCTATGACAAAGTACAATACACCCAATGCCGCTTCAATAGGGAAGCGCTGCGGCCCCCGCAGAAGCTGATGCAACAACCACTTTACCGACATCATTATTATGTTCTTTCCTGTGACTTTATCTGCCAGACAATAAAATGCCAATGCAAAGTTAAGCATTTCGTGATAAAGAGCCAAATGTTTTGTGCAATATTTTGTGTTCTTCGACGTCACGTGTGATGATGCCAAACTTCACACGTGAAAATACCAAACTTCACACGTGAAGTTTGCAAACTAAGCGTGCCATGCTTTCCGACACGGCACGTCTCCCTTATTTCTGCGGCTTGCAACCGGGGATGTACTCTACCTTGTGATCCTTGATGTTGAGGATTGTGTCTCGGCAAAAGGTTGCATGAAGACTCACTTTTTCTGCATCCAGTATTGTCGCTCTTGCTCCGGCATCCTCTCGATAGCATAGCGAAGGGCAGTGCGAGGCATCTCGTGGGCGTGAAGGGCAAGGAAGTCTCTCAATAAGTCCATCGAGATGCGCTTGCCAAGTTCACGAAGCATCCAGCCGACAGCTTTGTGCATGAGGTCGTGCGGATGATGGAGATGCATCTCGGCATAACGTAGGCACCAAGATGGGTCGCCCTGCTGTGTCGTCTTCCAAGTGCAGACGATGCTCATGCGCTGCTTCCAGAGGTTTGTGCTCTTAGCAAGGTCGTCGAGGACTTTTATCTTGTAATCTCTGTCGCCGAGGTTTGAGGGCAGGAGCAGCCAAGCACCTAGAATCTTGTGGACAGACAGGTCAACGAGGTCCCAGTTGTTCGCCCTGTCGGCATACTTGAGGTACATTATTAATATATTATCGCGGGCGCGAATGGAGGCCTCGTCGTTTATGAGCCGCTTTGTGGCGAGGTTTTCGAACTTGGCAACAAGGATAAGAAAGCCGCAGAGGCGTACCTCGTGCCATCGGTTCATCAGCAGTTCCGGCACTTCTTCCAAGGGAAAGTCCTTCCAGACGGCTTTGACAACCTCTCTTGTCTGCGGCACTTTAAGTCCGAGGAACTCGTCGCCTTCGCCGTATTCGCCTTTGCCGGTCTTGAAGAAGCTCATGAGCACCTTGCGCTGCTTCTCGTTGCGAAGCGACTCCAGATATGTAATAACTTCTTTTGCCTTCATTTCCTTTTCTTTAGTATTCGTGCCACGATCGAGCGGATTTCGTCGATATCCTTGTCTTGTTTCTTTGTCCTGCGTCTGGGTTTCTTGGGCGTATCAGTCGGGAAGGCGTCGAGCATGGACATCTGTTTCTCGTGAAGATAGCCAGCGATGCTGAATCCTTTCTCTGCAATCTTCGTGAGCAGATATTGGCGAGCAAGGCAAGTCTGTCGCAGTTCAGGCAGTGTGCCAGCCAATCGACGAGCCGCCTGCTTGTTGTTCGTCTCGACCTTTTGGCTGAGTTCCATGGGAACAGAGAGGATGTCTTGCAGTTGGTCGGCAAAGTAGGCAGTGCTGCGCTTCACACGTTCAAGGAAGTCTTTGTCGTGCAAGGCTTCGATGGACATCGACTGAATCAGTTGTCGCCACTTGTCGGCAACGGCTATGACGCGCTCGCGAATGCCCTGCAAAGCCTGATTGTGCTGCTGCGTGAGTGAGGCGTGGCTGTGATAGAAGAACTCGTTGAACAGCCGCATCATCGACTCTTCAAGGTAAAGGATGGAACGGAAGTCAAAGAGTTGGAGCAGGAGGAAGCGCTCGTATTCCTGCTTGAGCTGGGGCAGCTGGCTGATGCTCCTTTCTGCCTCGCTCTCTTGGCGCGAGATGTAGCTTTCGACACGCTGGTCGCTCATGACGGCTCGCGTGTCGAGTGGCTTGGCAAGCACAAGGCCTTCGAGCGTGCGGCAGCGGCTCAGGGCAACATAGACCTGCCCGGGCGCAAAACTCATGTTGGCGTCGATGATGGCGCGGTCGAACGTGAGGCCTTGGCTCTTGTGGATTGTGATGGCCCAAGCCAAGCGTAAAGGCAACTGTTTGAATGTTCCCTGCACCTCCGACTCAATCTCGCGCGTCTTCTCGTTCAAGGTGTAGCGCGTGTTTTCCCATTCCAAAGGCTCCACCTCGATGGCTTCCGAGTCGCCTTCACAATAGACGCTCAGCCTGCTGTCGCTCGCCTCCTGAACCCGACCGATGCGTCCGTTGTAGTAACGATGCTCGCCGGATGGGTCGTTCTTCACAAACATCACCTGTGCTCCTTCTTTCAGGACGAGCGTCTCAGCCGTGGGGTAGGAGTAATCGGGGAACGTGCCCTTGATTTCCGCACGATAAGTATAGGCATAGCCAGGCAGCTTTTGCAGCTCCGACTCGTTGTAGTTGTTGGCGATGTTGTTGTGCGTAGTGAGGCGGATGTACGGCTCTTTCGGGTTGGGGGAAAATGCCGAATCGCATCGCGTATTGAGTTTCGTGAGCGCTTCTGCAGTGGGATGTCCGCTGCGAACCTCGCTCAGCAGGGAGATGAAGGCTTCGTCCTGCTGACGGTAGATGTGACTCAACTGAATCGTTACGTAGTCGATTTGCTGCAAAGCCTTCGAGCCGAAGAAGTACGGCGTGTCGTAAAAAGGCTTGAGAATCTGTTCGTCTTCGGGCGTGACGACAGGCGTGAGCTGTGCCAAGTCACCAATCATGAGCAGTTGCACGCCGCCAAAGGGCTCGCCATGTTCGCGGAAACGACGCAGCACAGCGTCGATAGCGTCGAGCAAATCCGCGCGAACCATCGAGATTTCGTCAATGATGAGCAAGTCCATCGAAGCGATAATCTTGCGCTTCTCCTTGCTGAAGTCGAACTTGCTCTCAACTTTGGCACCAGGCACGTAGGGCGAAAGGGGCAGTTGGAAAAAGGAATGGATGGTGACGCCGCCTGCGTTGATGGCTGCCACGCCTGTAGGAGCGACCACAATTGGCCGCTTGCGAGAGCGCTCCATGACAGCCTTGAGGAACGTCGTCTTGCCCGTCCCCGCCTTGCCTGTCAGGAAGATGCTTCGCCCGGTATTCTCGACGAAGTCCCATGCCGTACGCAGTTCGCTGTTTCGTTCCATTTTAATATTGGGGATTAAAGATTATGGATTACGGATTAAGGCTGATAGTGATGGCTAGCAGCAAAACAACCAATCTTTAATCTTTAATCCTTAATCTTTAATCTTAATCAAGTACGTTTTAATCTTTCGTTCAACAAATGGCACAACTCGTTTGCCTTCATGCTGATGTCTGAAACGGAGATAGACTCCTGGGCATTGATGAGGCGCTTGTTCATGGAACGGAGGAGGTAGCCGAAGATGCTGGCGTCCTGCATCTTTTGTTGTTCCACGTTGGGCTTGTAGTTGATGGCAATGAACTTGTTATCACCAAGCTTCCTGACCTCGAAGGAAGCGACGTCGGCAAAGCGGACATGTGACGTCTTCACTCTTCGGTAGATGAGTTCCTCGTCGGTAATGGTCAGGTGCGGCTGATCGAAGAGCCTTTCCTTCAGGAACGAAAAGAGAAACGCAATGCCACAGAACCCGAAGAACAAGATGCTTACCCATCCCGCCACCAGATGAAACATGTTCCTGTGCATGTGGAGGATAAAGATGCCGGCAAGGACGAAGAGGATGCACGCCAAAATGAGCAGCAGCGCCCGCCAAAGCGAATGATATATCTTGATTTCTTCCATTGGTCTTCTTGCTTTTCACCTTTTCTTTTTTTACCTTTTCACCATTGACCATTGACCATTTTTCTCCTCCCCTTTGGGGGAGGTTGGGAGGGGGCTTCACCTTTTCAACCTTTCCTCTATAACGTTCCAGTCAATAATCTTCCAAAGCGCAGCAAGATGGTCAGGGCGACGATTCTGGTAGTCGAGGTAGTAAGCATGTTCCCAAACATCGAAGGTCAGCAGAGGCGTGAGGCCTTTCTGCACGGGATTGGCAGCATTCACCTCTTGCGTGATGACAAGTTTGCCGTCCTTGTCTGCCGAGAGCCACACCCAACCTGAGCCGAAAAGGGTCGCTCCCTTCTTCTGGAACTCGTCCTTGAAAGCCTCGAACGAACCGAAGTCGCGCTTAATTCCCTCAGCCAAAGCACCCGTAGGCTCTGCCTTCGTCGGCTTAGATGCAAGCTGACGGAAGTAGAGTTCGTGGTTCAAGATTTGTCCCGCATTATTGAGAATGCCGCCACTTGCCTTGCAGACAATCTCCTCGAGGCTTGCTTCCTCGAATCCGCTGCCAGGAAGAAGTGCGTTGAGGTTATTGACGTAGGCAGCAAGATGCTTGCCGTGATGGAAGCTAATCGTGTCTTTACTGATTACCGGCTCCAAGGCATCTGCCTCGTAGGGCAATGCCATCAAACTAAACTTTCCCATACCTTATTATATTTATATAGTGTTTCGACTGCAAAGATACGAAAAAGATTAGAGATTAGAGATTAAAGATGAGAGTTTTTTTCTCACGAAATGTTAAATAATGCAACAAATCGAAAGATTTCTTGTAAAACGTTTGGTTTATAATATAAACTTGTTTACCTTTGCAGCGTCGAATGTTATAAAACATGTCGAAACACTTTAATAATAACAACTTAACACAAGAAACTATGGAAGAAAACATGGAGCTGACTGCTGAGCGCAGTCTTGAGATTATCACCGAGCAGATTGAAAAGAGTCGCCGAGCTGTGTCGAAAGATACGGGGCAGTGGCTTTTCGTAACGGGTTTGATAGCGATGATAATGTCTGTTATCGTAGCAAGTGCCAACCTTTTGAGTTGGACACCTCTTTTTCATTTGCTTTGGTTCGCCCTGCCTGTCGTTATTTGGCTGGTGATGAAGTACATTAACCGAAACCGAGTGCCTGTTCCTGAGAGTTTTGTAGGCATGTTGGTCAAGAAGACGTGGTACACCATCTTGGCCTTCGCGCTTGTTTATTCCGTTATTGCTACCGTATGGAATATCGTTTTGCAACACTATGAGAGTCCCGAAGTCTTTCTTTATGCTGGGATGCACATAACGCCAACTGTCATTACCTTGCTGGCTGTGGCGGTAAGCATAACAGGTCTGATCTTGAAGAAAAGCTCGTTGGTATGGTTCGGATTGCTGTCCTTCGTGATATTGAAATGTGGTTTATTCTCGGTTTTATTAGGTCGTCTCTTGCCACCTACAGAGTTTGCCAAGTTGAGTCTCATCCAGCCTTGCGGGTTTATCTTCCTCTTTGCACTTGTCGGCCTGATGCTCCCGGGCTGGATGCTTAAAAAGCAAAAGTAGTATGTCTTTCCAACCATTAGACCCGTTATTGCACGCTGAGTTGCGACTCGCGGTAATGTCTTTGCTCATTGCCGACGAGGAGGCCGAGTTCCCATACATCAAGGAGCAGACGGGAGCGACGGCAGGCAACCTGAGCGTTCAAATAGAGAAACTGTCGGCAGCGGGTTATATCAAGGTCAAGAAGACGTTCAAGGGCAAGCGTCCTTGCACGATTTGTCGCATCACGGCAAAGGGGCAGAAGGCTTTCACGGCTTATGTCGATGCCCTGAAGAGCTACCTGGATATAAAAGTGTAAAAGGCGAAAATTGAAAAGGTGAAGAGCTTGGGACGGTTTTTCACCTTTTCTTTTGTTTTGTTTTTCCATTTTTTCTTCGTATCTTTGCAAGCGGAAAAGATAGATTATTATGAACGAGAACTTTGCCATACAGCTGTTTGAGGGCAGGAAAGTCCGCATTGTTTGGGATGCGGAGCAAGAGAAATACTATTTCGCAGTAGCAGACATCGTACAAGTCCTAACGGATAGTGTGGATGTGAAGCAGTATATCAAACGGATGCGTGTACGTGATCCGGAGCTTAATTCCAAGTGGGGTACAATTTGTACCCCTGTTGAAATGCTCGCTCCAGATGGTAAAAGACGCAAGACTCAAGCAGCTGATTTAGAAGGCATCTTCCGCCTCATCCAGTCCATTCCCTCGAAGAAAGCGGAGCCGGTAAAGGCTTGGTTGGCCGAGGTCGGTGCCCAGCGAATCGACCAGATGATTGACCCTGAGCTGACATTCCAAATGGCAGTAGAAGACTACCGCCGCCAGGGTTACAGCGACAAATGGATAAACGAGCGGATGCGCTCCATCGAGATGCGCAAGGAGCTGACCGACGAGTGGCATCGTTCCGGCGTTCACGAGCAGAGAGATTTCGCCATCCTGACCAACATCCTGACCAAAGCCTGGAGCGGAATGACGACGGGCGAGTACAAGCACCACAAGGGGTTGACCAAGCAGAACCTTCGCGACAACATGACCAACATTGAGCTTGCCCTGAACACGCTTGCCGAGGTTGCCACCACGGAGTACTCGCGGCAGTCGAATCCGCAGTCGATGGAGGAGAACAAGCGTATTGCGAAGGAAGGCGGCGAAGTGGCTCTCGATGCCCGCAGGACGATGGAACGCCGTTTGGGACGCAGCGTGATTTCTTCCGAACGCGCCTCCGATTACATCAAACAAGTGGAGAGTCAGGATGCAGACGCTTTGCCTCTGACCGACGAGTCATAATATACAATAAAGAACCAAACACTATGAAGCGAGCTGTCATTCTTCCTGCCGTTGCGATTGTGCTGCTGGCCTTGTATGCGGGGCCTTATCTGTTGCTGCTCCTGCTTGCCATTCCCATCGGTTATTTCTTCATAGATCGGCTGGAAAAGGCTGCTCCGAAGCGTGTCACCTACGCCAATATCGAGGAAGTCGAGGCGAAGTATGGGCAGGCAGATGATGTCGTGGTGCTTAGTCCGACGAGGGCCAACGAGTTGCAAGCCTTGATGCTCTTCTACAAGGCGCAGGATAAGGTGATTGTCTGCGGCGAGGAGATGAGGCTGAGCGACTTGGAGGGTGTGATGTCGAAGAACATGGCGACACCTTATACGATTGACGAATACGCTGTGGTTATCGCGACGAAAGACCCGCAGCACCCCACCATCCAGCTTCGCGTGGGCTATGATGGCGGCCTTGCTGGCGAGATTGCCGCACAGATTGACCAGCATGTCTTGAGAAAGTAGGCTAGGGTCATCTCTCAACAACCCTAGCCATCTTTGCAAACTTAACGTGTTAACTTTGCAAAGTTAACGTGCCGTGTTTGCACTCGCGACTATTGAGAGGAATAGTTTATGTATGCGAGTATCGTCCGTCAGCTCAGGGTGGAAGGCGGTCACGAGCATGTTCCCTTGTCGTGCAGCAACGGCTTTGCCATCGACGCGGGCAAGAATCTCAACCTCTGGACCAGCCTCCTCGATGTAAGGAGCGCGGATGAAAGTCATGGGAACCTTGCCGATGCCCTTGAATTCCTCTTCCGTGTTGAAGCTCCCTAACTGCCTGCCATAAGCATTCCGGCGAGCCTTGATGTCCATCACGTCGAGGTGATTACGGTCGAGCATAATGAGACCCGCACAAGTTCCGAGCACAGGAAGTCCGTCCAGAATTGCCTGTCGGAGCGGTTCAAACAGCCCTTCGTCCTTCATGATGCGCATCATGGCCGTGCTCTCGCCACCTGGAATGATGAGACCTGAGGCATCTTCCCAATGTTCTCTTATTAGTATTGTCTCAACCCCAAGCTGCCTGAGCATCTGTTCGTGTTCAGCAAAAGCTCCTTGTAAAGCTAAGATAGCTATTTTCATACCAACGCTCTTATTATATGCATTCCCTTCCTAAGCACTCCCCCAAAGGGGGAGCGGGGAGGGGGCCAGCTTACTTCCCCCTCTCCGCCATCAGCAACTCTATTTCGCTCTCGTTGATGCCGACCATTGCTTCGCCAAGGTCTTCGCTAAGTTCTGCCAGGACGGCAGGGTTGTCGTAGTTCGTGACGGCCTTTACGATGGCTTGTGCTCGCTTCTCGGGATTGCCGCTCTTGAAGATGCCGCTGCCTACGAAGACGCCTTCTGCGCCAAGCTGCATCATGAGGGCAGCATCGGCAGGCGTGGCAACACCTCCGGCTGCGAAGTTCACGACGGGCAGCTTACCGTTCTCGTGAACGTATTGTACAAGGTCGAAAGGCACGCGCAGCTGCTTTGCTGCCTCGTAGAGTTCGTCGTCGTTTAGCGAGACGAGCCGACGTATCTCGCTTTGCATCAAGCGCATGTGGCGGACGGCCTGAATGATGTCGCCCGTGCCAGGTTCGCCTTTGGTGCGTATCATCGTGGCGCCCTCGTTGATGCGTCTGAGCGCTTCACCCAAGTCCTTCGCTCCGCAGACGAACGGCACGCGGAACTTCCGCTTGTCGATGTGGTAGATGTCGTCCGCAGGCGAGAGCACTTCGCTCTCGTCAATGTAGTCAATCTCGATTGCCTCAAGTATCTGAGCTTCTGCAAAATGTCCGATACGGCACTTCGCCATCACGGGAATCGTCACAGCCTCCTGTATGCCTTTAATCATCTTGGGGTCACTCATGCGGCTCACGCCACCAGCAGCCCTGATATCTGCAGGTATGCGTTCCAATGCCATTACTGCACACGCCCCGGCAGCTTCGGCAATTCGTGCCTGCTCGGGCGTCGTCACATCCATAATCACTCCGCCCTTCAGCATCTGTGCCAACTGACGGTTAAGTGTTGTCCTGTCTTCCACCATTTCAATTTACAATTTTACAATTTACGATTTACTATTTATTTACGAATTAATAATTTGGCTATTTACATTTCCCCCTAAAGGGGGTTGGGGGTGAGGCTTTTTTCTGCTGCAAAGGTAAAGACAAAAACGGGAACGGACAACCATCCGTTCCCATTTGGTAAAGACATGCTCCGAAGAAGACAAGAATTTCCTCGGCGACGAGTCCGTTAATCTTTGGGACATAGAATGGTAAGATACCAAATGAAGAGCAGGGAGCAATAGAAGATTTGCTCTCTGCTCTATTTTGATAGGATTACATATTATATATAATGTGTAGCTGTAACCAAAATGAACAAGGATGCAGACATAGGTGCTTCGGCGAGCTCACTCCTGAACAGTTTCAACTTTTTTTGTCTTATTGCACATTGTTTCATATAAATTTGCTATCTTTGCAGTCGGAATTAAAGCACATACAAGTCTATGAAACGGTTTCTGATTTATCTTCTCGTCGCTATGATGTCGGTCGGCGCAGGTGCGCAGGCTGTTATGGAACATCCTTGGAAGGGCAAGCGTGTGGCTTACTTTGGCGACTCTATCACCGACCCGAACAACGAAGGCTCGAAACTCAAGTATTGGCATTTCCTTCAGGACTGGCTCTCCATCACGCCCTACGTCTATGGTGTCAGCGGCTGGCAATGGAACAGCATCCAGCGTCAGGCCGACAAGCTCAAGGCTGAACATGGCGATGAGGTGGATGCCATACTCATCTTCATCGGTACCAACGATTACAATGCTGGCGTACCTATCGGCGAGTGGTTCACGGAACGCCCGGAACGTGTGATGGCAGGCATCGGCGAGCCGAAGCACATGGTTGACCGTTGGCATCGCTTCCCTGTGATGTGCGACTCAACCTATCGCGGACGCATCAACAAGGCGCTTGATTATGTGAAGCGCCTCTATCCGACCAAACAGATTGTGATGCTCACACCCATCCACCGTTCGGACTTCCATGCCGGCGACAGAAACTGGCAGCCGCGTGAGGACTTCACCAACAAGTGCGGCGAGTACCTCGATGCCTACATCCAGTCCGTGAAGGAAGCTGGCAACATTTGGGCAGTGCCTGTGATTGACTTGGCTGCACTCTGCGGCCTTTATCCTCTGATGGACGAGTATGCCCAGTTCTTCATGGACGCGAACGACGACCGCCTCCATCCCAACGACGAAGGCCACCGTCGCATGGCACTCGTCCTCAAGCAGCAACTCCTGACGCTCCCGATTTATTGATTATGTTTTCAAACTATAAAACCGAAACACAATGAAGAAATCTATCCTCGCATCGCTGCTCGTCTTCCTGGCTTTGGGAGCTGCGGCACAGACGGAAAACCCTCGCGGCATCTACAGGCTGATGACGCTCGTCGGCAAGAACGGTGAGGTGAACTCCCCCTTCCACCAGTACAAGATCTGCACCGACAGCCTGACCCTCATGGTCGTCTTTCAGCGGAACAACGTCTTCACGATGAACAACAACGACCATCAGGTCTTCAACTACACGGGCGACCAGCCCAAGTCGGACGACGACAAGAGCATCCTGATTTATGACAGCAATGCCGAGCACTTCTCGGAGAAGTGGTGGAGCGACTTCCGAGGTCACATGATTTTTCCCGAAAACGATTGGTGCGTGGAGAAGTACCAGTCGGGGCAATACACGGCAGAGAGCCGTGCCTGCTTCGACGCGATGAGCGGCAAGGCAGAGGTCGATGCAAAGAACCCTCTGACAGGCACTTGGCGCATGATTGGCATGGTGGACGAACTTCGCGATGTCAAGAAGCGACTGCCCAAGCTGCACGAAGAGTACACACAGAGCAGATACTTCAACGACTTTATGATTCTCTCTCCGAAGCACGTCGTGCGCGTGGATAGAGGCGGTGGCTTTGTGGTCAATGCTACATACGACGGGAAGAAATCCTATACATATAATGATGTCACACATCAGGTGAAGTGGCTCACGAAGGACCGCATTGCCGTGGAACAGCACACCGACATCGGTATCGACTGGATGATACTGGAACGCGTCACCGACGGCCAGCCACCTTTGAGCCACATCATCAGCCAGTACATCCACCGAAGCCCGCGCGCCCTCAGATTCTAATGAGATAAAAGAAGCCTCACACACGTGGGGCTTTCTTCATCTGTTGCGGTAGTCGCTGGGCGATGTCTTCTCCTGCGACTTGAAGAACTTGCAGAAAAGTGCCTGGGAGGAGAAGCCGAGGCGGTCGGCAACCTCTTGGATACTGAGACGGGTAGTGTCGAGATAGGTCCGCGCTTCGCTCAGTAGGTAGTCGGCGATGATTTGTTTGGGCGACTTGCCGACGACTCTGTCTGTTATTTGCGACAGGTAGCGCGTCGTGATGCAGAGACGGTCGGCATAAAAGGCGACGTCGTGGGCCTTGCGGTAATGTTCGGCGACGAGCGAGACGAAGCTGTTGTAAATGTCGATGGCGCGGCCGCCCGTCTCGTCGGTTTTAGCATAAACGACCTGCGAGTGGATGAAGTCGTGGGCATTGCGAATGGCAGTCGGCGCATCGTCGCCCATTCCGAGCCGCGTGGTAATGGCTGCTGAGAGAGCTGCTGCCACGCCATGCCGCTGCCAGCCATCAACGTTGTAAGAGGTGAAAAAGTGAAAAGCTGAAGAGTTGGAAAGGAGGGCTGTGAGGCGCCCTTTGGTGTGACGGGCTCCGCGAAGAAGCACCCATTCGGCTCCCATCTCGTGGAGCAGACGGGCAGCCTCCAGCATGTCGTCGTCGGTTTTGATGGAGATGCCAAGCATCTTCTCGGCATCTCTGCATCGCAGCATCAGGAGCAAGGCTTCAGGAACAAGGTGACGGACGATGGCTTTTACGACATCATCGCCAATCATCTGCTTGCCCTCTGCATCGAAAATGCCAGGCGCAATGACAAGCCGTCGGCAAGCAATGACCTCGTCGCGCAACCGCCGCACTGTCTCGCCGTCCGTCACCAGGCCAACTTTAATGGCTTTCGGATGCACGCTTTCAATAACAGATGCGGTTTGTTCCACCACCACATTTGATGGCAAGGCGTAGTCCCCGGCGCACGTTATCGCCGTCACGGCATACCCGCCCAAGGCTGCGATGGTTTGAATATCGGCCCCGATGCCTGACTGACCAGTGCTATCGGAGCCGTTGATGCTAAGTATGGGAATTTTCATTTAGTCTTAGGCTTGAGAGCTGCCTTCGCCTTCTTCGCAGGAGCTTTCTTGGCCGCAGGTTCTTTCTTCGCAGGTGCTTTCTTTGGAGCAGGCTTCTTAGCCTCGGGCTTTGCCTTAGGTGCTGCTTTCTTAGCTACAGGCTTCTTGGCTGGAGCCTTCTTAACTGCAGGCTTTTTAGCAGGAGCCGGCTTATCTTCCACTTTAGGTGTTTCCACTTCTTCTGAGCCCAACTTCTTCAGGCGAGCACGGAGCCGGCTTATCTCATTGTCCTTGACGCTGAGCTCTTCGCCCATGTTGGCAATCTGCGTGTAGAGGCTGTTCAGCTCGTCGTTCTCGACGGTATCGGGGAACATGTCTTTGACGCGCTTCAGGAAGTCGCCCAGGATGTTCATGTAGTTTGTGAAAGCATCGTACTCGCTGTCGTAGATGCCGCGATTTGTGCCCATGCCATTGTTCTTTGTTGTCATGAAGCGGAAGTTGTCGGTTGCCTGCAGGCGGTCCCAGTCCTGCTGAATGCGGCGGTCGCGGGAAGCAAGGATACGGCCCACGATGTTCTCGTCGTAGAGCTTGTTGAAGGCCTCACGCTGCATACCGTTGCCGAGCATGCTGCTGGTGTCGCGCTCCTCGTCGTTCCAGCTGACGGGATAGATGACCTCGAGTGGGCTGACGGGTTTGTTCTTGGCAAGCACCTCGGAAGGCGTGGCGAACTGAATGCCCATCTTTCCTGCAAGTTTAGGAAGAGCGCGGAAGAAGTCGAGAATGTGGCTGCCAAGCGGCTGATAGTAGCCGAGCGCGGCGAGCTCCATCATGATGCCCACCACGTTCTCGCCTTCGGGCAGAGCTGCAACCCAGCTGAGCCACTTGTCGGCCATCAGCGGATATTCCGACCAGGAAGCATCGTTGAAACGAAGTCCTATGTCATCACTCAGCTTGTAGTCACGAAGGATGAGCGAGAGACGAGAGTCCTGAGCGCAGGAGTAGATGTAGTGCGGGCTCTTCCATCCGAGGATGTGCTTTGCGCCCTCTACCATCACGCCCTTGAATCCCATGTCGGCAACCATGGCTCCAATCTCGTCGTCGTAGATGAGTGAGCTGTTGCGGAACACTTTCGGGCTTTGTCCGAAGAGTTGTTTAATCTTCTTTGCCTGACGCTTCGTCTCGGCGATGAAGTTGTCGACGTTGCCTAAAGAGGAAAGTCCGTGGCTGTAGGGCTCGGCAAGGAACTCGACGCAGCCCGTCGCAGCAAGTCTGCCGAGGAGGTCGAGCATTTCGGGAGCGTACTGTTCGATGAGTTCCAGCGAAACGCCGCTGATGCTGAAAGCAACCTTGAAGGCCTTTCCGTTCTCGGCAATCATGTCGAGCATCGTCTGCAGGGCAGGCTTGTAGCTCTTCTCGAAGAGTTCGCCAATGACGCGCTCGTTCTCGTAGTCATCATAGTAATAATGGTCTGTACCAATGTCGAAGAAACGATAGCGCTTGAGATGAATCGGCTGGTGTATCTCGAAGTATAAGCAAATAGTTTTCATATCATTTACTATTTAATCATTTACCAATTACGATTTCTTTTTATTATATATAATGTATAAGCTTTAGATGTTCTTGACGGCATTGAGGTATTCCCCGTTGTCGAACCATCCGCGACCGGTTAGCTGGTTGTAGCACTCGCGGATGCGCAGGCCGACCTTTTCCCAGGTGATTTGGTCAACCTCCTTCATGCCTTCTTCTGCCATGTAGTCGTGCAGGGCGTCATTCTGGCAGATGCTATAGATGGCGTCGGCCATCGCATCGATATCCCAGTAATCAACCTTGATGACGTTGCGGAGTATCTCGCCGCAACCGCTTTGCTTCGAAATGATGGACGGGCAACCGCATTGCATGGCTTCGA
Organism: Bacteroidaceae bacterium; assembly: GCA_017645655.1. Classification (GTDB taxonomy): domain Bacteria; phylum Bacteroidota; class Bacteroidia; order Bacteroidales; family Bacteroidaceae; genus Physcousia. Next base: position 2,547 of record JAGCNZ010000124.1, on the reverse strand, counting down.
GCGGAGCGATGCCGAATGGTTCGCTGACGGAGGGCATCACGAAGACGTCGCTGTTCTTGTAGCACTCATAGACTTGCTTGCCACGCTGGAAGCCTGGGAAGTGGCAGCGGTCGGCTATGCCGTAGCTTGCTGCAAGCTCTATCATGGCGCTCATCATGTCGCCGCTTCCTGCAAAGCAGAACCTGATGTTGCGGCTGCGCTCGAGCACTCTCTTAGCTGCTTCGAGGAAATACTCCGGGCCTTTCTGCATCGTGATGCGCCCCAGATATGTAACTACCTTCTCGCCCTTCTTCTTGTTGGGCACGATGTTGCGAATCTCCTCGTCGAGCGGATAGACGGCATTGTGCATTGCTACGCACTTGCGAGGGTCTTGATGATATTGATTGATGACGGTCTGGCGGGTCAGTTCGCTCACACACATGATGCAGTCTGCATGGTCCATGCCGTTCTTCTCGATGCTATAGACTGTGGGGTTCACCTTGCCTCGAGAGCGGTCGAAGTCTGTGGCATGCACGTGAATGCAGAGAGGCTTACCGCTCACCATCTTGGCATGAACGCCAGCAGGGTAGGTAAGCCAGTCGTGTGCGTGGATGAGGTCGAACTGCTCGCTTCTTGCAAGCACGCCGGCGATGATGGAGAAGTTGTTGATTTCTTCATGCAGGTTGCCGGGATAGCCTCCGGCAAAACCGATGCACCCCATGTCGTCGAGCCCTTGCAGGTAGTTGAAGTCCGCATAGAGATGGTCGCGGAAGCGATAGTAGTCTTCTGCCGTATGCCCTACGAAGCGGTCCTTGATGTGGTCGTACCATACGTCGCGCCATACGACAGGCACTTGGCTCATGTTAATTATCTTGAGGAACTTCTCCTCTTGTCCTGTAGGCTTTGGCATGCAGAAGGTCGTCTCGACATCTCCCTGCAGGCTCAATCCCTTGGTGATGCCGTAGCTTGCTACTGCAAGACCGCCGTATATCTTGGGAGGGAACTCCCATCCGAACATTAGAACTTTCATTACTGATACTTATTTAAGCGTGTTGATTCTCATGCGACTTGCCGAGTCGGAAAACGTCACGTGGGTAGTTGGCAAACTTAACGTGTAATATTTTAAATATAACGTGTAATATTTTAAATATAACGTGTAATAATTTCAAACTTAACGTGCCTCGTTTTCGAGAGGTCTGCGGACAGTCATGTGAATTAACTCGTTTTAGTCCTTTTTATGTTTCTTAATGTCATTCTTCGTTATACTTGTCGAGCAGTTTCACGATGCGCATGATGCCCGAGACATTCATAGCGAAGCTGATGGCGCCTCGACCGTGGAAAGGCGGGTTGCCGTCGAAAAGTTCCGGAATCGTGCCGATGCAATGGTAGAAGAGTTCTTCCTCGTAGCCCACCAGCAAGCGGTCCACATAGCTCAGCTTGCTATATCGGAATATCTTCAGGCAGGCCTCCATGTAGAAGGCAGCGAGCCAAGGCCATGCCGTTCCCTGGTGATAAGCGTAGTCGCGTTGCACTTGCGGACCAACATACATCGGGTTGTAGCCGTGACTCTTCGGCGAAAGCGAGCGCATGCCTTTCGGCGTGATGAGTTCCTTCGTGCAATAGTCGAGCACGCTCTTCTGCTGTACTCTGTCGAGAGGGGAGTAGTCAAGTGCTATAGCGAAGACCATGTTCGGGCGAACGTCATAGTCGCGATAACCGTCCACGCAGTAATCGCAGAGGTAGCCGTGCTCGTTCATGAACATCGGAGCAAAGTTCTTCTCGCAAAGTTGGGCAGCTGTTTCAAGTTGTTTGACAGACTTCTTGTCCTTCATGATGCGGCAGACCTCTGCTGAGAACATCAGGGCGTTGTACCAGAGTGCATTAATCTCGACAATGAAACCAGTTCTCGGTACGATAGGACGACCACCAGCACTACTGTTCATCCAAGTGACTGCTTTGTCTTTTCCTTCGCAACTGACGAGGCCGTTCTTCTCAACATGGAAGTTAGGATGACCTCCTGCACGGAGCCACTCCATGATGTCCAAGAGCAAACGGCCATACTTCTCAATGCACTTCTCCGTGCTGACGAAGTTCGCGTACTGCTGGATGCACCAGACAGCCCAAAGCAAGACATCGGGATGTTCTATCTCTGTCACGCTGACGGTCAGCTTCTTGCCTTCTATGAACTCACGTATGGCTTTCTCAGCCGTCTTCATGACAGCCTCGAACTTATCCACTTCGTTGTTGGTCAAAGTCAAGCCAGGCAGCGAGACAAACATGTCGCGAGCTCTGCACTTGAACCACGGATAGCCGGCCAATACATAGTCCTCGTGTTCACGATGAACGATGAACTGATGGGCACTATTCACAAGGGTATTATAGAAGTTGTCGCGAGGCGTGCGAACGCTTACCTCGAAGTCTGCAAGGTCGGCCAGCGTGTCGGTATTGATTTCCTCGAGGCCAGCGGCAAAGACCACGCTCTCGCCCTTCGAGATGCTAAACTCGAAGTAGCCGGGCACATAGAGATCCTCGGTCGAAGCATAGCCGCGCTCCTGCTCCTTCGGATAT